>JAGHYT010000001.1:0-121064 GCA_017743535.1 Chloroflexus sp.
TGCCTTGTATCTCTGCTGTTCAGATTATAGACGGTTCGGCGGCAGGATGCAACGCGGGCCTGAGCTTATACCTATTCTGTCGGTGCAAACTGTGTTGGTACGCCAATCACGCCCGTCAGCGCATGGTCGGGGCGGGTTCCTTGAGCGCGATCAAAAAACCTGGACTTTTGATGATACTCGACAATAGCATCTCCAAACGCTGAAACAGGGTTGCAACGGTTTCAGCGCTTGTGCTGCGGAGCACGCCTGGCGGCCCTCACCTTCCCCCAGCCCCCTTCCTTTCCCCCTCAGAGAGCGGAAAGGGGGAGGGTGGGGCTGAGAGCAAGAACGCTGGAACCCCTCACGCAATGCTCGCACAGGTACGGTACGTGTCCAATGAGAAATCTGGGTTTTTGATCAGGCTCTAACCCGCCCGCGCTGGGCGGTACCGGTCATCCTCTTGTCGGAACCATCCGCATCGTGGGACCTTGCGACGGGCGTAGGTTCCATCGCGGCCACCGCAGCACGCGAGCCAATGGTCTGCGCTTCCAGGCTGCCCGAGACAGGAGTCATCAGCAACGGGTGGGTGATGCTCATCGGTGTCGCTCCGTTGTTAAACCGTTCGGTCATCGAATGCACACCGAGATTGAGAACCCTGAAAACCTCTAATCCATCGGTGAACATGTTTCACCTTCCCCTTTCTCTCCTACTTAGGGAGAGGAAGGGGAGGGGGAAGGTAAGGGAAGAGGCCCGATTCCGCATCTCTACATCAATTGTCAGCTTCTAACGCATATAACGATCAGGATTTGGTATCATACCATGCAGAGTATCGCGCCAGATAGAAGGTTACAGGTATGGAACTTCGTCATCTACGCTATTTTGAAGCTGTCGCCCGTCATTCTCACGTCACTCGTGCTGCTGCTGAATTACACATTGCGCAGCCGGCACTAAGCAAGCAGATCAGTCAGCTTGAACGCGAGCTAGGTATTGCTTTATTCGATCGCGTGGGGCGTAGTCTGCGGCTGACCGAGGCCGGTGAGGCGCTGTTGCCCTATGCGCGTGCGGTGTTGGCGCAGGTTGAAGAGGCGCGAGCGGCAATGGCAGAACGAGTTGGTCTGAAAGCCGGGCGCGTGTCAATCGGTGCACCACCGACGGTAGGAGCACATCTGCTTCCACCGTTGTTGACAGTTTTTCACCAGCGGTATCCGGGAATTACGTTACGTTTGCACGAAGCCGGTATTCAATCTCTCCTCGATCTGCTGGAGTCAGGCTTGACCGATCTGGCTGTGTTGGCGTTGCCGGTCGAAGATGAGCAACTGGCGGTGGCGCCGTTACTGAACGAACCGTTGGTGTTAATCGTCGGTCCCCTACATCCGCTGGCGAAACGAAGTGACGTCTCGATGAGCGAACTACGTAACGAACGTTGGATTTTGTCACCTGCGAATTATGAGTTGCGTGAGGCAACGTTAAAAGCCTGTCGTGAGGCTGGCTTTACGCCACAGACGGTATTGGAAGGTGGCGAGACCGAGACGCTGGTTCGCTTCGTTGCCGCCGGTCTGGGCATCGCTCTGGTACCGGCGCTGGCGGTATCTGGTTTCAGTGGTGTGGTCAGCCTGAGTGTACGCGATCAAACCCTGACCCGTTCGCTCGGTCTAGTCTGGCGCCGTGATCGAACGGCTTCACCGGCGGCCCGTGCGCTGCGTGAGTTTTTGGTCAATGAAGTGAGTCAGCGCCCGATAGAAGCGTTTATTCGTCCGTAAGTGCTTCCAGACGGGCAAAACTGGCCAGTAAGCGCCGTTCGCGATCTGAGAAACGAACAGTTACTTCTTCGTCGCCTTCAATCAGACGGCTGCTCACCACGATCCCCTCGCCAAAGGTCGGGTGACGCACGTGCTGACCGGGGAAGAATGCTGCCTTCATCGGTGTTGGCAGAGGGGTATGTTGCCGTGAGTTCCGTTGGGTGTCCTTGCGTTGCGTGAATGAACGATTGCTGAACATGGTGGTCTGCGGTGCCGGTGTAGCCCGATACCCACGATAGCGAATCTGTTTAACAAGGGGAGCAGGGATGTCGGCAAGAAACCGCGAGCGCACACTGGTGGTGACACGCCCGTACAGAGCACGCTGCGTTGTGTAGCAGAGGTATAATCGCTGTTGGGCGCGCGTCATTCCGACGTAGAGCAGACGACGTTCTTCTTCGATGGCGTTGCGATCATTCGTTGCCCGGCTATGGGGGATCAGACCTTCTTCAATTCCCACCAGGAAGACGTGGGGAAACTCTAACCCTTTTGCCTGGTGCAATGTAATACAGGTCACCACCTCGTTGTTCCGATTCAAGTTATCAACATCGGCGATCAGCGCAACGTCTTCCAGAAACGCATTCAATTGATTCTCAAGCGGCATATTCATATAGGCCAGTGCTGCATTGCGCAACTCCTGGACGTTCTGCCAGCGATCGGCGGCCTCTTCATCTTCGTATTCGCGTCTGAGGGTTGCCAGGACTTCCAGACGGCTCAGCAGCAGATCGATCAGATCGCCAAGGGACATCATAGTATGGAGCCGGTGCAGGTCGTTAATAAGCGTGTAGAACTCTCTCAGCGCAGTGCAGGCCCGGCTTCCAAACGGATGCGCAATGGTATCGTTTTCCGCCAGTTCACGTAATGCTTGATAGAGCGGCACGCCCATCTGACGTGCCCAGACAATCAACTCGTTGACCGTCCGTTCACCGATGCCTCGTCCTGGCCAGTTGATAATGCGTTGCAGGCTTACGCTATCATACGGATTGGCTACCAGGCGCAGATAGGCGAGAACGTCCTTGATCTCTTTGCGTTCGTAGAAGCGAACCCCGCCAACGACCTGATAGGGCACATGCGCTGCAACCAACGTCTCTTCGATCAGACGTGACTGAGCGTTAGTACGGTACATAATCGCACAATCACCGGGACGGGCGATACCCTGGGCGATGAGGTGGAGAATCTCATTCACCACAAATTGCGCCTCATCTTGATCGTCTCTTGCCTCGTACAACGTTACGGCTTCGCCCTTCCCGTTGGTCGTCCAGAGCCGTTTGGGATATTTCTGCAGGGGACTGGCGTTAATGAGCGATTGTGCCGCATCAAGAATGGCCTGGGTGCTGCGGTAGTTTTGTTCGAGTGCGATAACGGTTGCTTCTGGATAATCCTGCTCGAACTGTAAGATGTTGCGAATATCGGCGCCACGCCAGGCATAGATACTCTGCGCCTCGTCACCGACGACGAAGAGGTTCCGATGGCGTTCTGCCAATGCCCGTACAAGCAAGTACTGAGCACGATTCGTATCTTGATACTCATCAACCAGCAAGAAATGGAAACGCTGATGATAGTAATCGAGCACGTTGGGGTGCTTAAGGAACAAGCGCACCGTTTCAACGAGCAGATCATCAAAATCGAGCGCATTGCTCTCGATGAGCAGCTCCTGATAACGAGCATAGCAGCGAGCCACCATCTCGTCGAAATAGCTGCGGATCGAGCGGGCAAAGGTCTCAGGATCGATCAGCTCATTCTTCGCGTGCGAGATCGCACTCAAGATCGCACGCGGTGGGTACTGCTTCTCGTTCACATTCAGTTCACGCAGTACCCGCTTCATCAGCCGCTCCTGGTCATCACTATCGTAGATCACAAAATCGCGTTCGCGGCCCAAATGCACAATATCATGACGCAGCCAGCGGGCACAAATAGCGTGAAAGGTGCCAACCGTCAAATCGTTTACCGCTTCACCCACGAGCACGGCCAGCCGTTCACGCATTTCACGCGCGGCCTTATTGGTGAAGGTTACTGCCAGAATCCGGAGCGGATCAATGCCGATCTCAGTGATCAGATAGGCGATCCGATGCGTCAGTACTCGCGTTTTGCCGCTCCCCGGCCCGGCCAACACCAACACCGGTCCCGTCACGGTCGTAACGGCGCGTTGTTGTTGTGGGTTGAGATTTGTCAGCAGGTCAGCGGTCATTGACAGTAGTTGCTCGTGCAGGTTTTGTTCAATTCTTATGACAGTATAGCATATTCTCCCTCTGCTCCCGAGTAGGTCTGGCTCGGTTTCAGGCTTTTCACTGTTGTCACTAGCATCTCCAGAATAGTTCGGGGGACGGTGGCGAGCAACTGGCCGCCCTCACCTTCCCCCCTGGCCCCCCTTCCTCTCCCACGCTGCGGGCGAGGAAGGGGGGGAATGAGCGGAGCAGGGGCGATCCTGTGACTGTCAACCATACCGCGTTCATGCACCACCCCTCTCCCGCGCTGCGGGAGAGGGGCCGGGGGTGAGGGCGACCACCTCACGAAATGGTCGCACGGGTACGGGACATGCCCAATGAGAAAGCTGGGTTTTTGATCAGGCTCTTAATCCACTCGCCACGGCTTAGTGCCTATCCGGAATACCCTGTCGCAGAATTAGTCGGGGCGCAGCGCCGCTTCGCCCCATCGATGGGTTGAATTCGTTATACCGTGAGACAGGTATTCAGACAAGCTTTTAACAGGATTGAGTTATGAGAGAGGTACACCTTTCACCACTGCTACTGCAAACGTAAGCGGGTTGTTCGCGTTCACTGGGAAGTGGTATCGGTCACTGAGTTGATACGTGAGCATTCCTCCGTTGCGAATTGTACATAAGCTACTTTTGGTGATTGTGCGCTTCTGCAAGATCAGAAGGATCACTGTCGAGCACCGCCGGCGTATCTTCAGGCGCTAATACACGCACGATTAATTGCAACCGTCCTGGTGTTGTACCAATAATCTGTTGAAAGATAGCACTGGCCTCAGCAGCAAATAATCGCTTGTGAGCATAATCTGGCGGTTGGTCGCCGCAGTAAAAAACCTCGAGCATCGGCATAGAAATACCTCTCTCACACAAACCGTAGACTAATTGGTGGTTGACCATGCATTTCAAGCACAAAGATATCACCGCGTTGAGCTGGGATTGTGGCAGCTAATGCTCCAGAGATGACAATATCACCAGCCCGTAATGGGATCGCAAACTCGCGTAATTTGTTCGCTAACCATGCGACTGCCAGTGCGGGATGGCCCAATGCGGCTGCGCCTGTTCCAAACACAGTTGGCTGACCATTGTGACTCATTATCATTCCAACAGTGCGCAAGTCGCTACTACGCATAGACGTACTCCAGCTACCAATAGTCAATCCACCATAGGAAGCATTATCGGCGATAGTGTCGGCCAGCCTGATACGCCAGCGATCAATTCGGCTGTCAACAATTTCGATGGCAGCGGCCAGTGCTTCGGTTGCTGCAAGTACCTGCTGAGGCGTAATATCGGGCCAATCGAGCGTTTCACCGATCAAAAATGCAATTTCACCTTCAACCCGCGGTTGTAGAAAGTAGTCAAAGGGTACCTCGGCACGACCATTCCTGATCGGGAAGTAGCGCGAGGCCCAAAGTGTTCCATAATCTGGCTCTGATACCCCCATTTGCTCCTGCACAGCTTTACTGGTCAGTCCAATTTTGCGGCCAATAATTCGCTCGCCGCGACTTACGCGCAATTCTGTCCAGCGCGTCTGAATTCGGTAGGCAGTGGCTGCATCAGTGATTCCCTCATTCTCGGTGAGTGGAGCGATAGTAAATCGCGCTTCCCAGGCCTGATCAAGTCTTCGGGCCAGGGTATCAATCATTCCTTCATCAGTGACGCTACCGGTTACTGATTGCTCAGACATATCGTCTTGACCTCCGTGTAGAACTCAAGGCTGTAATGTCCTCCCTCCCGACCAATTCCGCTCTGCTTCATACCCCCGAAGGGAACACGGAGATCACGGACAAAAAAGTCATTAACCCAGATTGTACCGGCTTCAAGTGCTGATCCCAGACGTACTGCACGGCCAACATCGCGTGTTTGCACAACTGCTGAAAGGCCATAGCTGACACTATTAGCGATTGCAACCGCTTCTTCTTCCTCGTCAAATGGAGCAACTGTTACGACTGGGCCGAAGATCTCCTCTTGACACACTCGATCATGCGGTTTGACATCAATAATGATGGTCGGTTGGAGGAAGTTACCCTGTGCGAAAGGCTCAGGCAGAACTGGTGGAGCACCTCCCAATATGATACTGGCACCATCAGTACCAGCCAGATCGATGTAGTTACTGACACGTGTGAAATGCTCACGCGAGATAAGCGCGCCAACCCGTACATCAGGATCAAACGGATTGCCAATTTTAAGCTGCGCTGCCGCTTGTCGGAAGTGCGAGAGGAAGGCTTCATACACCGGTCGTTGAACGAGTATCCGCGGCCCGGCGAGGCAAAATTCTCCTTGATTGAAGAACGAGGAACGCAAACTAATCGAAACAGCACGCTCAAGATCAACATCTGCAAAGATAATGTTGGCTCCCTTTCCGCCAAGCTCAAAAGAGACTCGTTTGAGGGTTGGTGCCGCTGCCGCCATGATGATCGTACCGGTTGTTGTTTCGCCGGTAAAAGAGATAAGTTTGACGTCGGGATGCTTTGTCAGAAGGGCGCCGGCCGAATCGGGTCCAAACCCGTGAATAACATTGATCACTCCTGGAGGTATACCGGCAGCATGCGCTAATTGTGCTAGACGCCAGGTACCAATAGGTGTCAGCTCAGCCGGTTTCAAAACAACGGTATTGCCAAAGGCCAGTGGCCAGTGCTGGCCCCATCTTCCATGTAGCCTGTAACATGGGAATATTCCAGGGTGTAATCAAAGCGGCAACGCCGACCGGCTGGCGGAGCACGTAGTTGATGTAGCCGTTATCCATCGGATAAGCCTCACTCCCATGGGTAACAGCAAAATCGGCGAAGAATTCGATGTTGGCTGCGATTCGTGCAATATAACCAGCTTTGTTTTCGGCAATTGGGCGTCCAACATCCCATGTCTCGATTGCTGCCAGTTCATCTTCGTGATCACGGATGAGCTGGGCAAACCGTTTAAGTAGTACGCGCCGTTCGGCTGACGGCCTGCGACTCCATTCGCCAAAGGCACGGACGGCGGCCTGTACGGCGGCATCTACTTCTTCAGCGCCAGCCTCTGGTGCCGAACCAATGACGTAGTTGGTTGCCGGGTAGTAAATATCAAATCTTGGTCCACGATCAATAAATTGACCATTTATATAGTGACTGACATGGAAAAAAGGGTAATCCATTAGACTACTCCTGTTAACTGTGCCTGAAGGATACTACTCCCACAAACGACTTCAACAACCCCTGCGACTGCCGGTATGGCCTGCGCTGGTGAGCCGAGAAAGACGATTTGACCGGCTTTTAGTTCGCCTACCGTTTGGGCTAACCAACAGAGTTGTTGTTCGATGTTACCGAGGGCAGCAATTGGGCCAGAGGTGCGGAGTTCACCGTTCAGGTAGAGCGATAGGTCGCCGTCTGGTATCTGTTCAAGTAAACGTTCACCAAGCAAAAAACCACCACCTGAAGCATTATCAGCTACAACTTCCGTCGCACTAAAGCGATAGTCCGTCCACACACTATCAAGGATATCTACCCCAAGGAAGATACCACCAATGGCTCGCATTGCCATGCCTGGTGTGGCACCTGAGGGTATACTATGGCGCAGTACAATAGCCAATTCTGGTTCCAGTCGCGGTTGAATAAAGTTGTTTAACTTCACTTCTTGCCGGTAGATCATTGATCGGGTAATACGACCGTAAATCGGTTGTTCCAGACCCATTTGCTGTTGTTTTGCCTGGCTGATCAGACCGAGTTTATACCCGATGCACTGGGCATCAGGGTAATGAGCGCGCTGGATACGGTAGGCACCGTCATGATCGACCTGCCAGGTGGTATTTCGACCGCTAATCGTCTGGCGCATCACACGCGCTTTACCAATCGCCTGAGCTAGCATTATCTCAGCAGCGCTCAAATCTATCTTGTTTCCCATAGTTGTGTCGTACTTACTTCCTACGATTGTTCTGAGGATGTATGCTGCCGACGTAACTCCGCCATCGAGGTACCGCCAACCATCCAGTGTGTTGGCGGCACTTCCTGAATCACAAGGCGCACTTCTTCCAATGGTACCTGAAATGCTGCCGCTGCCGCTTTCGAGAGTGCACGAGCTAGTTCCGTTTTCTGTTCTGTACTCCGCCCTTCGAGCATCGTAATGCGTAAAAGCAGCATCATCCTCATCCTCATTGCTCGGTAAAGAATGCGCTCACCAACTGATGAAAACGATGGCTATGCTCAATTTGGGTCCAGTGGCTACAGCGCCCAATAACGTGTAGTTCGACATTGGGCAGTCGCTCAAGCAGATAGTAGCTCGTATCAAGTGGGACAATAGCATCATCGCGACCGTGTATGAGTAAGACCGGATGCGTAATACGACGTAGCGCTGCATCAGGTACGACAAGGGCATCAAGATGCGCTTGACGAGGCGCCGGAAACATTGCTGTGTATGAACGGCGAATGTCAGGGCGCATTGCTGCCGCGTAACGAATGCGGACAATCTCGTCAAGACGGTCTTGCACAAAGGTGTCATCGTACACAAACCAGCGGATTGCTTGAGCAAGTAATGTTGCTGAAGGGTCGTCGTAGAAACCCCACAAGCGGTCGAGTTCTGGAGTAAGCTGACATGGGGCACCAATCGAACCCATCAGGACTACTCGCCGAAACCGTTGCGGTGCTTCCATCAGAAGATGGAGGGCTACTGCTCCACCCATTGAATTACCAACTAAATTGACCTGTTTTAAACCCAGGGTATCGATAAGTGCTAACATCTGATCGATCCATAGCCGCATCCAACGTCGAATCTCGGTTGGTGCAGGATCGGGATGCTGGCTATCGCCGAAGCCTATCAGATCAGGAGCAATACAATTCCACCGATCACTTAGCGCTGGCAAGGCTAGATGCCAGTTTGACCAGCCATTTGCACCGGGACCAGAGCCGTGAATAAACAGGATCGCCGGGGCATCGAGTGATCCTTGCTGGTGGAAGTTTGTTGTATGGAGACCGGTCATCACCTGTTGAGCCATACATTTATTCCGTCGAATGTCATCTCGTGGAAAATACGTTGGCGCTGCTCACGATGAGACCGCAGCCATTTTACCGTATTGACCGCGAAAAAAGAGGAGTGGACGCCCTTCGCGATAGTTCAGGTATTCGACTAAACCGATAAAGAGAGTATGATCGCCAGCCGGATGTACGTCGATAATGCGTGCTACGATATGTGCCAGTGCATTTGCCAGTAGTGGTGTATCTGATTGCCAGATAAATGATGGTTGGAAATCAGGTATTGTCTTCCCACTGAAGTGTCGGCTAATATATTCCTGGTCTTCGCTCAATTTACTGACCCCATAGCGACGACCAAGTGCTAACATACCGTGCATGCGGGCGTGGCATCCTATGGAAACAAGCACGAGCGGCGGATCGAGCGAGACTGACAGAAACGCATTGGCTGTCATGCCATGTATCTGATCCTCGTAGACGGTGGTAATAACCGTTACGCCAGTAGCAAAACAACCCATCGTAGTGCGAAAGAGGCGTGAGTCGATAGCCTGGGACGTCGAAGTTATTGCTGGTTGTTTACTCATACAAATGCCCCCTTCTGCGCGCTTGATTGCCGTCGGCGGCTCAAATCGAGAGCTACGTCGATGATCCAGTCTTCCTGACCGGCTACAGCCTGGCGGCGACCCAATTCAACCAGGATCTCGCGCGGATCAACGTTATATTGGGCACCAGCTTGCTTGGCGTGTAACAGAAATGTCGAATAAACACCAGCATAGCCAATGGTAATAGCATCGCGATCAGGAAAAGGCTGAAACGGCATGATCGGTGCGACGATATACTCAGCCGCGTCCATGAGTCCAAACACATCAAGACCAGGATTCATTCCCAACCGGTCAAGTACTGCTGCCAGCAATTCAGTCGCTGCGTTTCCGGCGCCAGCACCTAATCCACGTAAACAACCATCAATCTGATCGGCTCCTGCGTCAAGGGCTGCGAGGGTATTGGCTACGCCTAACCCCAGATTATTGTGGGCATGGAAGCCAACCTGCACCGACAGAGCTGCTTTCAGGGAGCGGACACGTGCCGCTGCGTCCTGGGGCAGCATTGCTCCGGCGGAGTCAACAATATAGACACAATCGGCGCCGTATGACTCCATCAATCTAGCTTGCTCGACCAGCTCTTCCGGAGAACGCATATGCGCCATCATCAAAAAGCCAACCGTCTCTAATCCCAATTCTTTTGCCAGACCGAAATGTTGTTCAGAAATATCTGCTTCTGTACACTGCGTCGCAATCCGAACTATCTGTACACCACGGGCCGCTGCCTCTTTTAACTCCCGACGGGTACCGATTCCCGGCAGCATAAGCGCTGCGATCCGAGCACGTTCAGCATTGCTACGAGCGGTTTCGATCAGATCAAATTCTGACGTGTGCGAAAATCCGTATTGGAGCGAAGAACCGGCCAATCCGTCGCCGTGACTGACCTCAATTACCGGAACACCGGCCCGATCAAGAGCTTGCACAATTGCAGCCACTTGCTGGCGAGTAAACTGATGACGCATCGGATGCGAGCCGTCACGTAAGGTTGTATCAGTCAGGCGGGGTGTTTTCATACGGGTACCTCTAGTTTCGATAACAGATGGCGTGCGAAGAGTTCACCAACCCGTTGTGCTGCGGCAGTCATAATGTCAAGATTACCGGCATAGGTGGGCAGAAAATCACCAGCGCCTTCTACCTCAAGTAACATGATGATAACCGGTCGTTTCCCCCACGGTGTTGTACGCTGTTCGATAACCGGGAGATTCTTTAAGCGGTAGCCGGAGACATACTGTTGCACTTCGGCGACCATCTGCGATACCGAATCGCGCACTGCGTTTTCGTCGAAATCACCTTCTGGCACAACATAGATCGTATTGCGCATCAAAATTGGCGGACGAGCTGGGTTCAGAATAATGATAGCCTTCGCCTCACGAGCGCCCCCGATTTCTTCCAAACCACGCGCCGTGGTAAACGTAAATTCATCAATGTTCTGACGTGTCCCCGGTCCAGCTGATTGACTCGCTACAGTGCTCACTATTTCAGCGTACCGTACCGAAGTAACCCGGCTGACGGCGTAGACGAGCGGGATAGTAGCCTGTCCTCCACAGGTAATGAGATTCACATTTGGCGCCTCAAGATGGGCACCGAGATTAACCGGTGGCACTACGTATGGTCCTCGTGCTGCAGGGGTTAAATCAATCGCAATCCGACCATGTTCGCGTAAGAGTCTAGCATGACGTACATGGGCTTTGGCGCTGGTAGCATCGAAGACAATCCGAATGTCGGGATCGGCTAGAATAGCTTCAATACCGTTAGTAGCTGTTGGAATACCGAGCTGCCTCGCTCGCGCCAACCCTTCGGAAGTGGGATCGATACCGGCAACCATCGATAGTTCCATTGCTCCTGATTGGCGGAGAAGTTTGTACATAAGATCGGTGCCTATATTGCCGGAACCGAGGATGGCGACCTTGATTTTGTCAGCTTGCATGCAGACGTTCCTCCGTAGTAACCCAGTCGCTCCGAGATACGCTGTGCGCCTTCAATAATGGCACGTGTGTATTGTTCGCGATGGGTACGAAAGCGATGAGTCGGTGTTGAAAAGCTGATGGCGGCGATAAACTGCCCTTCATAATCACGTATCGGTGCTGCGACACAGCAGAGTCCAATGGAAACTTCTTCGAGATCGTAAGCATACCCGCGTTGGCGAACACGTGCCAGCTCTTCGGCAAGAACATCGAGCGACGTAATCGTGTTGGGGGTAAATGGATAGAGTTGCTCATTACCAACGACACGCAAGACCTCAGACCAGGGTTGATAAGCCAACAAGACTTTACCTACTCCTGAGCAGTGTGCCGGTAGACGTACGCCAATCCCTGATAACTCGACCTGTAACCCCTGCTGACCACGCAACTTTTCCAGATAGACAACTGTTCCTGCCTCAAGCACAGCCAGGTGCATTGTCTCACCCCATGTTGCGACCATCTCTTGCATCACCGTGCGCGCTTCCTCTCGGAACTCTGTCGTTTTGAGCAGTGTCTGCCCTAGTTCAAGTAGGCGCCATCCCAAACGATAGCGACCCGGCCCGACCCGTCGCAAGAGGTTCTGTTCTGCCAGACTACTTAGCAATTCTGAGACACTCGATTTGGGTAGTTCTAGTGCTTTTGCCATCTCACCAACGCTCCATTCAGGATGCATTGGTGTGAAGAGCGTTAGAGCGCGCGCTGCTTTTTGCAACGTCTGCAACATAGGGTGCTCCTTCTTGGGATCAAGAAAAGAGAAGCGCAGTTTCATAGAGATACTGCGCTTCTTACCGTCCGATTAATCCGAAGCGAGCGCCGGTTCTTGTTCGTGAACAAGTGGCGTGCCGTAGAGGAAGAATTCACCGGGCAGGTTGCCACCGAACCAGACAATCCCAGCCGCCAGCGTCTCTTCTGTCCAGACAATGGGCTTCCACGCCGGATCGAAAATCAGGTATCCTGGATCACCAAACAGCTCAACCCGATTGCCACCCGGTTCGTAGACGTACATAAACATGGCCTGGCTGATACCGTGTTTACCGGGGCCAGCTTCAATAAAGATGCCCTGCTCACGGAAGACATCGGCCAGGTCATTCAGATTTTGCGGGTATCCGTACCAGTAGCACACATGGTGGAGACGGCCACGGGCGCCCTTTCCGTCACGCATCAGGGCAATTTCATGAACGAGCGGCGATACGCTTAACCAACAACCAGCCTCCACGCCATCACTGAGTACAATATGTTCCCGTAGCCGGAAGCCGAGTTGTTCCATCAGGAATAGCTTGTTGACAGTTACATCCGACGCCAGCAGGTTAACATGATCGAGCCGACGTACCGGCACACCGCGTAACGGACGCTTTTGGGGACGATTAAGCAGAGGTGACTTCTGATTCTCGTCGGGTTGGAAGTATTCTACTTCCCAAAGAATCTCCATTGGGTGACCGTCTGGTGTTGTGAATTGATAGGATGGCCCATGACCAAGGTCACCATCTAGCTAGCCCTTACCTAACCCTGACGCTTCAATTGCCTTTACCCGTCGCTCAAGGGCTTGTGCTGAGCTTGCTCGCCAGGATACATGACCTAGTCCTGGTTCTTTGGCCTCGGTGATTTTGAGCGTATGATGATACCAATCTTCATAGGCGCGTAGATAGACCGATTGCCCTTGCTGGGTGGTTACCTCCATGCCAAGCAAGTCGCGGAAAAACCAGAGGGTTTGGTCCGGTTTTGGGGTGAGGATTTCGACATGGGCTAGCTGATGTGTGTCGAAGATCGGTTCACTCATAACTGCCTCCTTTTATGTTTACTAATGCTGCCTCATGACCACATTGACATCGGTTGGGTTGATCAAATCGGTCGTCGTCCAGCCGTCGAGATCGTATTCAGCCATGCAGCCCTCGGCAAAAGCCTTCATCTGCTCAGTCACACCCATCGCTGTCGCGGCCCCCAGTGTCTCGATACGAATGTTTTCGTGGTTGCCAGCGTAATTACGCTCATACAGTTCGTGTCGGCCACCGAATTCAGTACCAATCGCATCCCAGAGCAATTTCATGAGCTTGATCCGGTCGCACGCACTGTAGCCATTTGAGCCACGGACGAAACGATCAAGATAGGTTCGCACTTCAGGGTTCTTGAGATCGGCAGCGTGTGCGGGGAGATAAATCAGAGCGCTGGCTACATCCTTTTCAATCAGGTCCTTAATTTTGACATACGCATCCGGCGCCATGACACGATAAGCGAAAGCCGCTTCCAGGTTAGGTAGGAGATAACCATCAACCCAAGGCATCGGATTGCGTACCATCGCTTCTGTGAGTTGCCAGAAGAGGTTGCGGTAGGTGACAATCTCTCCCAGTCGTGCCTGTACACCTCGGAATTCGGCCACACCGGTTGCCTCTACGGCTTTGAGCATCAGACCGGTAATAAAATCGAGTTTGACGGCAAATCGTGTACCGCCGTGTAGGGGAAGCGATGACCGAAGCCAGAAAGAGGGAAGAAGGTATTGACTTTCTCGATATCTCCGTAGACGAATACATTCTCCCACGGGATCAAGACTTGATCGAAGACCAGGATCGAGTCATTCTCATCCAGCCGACTCGATAGTGGGTAATCGAAGGGGCTTCCGGTTACAGCGGCATTGTATTCGTAGGAGGTGCGTGCAATGAGTTTTACGCCGGGGGCATTCATTGGTACGGCGAAAATTAGGGCAAATCGCTTGTCTTTAATTGGCAGTGGCCCGTAATGAGCAATAAAATTGACGTGAGTCAGTGCACTGCCGGTGGCGACAACCTTGGCACCTGAAACGATCAAGCCAGCATCGGTTTCCCGTTCAACGTGCATGTATACGTCGCTCACTTCGTCTGGTGGTCGGTTGCGATCAATTGGTGGATTAACAATCGCGTGGTTCCAGTAGATCAGCTCTTCTTGGGTCTTCCGATACCAGCGCCGAGCATTTTCCTGATATGGTGCATAGAATTCGGCATTAGCACCTAATGTACCGGTAAAAGCTGCTTTGTAGTCGGGTGCTCGTCCCATCCAGCCGTATACAGCCCGTTGTAATTCGGCAATCGTGTCGCGTGCCCGCACCAGATCATCAATCGTGCGTGAACTAGCGAAGAATGGGTGTGTCCAGCCACCACTGCCGGTATCGGTCGGAATTGTCCATTTCCAATGTTCTGGCCCACCCCGCTCGACATCTTCCCGATGAAGTTCGTGCAAACGATCGTACCAACGAGCAACCATTCGTGCTGAGTTACGGAAGGCCGGATGTGTAGTAACGTCTTTGACCCGCTCTCCCTGGAAGTAAACCACCCGATCATCGCGTAGGCTTTCCAGATACTCATGTCCATTCATTGGACGAGCCTCGGCTACGCTGGTTTCCGCTACCATTTCGGACACCGCCATGCTCCACCTCTCTGTGAAATAAAGTCCTAGCGCCGTTGCCGCGTCAGCGTGTTAGCTTAAATTTTTTCTTCGCGGTACTCTCGATTATAGAGTCAACAATTGCCCCTGTCGATACCTCTATTCGACATAGCCGAACGCAGGTAGAAATGGTGGAACACCCGCGTTGTTACTCTTTTTCGTGTACAATGATGGTAATCACCCCCCGTTAACACATCTATCAGGAGGATGACGATGGAAGAGCACGCAGGTGCAGGCGAACCATACGTGGTACGCGAGGTTGATCATCGTGGGGTTGTCTCCCTCACCCTTAATCGGCCACGCCAATTTAATGCGTTGTCGGAAGAGATGCTGGCTGCGTTGCAAAATGAACTTGATATGATTTCGGCTGACCCGCAAGCCCGTGTCGTGGTTTTGGCCGGCGCCGGTAAGGCTTTCTGTGCCGGGCATGATCTCAAGCAGATGCAGGCCCATCCTGAACAGAGTTATTATGAAGACCTCTTTGCCCGCTGTAGTCAAATGATGCTGACTATTCAGCGGATGCCGCAACCGGTTATTGCTCGTGTTCACGGGATAGCGACGGCTGCCGGTTGCCAGTTGGTGGCGATGTGTGACCTGGCTGTCGCCTCAACCGAAGCCCGCTTTGCCGTTTCTGGTATCAATGTTGGTCTCTTTTGTTCGACACCGTCGGTCGCCTTGTCGCGGAATATTGGGCGTAAGGCAGCATTTGAAATGTTGGTGACCGGTGCGTTTATCGATGCAGAAACGGCTCAGCGGCTGGGGTTGGTGAACCGGGTCGTTCCACCAGCAGAACTCGATGCCGAGGTGCAGCGATTAGTTGACGCAATACTCGCTAAACCAGCCGTGTCGATTGCGATTGGTAAATCGCTCTTCTACCGCCAGCTTGAATTGCCTATCGAAGAAGCTTATCGGATCGCTGGTCAAACGATGGCCTGCAATATGATGGAGCCTTGTGCTCAAGAGGGGGTGGCGGCATTTGTTGAGAAACGTCCACCGGCTTGGGCGACATCAGAGCGGGTCTGAACGGGCACTATTGTTTCTCTCTGTGGTGGGCAGTGCTAAGAGCCGAGTCAAAAACCTGGGCTTTTGGCGAGGCTCGACCACGACAGCGCCGTGATGGTCCCTGTGTTGCAGCGCACGCCTCACCTTCCCCCTAACCCCGTCCTCTTCCCCACGGGGAGCGGAAGGGGCGTGGGATCAGGAGCGAACGAATATTGGCAGCTCCACGCGGGCCGTTCAGCTCCGCCGGGCGCGCCTGATCCTCAACGTTGAGGCGATGGAGCGCTCCCCTACCCCGCCGATGGCCTAGGTGTCCCCGTGTGGTTCAACACCGCTGGCCGCGCCATCGGTGTCGATTGGTTGGCGTCCCCGCTGCGACGCGCCGGGTGGGATGCGGTCATTGCGACCATCTCCGCACCGGCAAGGATGGGGAGGCCCCAAACCTGCTTCCGCAGACGAGCACCGACACCCACGGCGCACCCGCTAACCCGTAGGCCAGCGGCCCGTGCGCTTAGCGCCTCATCAAAAACCCAGATTTCTCATCGGGCACATACCGTGCTCGATGTCTGGGTTTTAGATCAGGGTCTATGGGAAGAGTGATCGCCATTGGTGTGGGTCTGAAAAATTTCTCTTCGAGGAGCACATGCGCTACCGCCACCTTTCTCTGCCATCATGGTCTATAGAACGTTTGCGCGAAGATGCATTTTCCTGCGCTGCACAAGCTGTTATTCTGTACGCTCCTGCATACCCACGTTCGTGCATAGGCGGAAGAGATCAGCAATCGACGAAAAAGCGCACTGCTCATGCAGTGCGCTTGCGTGGTGCCCCCAGCGGGATTCGAACCCGCGATCTCCACCTTGAAAGGGTGATGTCCTAGGCCACTAGACGATGGGGGCCTGACGCGCAGGCATTATACCATACTTTTTAATTGTTGCAACTACCAGTGGTGCTAGGCCAGGAGTCTCAAAGTTTCCGATTCGGTCGTGGTTAATATACGGCAACCGTCATTCGCGCATTCATGCTCATCTCCGATCCGCGCCATCGCACGGCCTGGCGGGGCATAACACCGTCGTAACCGTCGTATCTATGCCGGGTAGCTCGCCTGGTACCCCTCTCCATCCCCTAAGAGCCTGATCAAAAACGTTTCATTAGGCACATACCGTACCTATGTGACTCTTGCGTGAGGAGGGCCGGCGTTCTTGCTCACAGCACCGGCGCTGACACCGTCGGAACCCTGTTCCATCGCGTAGCGGAGACGTATGTGTTTTCCACCAGCGTTCCCCGAAACACGATATTGTGTACTATTGTCAAGTCTCATCAAAAGCCCAGCTTTCTGATCACCCCTAAGCCTCCTTTCCCATCTCCGCACGCGAAAGGAAGGGATGAGTGAGGCGAGCGAGGAACCCCCGCCCCCTCCTCTCATTCCTATCTCGTATTTGGCTCACACGGCGAGGGGAGAAGTGGCCGCTTTACCGTTACCCGCTCAGGCGTCTGGTAATTCGTCATAATAATCGGCCAGTCCGGCTAGAGTCATCTGGGCGAGGAATGGCGTAACTTCATTACCAAGCGAGGTACGGAACGCACTGTAATCGATTGCCACTGCTGCCTTCCAGTCACCCGCCTCGGTAAAGCGGGGGAGGTAGCGGCGTAACTGCGCTGCCAGGAGGCGTCGTGGATTGGGTAAGGCGAAGAGGAGCACTGCCTGCTGCAAATAGGTTGAGAAGGCAGTAATGTTTGTCTCATCGGTGACCGGTGGTTCACCCAGCTTATCGATAATCCGACGAATGATCTCTGGCCCGATGTGCAAGGGGGCGAACATTGGATCGCGAAAGAGTTCAACGCAGTAAGCATCGAGTGCTGACGGATCACGGTGCATTTCAAGAGCCAACGTTCGTTGACCATTTAGGGCACGCACCGCTGCGGCAATACGCTCTTGTTCGGCTACATCGGGTGGATCGGCCAGCCATGTTCCTGCACAGCGGGTTAAGCGGATGGCCTCTTCTCCGCCACCGGCCCGATCAACCGCCCGTACTGCACGACCGCGCATAATGGTTTCCTCTCCTGTCTTGCAATGGTTCGTGATCGTGTTGCCAAGTATAGCATGATCTTCACGTTTTGTTGTAACTCTTAAACTTGACTTTCTTGCACAAGAAATTGACATTCTACGTCTATCTGCGTACAATAGACACAGAAGTTCATCGCTGTTTAGTGCAAAGGAGCCTACCGTGGCCCGTATCTACAACTCTATCACCGAACTCATCGGCAACACCCCACTCGTGCGCCTGAATCGCGTAAACGACACGCACGCAACTGTAGTCGCCAAACTCGAGTTTTTCAACCCGGCTGGCTCGGTCAAGGATCGGATCGGTCTGGCGATGATTGACGCTGCTGAGCGTGAAGGTCGCATTCGGCCTGGCGAGACGGTCATTATCGAGCCGACAAGTGGGAATACTGGTATCGGCCTGGCACTGGTAGCGGCAGCCCGTGGCTACCGGTTGATCCTGACGATGCCTGAGACGATGAGTATCGAGCGGCGTAAGTTGCTACGCGGTTTTGGCGCCGAGCTGATATTAACACCGGGCAGCGAGGGGATGCGCGGTGCAATTGCTCGTGCCGAAGAGCTACTGGCTGAAATCCCGAATAGCTTTATGCCGCAGCAATTTAAGAATCCGGCCAATCCGGCTATCCACCGGGCGACGACAGCCGAAGAGATCTGGCGCGATACCGATGGGCAGGTTGATATTGTGGTCGGTGGTGTCGGTACCGGTGGAACCCTGACCGGTATTGGCGAAGTGCTCAAACCACGTCGACCGAGTCTACGGATTGTAGCGGTTGAACCAGAGGCATCACCGGTGTTATCAGGTGGTAAGCCCGGCCCGCACAAGATTCAGGGTATTGGTGCCGGTTTTATTCCTGATGTCCTGAATACCAGTATTCTTGACGAGATTCAGCAGGTGAGTAATGAAGATGCCTTTGCGATGGCACGTCGTCTGGCACGCGAGGAAGGGCTGATGGTCGGTATTTCGAGTGGCGCTGCCGCAACGGCTGCTCTGCGTGTCGCCCGTCGCCCAGAGAATGCCGGAAAGTTGATCGTTTTTATCGTGCCTTCAAATGGTGAGCGTTATCTCTCCACACCGCTCTTTGCCGAGGAGTAAAAGACGCCCCCACCAATCCATCCTGATGGACGGGCGCAGCGGTGCTGCGCCCCTTTCACATCACTGCTCCCTGTTCTCTCATGATCACTGCTACTAACACGCCAGAAAGAAAAGTTAGGGCACCAATCACCCACATTGACCAGGATATGCCCAGGGTATCGGCTAGAATGCCTGCCAGTAAGGCACCGATCACATAACCGCTATCACGCCAAAAGCGATAAACCCCTACTGCGGTAGCACGCCAGCTCGGATGAGCAACATCACCAATTGCCGCTAACAAGGTCGGATAGACCAGCGCTGTGCCAACCCCTAGCAGTGCACTCGCGCCAACCCATTCCCAAAAGTTGTTGGTTGTCGGTAAGAGCCAGATAGCAATCGCCTGTATCAGCATCCCACCAGCAATCAGCTTTTTCCGCCCGATATGATCGGATATGGCACCGGTCACAAGTTGTAGCAATCCCCAAACTGCCGGATATATCGCCACCAGAATACCTACTTCGCTAAGCGATAAGCCGACCATAGCAAAGAAAACCGGGAACAGGCCCCAGGCCATACCATCGTTGAGATTGTTGATCAGACCCGCCTGACTCACTGCAAAGAGGTTACGATTTCGCCAGCTTGTTAGCAAAAATACCCTGGTAAAAGTTTCTGGTTGAAACGTAGTGGATGTGGCACGATGATGTTGATGGACTTCCAGGGCCACAAAGTCTTTGGTCTCGTGTACAAAAAAGACTGAAATAAGTAATCCGGCCAGTACAAATATGATACCGAGCCAGAACGGTTCTGGACGAAGACTTGTTACTGCTGCCAGATACCCGGCTCCCAGTGCTGCCAGGGCGACTGCCAGATACCCGGCAGCCTCATTTAACCCCATCGCCAGGCCGCGGCGAGTTGGTCCTACCAGATCAATTTTCATGATAACAGTCGTTGACCAGCATAATCCCTGGTTTATGCCGAGCAAGACATTTGCGAAAACGACCCAACTCCAGTCAGGGGCAAACATAATGATCAGCGGTACGGGCAGCCCACTGAGCCAACCGGCAATAAGTGTTCGTTTACGTCCGATTCGTTCACTGATTCCTCCGGCAAACAAGTTTGTGATGGCTTTCACCAACCCAAAACTGACAATGAAATGAAGGGTAGCAAGATGTGAGGCTAACCCAAATTCAGCTCCAGCTAATAGTGGTAAAACCGTTCGCTCAATACCGACCATCCCGCCAACAAAGGCGTTGACGAGTACCAGCAGGGTAAACTGCGACCAATTTTCACGTAGACCGAGGGTGCGTGTAGGTACTACGGATTGTAACTCATTTAGAGGCATCAGAATCACTAGTGGTAGAGCGTTACATATATGGCTTACGCTACAACGTCTGCACAATCGGATATCCGGCCAATTGCCATTCAGCAATCCCTTCCTCTAAACGTGCACCACGGCGACCACTAGCGAAGATGAGTGATAGCGCCTCATCAGCGTAGCTACAGAGTGGGCCACGACAATAGGTCACTATCAGCTTATCCATCGGCAAGTCATCGATTCGGGTTGGCAGTTCGGTAAGCGGGATCGAAGTTGCATCGGGCAGATGAGCAGCAGCAAATTCCTCAGCCGGACGTACATCAAGGAGAAAAATCTCGCCACGTCTGATACCTGCTCGCAATGTTTCCATTGAAATGACCGGAAATTGTTGACGTTTGGGTCGGTACCGTTCGATTGCCCGCTCGACACCGGCAAGTTGCTGTACGGCAATATTGCGCACCTCGCTCCAGAGACGTACCACCGCCGGATCGGCCAGACGGTACCGAACGGTCGTTCCCTGCCTTTCGCCGATCACCAGACCGCCCTGTTTCAAGCGTTGCAAGTGTTGTGAAGTGTTAGCTATGCTCATTCCACTGGCAAGAGCAAGCTGTTCGACACTGCGAGGTGCTTGCACGAGCAGATCTAGCAGTTCGAGGCGATGAGGATTGGCGAGTGCCTGGGTCACTATGGCGATTTGTTGAAAGAGTTGTTCTTTTGCCGCTCTGTTCATATTTTCAATAGATTTGTTAAATATTTGAAGAGAAGGATACACCATACCATCACCTTTGTCAATCTCTGCGTTGCCAGCTCTAGAACGTAGAGTTAGCGACGGCTCCGACGAAAGAAACGCTGCGATGGATGTCCGGACGCTGCGCTGCGGCACCTAGACCAATCTTCTCCTGCAAGCAGATTTTTCAGATCGTCCTTATTATCAAACTTGAATCAGA
Organism: Chloroflexus sp.; assembly: GCA_017743535.1. Classification (GTDB taxonomy): domain Bacteria; phylum Chloroflexota; class Chloroflexia; order Chloroflexales; family Chloroflexaceae; genus Chloroflexus. The sequence goes on from JAGHYT010000001.1 coordinate 21,288, forward strand.
CAACTCGCGAGAATGCTAATTTGCTATCATAAAGATACGGACGGCAGATCATCGGTCATCCCAAAACCGCAACGGTATCCCGCAATAGATAGCAGTCTACTGGTGAAACTGTACATAATAGGGTGGGCAGAGCAAATGCGGCTGAGTGACGACAGAACAACGACTAAGTGTTACACACTTGAACTGTCCTTGCCGTTAGATGTAGGCGAGAATCATCCACCGCAGATGTAGAACATTTGCTCGTATAATGTTTAACACCCACCGTAACCCATGTGGGATAATGTGGGATAATGTGGGATAATGTGCGATATGGGGTGTCAACCAATTCTGCCAATCGGGTATAATCTGTCTATCGAAGATCGCTTTTAGCTGACGGAATATCTTCTCGTGAATGCACAACGTTCTCCCTCGCTAAGTAATCTGCACCTGCTTACCGATTTTGTCCAGCGCGTGCGGACAAATGTGGAACGGGTAATCGTTGGAAAGACCGCTGCTGTCGATCTTTTGTTGATCGCACTCCTGTGTGGTGGTCATGTGTTAATCGAGGATGTTCCTGGGGTTGGAAAGACCATGCTGGCTCGTGCCCTGGCGCTGTCGTTAGGGCTACGTTTTCAGCGGGTGCAGTGTACACCTGACCTGTTGCCCAACGATCTTACCGGAGTGAGTGTTTACCGGCCTCAGAGCGGTCAGTTTGTATTCCAACCTGGCCCGTTGTTCAGTCATATTGTGCTAGTCGATGAGATCAATCGCGCCACGCCGCGCACGCAAAGCGCGTTGCTCGAAGCGATGGGAGAAGCACAGGTGAGTATCGATGGAGTGACCCATCGGTTACCAGAGCCGTTTCTGGTTATCGCAACCCAGAATCCAATTGAGTTTGAGGGTACCTTTCCTTTGCCGGAAGCACAGCTTGATCGGTTTCTGCTCCAGATACGCCTCGGTTATCCTTCGCCGGAAGAAGAATTGCAGATGTTGACGCTGCTGACCGGTGAGCATCCTATTTCCCAGATTACGGCAGCAGTCGATGGTTCACACCTTCCCGATTTGCAACGGATGATCTATGCGGTGCGGGTAGCACTATCGTTACGCGAATATCTGGTCCGCCTGGCTCATACCCTGCGTAATCACCCCGATCTGGCATTGGCGATGAGTCCACGTGCGACTCTGGCATTGTTTCGCGCCGGTCAGGCACGAGCAGTGTTGGCCGGACGTGATTATGTGCTACCTGATGATTATAAGGCGTTGGCCGTGCCGGTTTTGCAACACCGATTGTTGGTGCGTCCGGCAGCGGCGTTGCGTGGTCGTACCAACGCCGATATACTGGCTGAGGTGTTAGAGAGTGTCGAATTACCCCTCGAGTAAGTACTATTTTTGGGCTAAGGGAAGGATGCTGGCGAGTTGTGATAACTATCTTTGGGCTGTTCCTTTTAGAAAGTTCTACCCACTCACGTCAGTATGCGGGTCAATAACCTGCACTGCGTATGTCGGTGAGGCGGTACTGGCAACAAAGGGAAAGGAATCGCTATGGCAGTGCTAACACTTACCCGTGATGGACCGGTTGCGACCCTAACGTTACAACGGCCAACAGTGCATAATGCGTTTAACCCTGAGATGATTGCTGGTATTACCGAAATCTGTACCGAGATTCGGGTCGATCCGGCGCTCCGTGTGCTCGTCGTGCAAGGTGAGGGACCATCATTTTGTGCTGGGGCCGATCTAAACTGGATGCAGGCCAGTCTTGCCTATTCGCGTGAGGAAAACCTGGCTGATGCGTCGCGCCTCGATGACATGTTCACCGCCCTTGATACATTACCGCAGGCGGTTGTTGCGCGTGTGCATGGAGCCACCCTCGGCGGGGGTGTAGGGCTTGTCTGTTGCGCCGATTACGTTGTGGCCGCTGAAGAGGCGACGTTTGGTCTCACCGAGGTGCGATTGGGATTGCTGCCAGCAGTGATTGCCCGCTTTGTTACTGCAAAAATTGGTTTGGGTCACGCTCGCGCTTTGTTTGTGACCGGGCGACGGATCAAAGCGGCTCAGGCGTTGGCTATTGGGTTGGTGCACGAGGTGGTTCCTGCCGGACAGCTCGATCAGGCGGTGGAACAGGTGGTCGGTGATCTGTTACGTGGCGGGCCACGGGCGATTGCGCTCAGTAAAGCTCTGTTACAGGTCGTTCGTACTGGTTCCATCGAAGAAATACGTCGCTTGTCGGTTGAAGCAATTGCCACTGCTCGTACTGGCGCCGAAGGTCAGGCTGGTTTACGGGCATTTCTCAACCGGCAATCACCACCGTGGGCGCCAGAGCAATAGGTTCGATGTGAGTATTTTGAAATACGTCGAAGGTCTTTTATCATATGCCTGCTTTCACCGTTCGCCCTGCAACCAGCGCCGATATATCCGCACTGGCCCGACTGATTGTTGAGTTGTATCATGCCGAGTTACCCGGTTTACTCAGTGGCTCTCAACGTGGTCAGGAACAGCTATTGGCTTACACCCTGCGTGCAAACGGTGAAGTTGCGCTTAACAATCGGTTGGTCGTGTGCGATGAACAGCAGCATGTCGTTGGAACGGGCATGGTGCAGTTTCCCACCGAACCGGCTTACGAACGTGCACCGCGGGGAACTATCGCGGTTGCGCTGCGTGAGCTTGGGGTAGTACCAACGCTCAAGCTGGCGATGGCGGTGGTCCGTACCCTTTTCGGGATGTATCGCCATACGAACCCACACAGTGCGTTGATCCACTCAGTGGTTGTATCTGCGGCAGTGCGGGGCAATGGTGCCGGACAGCAGTTGATGAGCGCGCTGGAAGCTCAGATTCAGGCACGAGGACTGGAACGTTCGCGGCTGCAAGTGTTGCAGCATAATACTGCTGCCCAACGCTTCTATCGGCGGCTTGGCTACCGCGAAATCTGGCGCCTGGATGGCTGGTATGCCCGGTTGGGCTGGCCGAGTCTGGTGATGGAGAAGGAGCTGAGTTAAATCGATGCGAGGCTTTTCTATATTTTGCTCGCGGTCATGTGGAAGAACGTGATGGTAAGCGACGTTCTTCGTTACGTTAGGGGAATACTGCTATCACCGGCATACGATACACCAGGATGTCTGGATGATTGATCTGATGCCAAATGGTGGTGAATTGCCATTGCGGACAGGTAGCGGCGCCGGTGACGATGATCGTATCGCCTACATTGCATATTGATCGTACCAACGGTGTTGACGGGATCACTGGTGTTAACCGGTAGGGACGAAACATCCTTTGCCCCTCCTACCTACCGAACTGTCAATCCTGTCGCTGTTGGCCCTTGTCTATCACCCCCATCTTAGCGCTGTTGAGGTCACGGCACTGTCGGGGCACGGTATCGCCGTGCCTCTACCAACCATTGTCCACGAACCGCGTCATCTGTCACCCTAATCTAGTCTTAAAAGCGTGACCAAAAACTTTTTATTGAGCACGTACCGTACCCGTGCGCCTATGAAGTGAGGGGTTTCCAACGTTCTTTCTCGCCAGCTCCCTACGTTTCCCCTTCCTCTCTCCGTGGAGGAGATGAAGGGGGCAGGGGAAGGTGAGGGCCGTCAGGCATGCTCCACAGCACAGGCCCTGAAACCGTCGCAACCCTGTTCCATCGCGTCACGGAGCCGCATGCGTTTCCTGTCAGCGTTTCCCTGACCATCTATAGCGATTCATGGTCGATACTCATCAAAAGCCTAGTTTTTCGATCACCCTCTTAGAGCGTGATCAAAAAACTTATCTGATTGCGATCTAAAATATTCTGTTCAGTCTGTGAAGCAGATAGCCTGTAGCTGCTGAAATCTTGCTTCGGCAGTCTGTAAAACCTAGCGGCTAGTCAGTATGGGCAACCTGATGTAAGGCGGCAATCGCTCCGCGCGTGATCAAGTCACTGTCATTGACGATAGTAATGAAGCGAAACCCCAGCGTAGCTAGGTCGGCAGCCCATTCTGGACTGGCGTAAATACCGGCAACCACGTTATGCTGCTGGCAAACTTCAACGACGCGACTGAGAACGGCCCGGAAAGCGGGGGCCGAAAAATCAACCGGTACCGGCAGACCCAGGCTCAAGCTGAGATCGGCCGGTCCGACGTAGAGGCCGGTAATACCGGCGACAGCAGCAATCGCTTCAAGTTGATCAAGGGCACGGGCTGTCTCGATCATCGGCATGATGATTGGGATGCGCTCCACCATCGCTGGCTCGGCTACTCCGTGCACAACGCCAACCCGTACCGGCCCGTAGCTCCGAATCCCTTCTGGTGGGAAGCGACAGGCAGCCACCAATGCCCGCACGTCATCTGGCCCGGTAATGAGGGGGGCGATAATTCCTGTTGCACCACGATCGAGCGCACGCATGATTGCTGCCGGCTCGTTCCATGCTAAGCGCACAAAAACCGGACACTGCCGCTGGTCGATAGTGTGGAGAATCTGTAAAGCGGTGGGATCGTCGATCAGGCCGTGCTGGAGATCGATGGTTAGTGACGGAAAGCCGGCTGCTACCAACAACTCGGCACTCCATGGACTAGGGATGGTGAGCCACGCATTATAAACTACCGTGTTAGCGGCCCAGCGTTGACGAAGTTGGTCCGTCATACGTCTATCTCCATCTCAGTGTAGAACGGGTATCGAATGCACTGTTATTCATCCGGCTCGTCATTCACCGTTACGCCGAGTGCCCGCTCGATCCGATCAAGACGGGCGCTAACTGTGCGTCGCCACGCTTCTTGTTCAACCAGATTCGCACGGGTACGGTAGAGTATCTCTTCCTGTAACCGACGAACGCCACCGATACGGTCGGCCAATAATCCGATCAGAAAAATGATCAACGCCATTAAAACTAGTACGCTCCCGACCAACAACGACTGGTCGTTAGAAGCTGATAACACACCCAGACGGCGACCGATGAAAACCGTCGCTGCCCAGGCAAGAAGAAGAACTCCGGGAACAGCGAAGAAGAGTGCAATATAACTGAATACTTTCAGTGGTTCGTAGGTCGTGTAGGTGCGGGCGATGATCGCAGCCTGCCGCTTGACAAAATTCCAGTTACCGCGATGGAGGCGCGAGGGCCGTTGCACGGGGTTCGTCTTTATCGGTACCGCGACAATCGTGAGCCGACGTTTGCCAGCCTGGATCAGATTTTCGACGGTATACGAAAAATCAGACGTGACGAATGTGCGCAGCGCAGCTTCACGGGACAGAGCACGAAATCCGGAAACAGTATCAGGGACATTAGTCTCGGAAGCCCAACGCACCACAGCACTTCCGACGTGTTGAAGCACCTTTTTCAACGGTGAGAAGTGTTCGATTTGATGAACCTGCCGATCACCGATGACAATATCGGCTTTCCCAGCTAGGATTGGGGCAATCAGGAGGGGAATCTCACTTCCAGGATACTGGTTATCGGCATCGGTATTGACAATAATGTCAGCACCAAGGCGTAATGCGGTATCAATCCCGGTCTGGTAGGCAGTTGCCAATCCTTTGTTGGCGGTGTGGCGCACAACATGATCGGCACCAGCGCTCAGCGCGACTGCAACGGTGTCATCGGTGCAGCCATCATCGATAACAAGTACCTCAACCTGATCCACGCCGGGAATCTGACGGGGAATGGCGCGAACAACGTCAGCAATGGTATCACGCTCGTTGAGGGCCGGAATCTGGACGATCAGTTTCATGCCTATCCTGCTATCATCTATCATCCTCGTTACGGGGCAGCTCCACGCGCTGCCCCCTACCCTCGTGTGCGCTATGAAGGCCGATGGATCCTCATTTGGCGCCGACTTCACCGCGGATGAAGCGTTCGGTTAGTTCACGCGCTTCGTAATCGGTGAACTGACGCGGTGGAGTCTTCATAAAATAACTACTTGGGCCATACAAGGCACCACCAATCCCGCGATCGAGTGCCAGTTTAGCACAGCGGATGGCGTCGATCACCACACCTGCCGAGTTCGGCGAATCCCAGACTTCCAGCTTCAACTCAAGGTTAATCGGCACATCGCCAAAGGTAGTTCCTTCCATGCGGATGTAACACCACTTGCGGTCACCGAGCCAGGGTACGTAATCGCTCGGTCCGACATGCACATTCTCGGCGGGGAGTTCATAGCCCAACTGTGACGTTACGGCCTTGGTCTTGCTGATCTTCTTGCTCTCAAGACGCTCGCGTTCGAGCATATTGAGGAAGTCGGTATTCCCGCCGAAGTTCAACTGATAGGTGCGGTCAAGTCGCACACCTCGCTCTTTGAACAGTGTGGTCAAGACGCGATGAGTGATGGTTGCACCAACCTGACTCTTGATGTCATCGCCGATAATTGGCAATCCCTTCTCTTCAAAGCGACGTCGCCAGTACTCCTGGCTGGCAATGAAGACCGGAATACAGTTGATAAATGCGCAACCGGCGTCAAGTACCTGCTCGACATACCACTTGGTTGCCATTTCACTACCGACAGGGAGAAAGTTGACCACGACATCGGTGTGCGTCTCGCGCAGAATCCGTACAATATCATCGGTATCCCGCTTCGATTTACGGATCACTGTGCTGAGATACTTCCCGATGCCATCATGCGTCATCCCGCGTGACACCGGTACTCCCAGTTTTGGTACATCGGCGAAACGGTAGGTATTGTTCGGTTCAGCAAAAATTGCCTCGGCCAGATCGCGATCAACCTTGGTATCGGCAATATCAAACGCTGCCGAAAACTCAATGTCGCCGACGTGATAGCCCCCCAGATTGACATGCATCAAACCGGGAATGTCATCGCCATCACGAGCGTTTCGGTAGTAATGAACACCCTGCACTAATGACGAGGCGCAATTACCAACGCCAATAATCGCAACGCGGATCTTCTTGCTCACAGCGCTTCTTTCCTTTCAACATAGCTTCCTGAGGCGGTAGCCGCAACATGGCGGCATGGATCAACACGCCATTGTACTCTTGTTACGGTACTTTGTAAAATAGGCCATTATCCCCCTTCTGGCGTTGGGGTTGGCTCGGTTTCGGGTGATGGCTTAGGCGTTGGGGTCAGCGTGGGCGTTGGGGTTGGCTCAGTTTCGGGTGATGGCTCAGGCGTTGGGGTCGGCATGGGGGTTGGGGTTGGCACCGACACGATAGAGACGGTGACCTCTGGCGGTTCACCCACCAGCCGAACGCCGTCGGGGAGAAGGGGCTGTACCTTGAACTGATAGACACCAACACCTCGCCCGTTTAAGTCAAGCGATATCTCGAGCGGAGCAGCAGCCAGTGCGTTCAATTGATCACTGGTACCGGCAAAGGTCATCTCAACCACATTTGGCGACACGACCGCCGTCAATCCACTACCGAGCCCAGTGAGTGTCACCTCCACCGGCAAACGTACTTGAAATGGCAGCGGAATTGGTGTGATCTGAACGGTAACCCGTACTGCGTTTGGTTCGTTTTGAGCTGGCGAGGTACCTGCTGGCACAACAAGCGGCACAATTCGCACCACCGTCTCGCGGGCATCGGCAATATCGATCGCTTCAGTTGCCAAAAAACTAATAGTATCAAGCGGGCCAGAGCTACCGGTCAACGTAATTAACGGCGGCTCAACGTTGATGCCGGTGACGACGAAGCCCGGCGCCGGAGTGCCGATAATAACCGGCGACACCGGCACGAGCCGCAGGCCAACAACCGGGTTGATCGGGATGGTAACGGTCACGGTTGCCGGTTGTACTTGTACCCCTTCAACCGGCTGATTACTGGCGTCAACCGGGGTCAGGTTGAGTGTCGCCACGTATGAAGCGCGGAGTTGGGCAATGTTAGCAACAGTGCGGGCCGCAGTTACCCGCATCACCCGACTCTGTGGACCGCTGACCGTAACCGTACTGATCGGAGCGCCGTTGTAGCGCACTTCTGGCTCACCCCGTTCAAAACTAAACGGTGGTGAACCAAGAATGTCCAGATTAATCGGTACCTTTACCGTCTCGATTGGTTCGATCCGGATATTAATAGCGGCAGGTTCAACACCATTGGGCGGCACGCTAAACGAGAGATTACTACGGGTGGTTTGAACGTTAATCGGTACCACATGATCACCTGGCCCAAGCCTGCTTAGGTCGGCCACAACCCGAATATCAACCGGTCGTAGTTCCGAACGCTGACGGCGGTCGGTGCGTAGGGTGACATCAACCGAGGGGAAGATCGTCGTTGGCAGGCCATTGGCATCAACCACCACCATATCTTCGGCCAACCCGACAATTTGCAACGTTAAATCGTCGAAGCGCACCGTCTCTTCTGGATTTTCACTAAACGAAACAAATGACCAGAGAGCGAAACTTAGGCCCACTGCCAGTAAGGCTCGTAAGATGGCCGAACGCACGCTACTCATGCCGCCCTCTTCGTCTCTGTATCAAGCGGCACCTGCATCAGATCGGCTAACATCGTGCGCAGACGTGCCTCAGTTAAATAACTTACGATGCGGCCATCACTTACCAACGAGATCGCGCCGGTCTCTTCCGAGACGACGACCGCCAACGCATCTGTCTGTTCAGTAATACCTTTCGCCGCTCGATGACGGGTACCGTAGCGGCGTGGCCCGGCAATGTCTTCACTGAGCGGTAAGACTACATTGGCGGCCAGGATGCGGTTCCCACGGATAATAACCGCCATATCGTGCAGAGGTGCATTCGGATAGAAAATATTGAGCAAGAGCGGTATCGAAATTCGTGAATCGAGGATTACGCCACGGTCGGCAAATTCTTGTAACTGAGTACGCCGCTCGATCACCATCAGCGCACCGACTCCTTGCTGCGAGAGTTGTGCTGCTGCACGACTAATAACCTGGATGGTTTCCAGCAACTCTGAGCGGTTGGCTCCGCCGAACGGTCGGCCAAAGAGATCGCTTGAACGGCCCAAACTTTCGAGCGCACGTCGTAATTCAGGCTGAAAGAGCACCGGGATCGCAACAATCAACGCCGGCGAGATAACATTTACCACCAGCCAGTTGAGCAGAGTCAGGCGATCACTGGCAACAGATGGCATCAGAAACGATATTACCAACAGAATACCGACACCACGGAGCAATTGTACGGCTCGCGTGCCACGGACAATTCCCAGCAGCCAGTAGAAGAATGCCGCAACAATGAGAATATCGATTAGCGCAAATGGCGAGGTAAACGGATTTAACCGCGCCCAGAGACGCTCAAGTTCTATCATTGCTAACTCTGTGGCGGCGCCGGCTTGCGTTGTTCAAGCATACGATTGGCGGCGCTCAACATTGCTTCGACTCGTTCCGTCTCAATCCCTGGCATCTTGAGCATCCGCCGACAGAGCTGACTTGCTTGTCCGTATTCTTCGCGCCGCATTAGCATATCGTACAGCATAAAGTAGGCTTCCATGTCCTGTTGATCGAGCGCAATAATCTGGTGTAGCTCGGCGATGGCGTTATCGTAATCTCGTTGTTGGGCGAAGATACGGGCAATCTGCTTTTTCTCGCTGATCGCTTCTTTCGTGCGGCGGGCCAGGGTATGCATGAGTGCTAGCCACTGACGAGCATCAATATCGTTTGGCGCAATTTGCACAATACGATCATACATCTCGCGAGCACGTTCGTGATCGCTGAGCATCCAGTACGTTTGGGCAACTTCTTGCAACGAAGCGACCGCATCTTTCAGTTGGCCAGCACGTTTTTGTAATTCGCTGACGCGCACCAGTCCGGCTAATCCCTGATCGAGATACCCGCGACGCAGTTGCATTCGTGCCAGTCGATTACTCGTACCGATGTGGTTTGGCGCCAGCCGTACCGCGTATTCGAGCATCTCAATCGCACGATCAAGTTGTTGTCGTTCTTCGTAGTAAGTAGCCATCTCATCAAGCTGCGCAAGTGACTCGGCTAACTTTCCTTGTCGGAAGTATACTTCAGCCAGTTTGGTATAGATGGTGCGATCATACGGCAGGAGTCGTTTGGCTTCGAGCAAGGCCTGTTCAGCACCGGCCAGATCGTCACTGATAGCATACGCTTCGGCCATCCGTCGAACCAACTCACCGCGCGACGGTGGCGTGGCAAAGGGATACCGTGTCGATGCTTCGGGAGAAGTCTGTTCAGCAACTGCCTGACCACGACGTAACTGTTCGAGTGCTGCTTCAGCTTGACCGAGGGCAATATAGCTATCGGCGGATGCACGATAGATCAACGCTGGTGGCAGCATCGGATCGGGTTCGCTTGCCAACAAAATTTGGGCCTGTTCTAGCTCGAGTAGGGCGAGATGGTGCTGTTCGTGTTGCTGCTGGATGACTGCCAGCAGGTAATGTAGTAAGGCTCGATCAGCTATTAGCAACGCGGCACGATACTCGGCTTGCACCGCAGCAAATTCGTTGGGATGTTTCTTTAATTGTGCCAGCACCGTTGCCAGTGAATCCCAAATCACATTTGGCTGGTCACCCATCAATGCCAGCGTAATGTTCAACCGGGCCAGTGCTACCGGATCATCGGGTGAACCCAACTCAAGCGCCTGACGAAATTCATCAAGTGCAGCTTCAAACCGTTCGAGTTTGAGGAGCGCTAACCCGTACTGGGCATGTACTTCACGGTGCTGCGGTGCCCATTGCAGCAAGCGCCGAAACTCTTCCAGAGCTTTATTCGTCTGCCCAAGGCGAAAGTAGGTGTTGGCAACTTGTAACAGTTGTTGAACTGCCTCTTCGATTCTTCCCGTCTGTCTGAGTAGTTCGGCCAGTTTCGAGCGGGCGTTAACGGCATCGGGCGAGAGTTCAATGAAACGGAAGTAGACATCAATCGCCTTTTCCGATTCACCACGCACGCGATAGGTTTCGATCAACAACTGATACTTCGCCAGCGCATCTTCGGGGCGCCCCTGCCGTTCGTAGATTTCACCCATACGCAGGTGGATCGGGAGGTAATCAACATTGTGATGAATCACCTCCATACAGGCATCCAGCGCAGCATCGAGGAGGCCTTGAGCAAGGTAGGTGCCACTCAGTTCTAACCATCCGGCAGCCACTTCATCGAGGCCGGTTGGATCGAGCGGGGTTGGTGGTGGAAATTCTGGCGTTGGTAATACCGTTGGTGCACTCATCCGTTCGAGCAACGGTAGTTGTTCGATAGTTGTTGGTTCGGCTGCCGGTGTCTGATCGACATCAGGCACTCTTCCCGAACGGAGGAAGTCGGTGATCGGGCGAATCTTTCCCCAACGCCCGGTATCTGTCTCAGGTGCGGCTGGCTCGGTAGGTGTGGATGTGAGCTGAGGTTGCAATACACTGGTGCCGATGGTACGGAGCTTTGCAAACATGTTGCGGTCGGCAAGCTCTTTGGCTCGATTCTTATATTCAGCGGCCCGCTCGCGCCCCCACCGCTTACTGGCAAGAAAATCAGCCAGGGTTCCGTACAACGAGGATGCACGAGCCAGATCGCCTATTTGCTCGTAGATTGTGGCTGCACTCTCGTACATCGCGATCAGGTCATCAACTTCTGCTTTTCCGACCGTCTCTAAATCGACCAGACCGATAGTGAGTTCAAACTCTTGTGCAGCCTGGGGTAGCTGACCGAGATCGCGGTAAACTTGCCCTAATGCAAAATGCGCCGAAAGGGCATATTCAGGATCGCTTGCTGCCCGTGTGAGGACACTGACTGCGGCTTTAAGATTACCGTGGGTCTGGTAGAGCAAGCCAAGCGAATAGAGAACATCGGCCCGTTCGAGACCGGCCTGAAGAGCCTGTTCGTAAAGCGTGATGGCCCGTTCTTCATCACCTGCTTGCTGGCACGCAATTGCTTCGGCTACCAGTTGTTCGGGTTGCGAGGCGGCACCCCGGAGAGCACCGGTTGGATACGCAGGACGCAAACCACTCGTGCCGCGCATTGCAGGAGAAGCAACCGGTTGCCCACCGACTTGTTCACGGAGCCGGTTTACCAGTTCACGGGCAGTACGCTGGTTAGGGACAAGACGGAGTGCCCATTCCGCTTCCTGCAATGCGGTGGCCAGATCGCCCTGGGCAATCAGACGCTGAGCAATTTCCAGATGCGTGTCGGCAGCTTCGGGCAATGCACCGATGTCTTCATAGAGCTGGGCCAGCCGCCGACGCTGATCATCGAGGTCGGGTTGAAGTGTAAGTAATTCGCGTAACGCCTCGGCAGCCTGCAAGGTACGCCGCTGCGCACTATGGAGATCGGCGAGCGCACGATAAGACTCAACCGCAGACGCAACATTCCCTAATTGCCGATAACACTGTGCAATGTAGTTCAAGAAAAAGGCATTGGTGCGGTCTTTTTCGTATAAATCACGAAATGCCTGTAACGCCTTATCGAACCGGTTCGTCTGGTAAAGCGCAACGGCGGCTGCGGTCAGGGCCTCAATATCTTGCGGGAATTCTTGCAATGCCCGTGCTGCCGCCCGTAGCGCATCTTCCCAACGTCCCTGCGCCGATGCTTCCCGACACTGTTCTATCGCTCGATCAAAAATTGCCCGGTTGCCTGCCATAGCGTTTTTCCGCATGTTATCGGCGCTACTTTCCTAATAAAAGCAGAATGAGCGCCTTCTGGACGTGGAGTCGGTTCTCGGCCTGTTCAAAAACCACCGATTGCGGCCCGTCGATCACATCTGCCGTAATCTCTTCCCCACGATGGGCCGGCAAACAGTGCATTGCCAGCGCATGTGGTGCGGCGTGGGCCATCAGTGCTGCGTTGACCTGATACGGTGTAAAGACAGGACGCCGACGAGCTGCCTCGTGTTCCTGGCCCATCGATGCCCAGACATCAGTATACACTGCATCGGCGCCGGTAACAGCCTCTTGTGGTGAGGCGGTAATAGTTACTGTCGCGCCATGCCTGTCGGCCAGTTGTTCTGCCAGTTCGACAATGTCGGGTGCAGGTCGGTAATCTGGCGGACAACCGATTCGGACATTGACGCCCAGCGTGACTCCTAACAACATCAACGAATGACATACATTATTTCCGTCGCCGACATACGCTAGCGTCAGACCCTGTAAATGACCGAAGTGCTCGCGCAAGGTCAGCATATCGGCCAGAGCCTGACATGGATGTTCCCGATCAGAGAGTGCATTGATAACCGGCACCGAGGCATAGCGGGCCAGTGTTTCGATTGTAGCATGTTTGAAGACGCGAGCAGCAATAATTGCGACCCAACGACTCAAATTGCGTGCAACATCAGGGACACTCTCGCGTCCGCCCATATCGATGTCGTTGGCCGAGAGATAGGAAGGATGACCACCGAGCTGGGTCATTCCGGCCTCGAAGGCGACTCGTGTTCGTAGGGAAGGCTTTTCAAACACGAGAGCCAGCGTTTGCCCTATCAAAGGACGATCATCGTTCATTCCAGAGCGCCAGGCGGCTTTGAGAGCCGCAGCCCGGTCTAACAATACCTCAACTTCCGTGCGGCTCAGATCGGCTGCAGAGAGAAAGTGTCGCAGTGTCATGGGAATATCTTTCTGTTCGGAACTCATCGACCGGCTTATGGTTGTTGTTCAACATCGCTACCGAAAACGTGTGTACTGTCCTATTCGCCCGGTGTATTACAGACGAGGCGTATCGCGTCGGCGGCGGCGCGGATTGTAACGCTGTTCAAGGCTTAACCTGCGGTAATCACCTGCTTCAATCAAAATTCGTTCCCGGCAGATCGCAGCATCAAACATTCGCGAGAGAATCCGTGGATCAATGTCCTGCGGGTCACGATTACTGGTGATCACCGTCGGTAGAGCATAATTATACCGATGGTTCATGATCTGGTAAAGTTTTTCCCGTGCCCAGGGTGTGGTATTCTCGGTGCCCAGATCATCGAGAATCAGCAGTGGTACGTCGCGCACCAGCTCAAAGCGTTCATCGTAGGCTGTTTCGGAGTTGGGACCAAATGTCGACCGCAGATGATCGAGCAGATCGGGCACAACGGTGAAAAGAACCGGTGTGTGGCGGTTGAGGGCTTCGTTGGCGATAGCTGCTGCCAGATGGGTTTTGCCACAGCCGTAACCGCCAAACAAAACCAGCCAGCCTTGAGGGCTTTGGGCGTACTCGTAAGCGCGGGCAAATGCGCGCTGCACACCCGGTACTGTGCGGTCGAAGGTGGCGAAGGTTTTATCACGCAAGGGAGCTAGATTCGAGAGCCGTTCAAGCTCTTCATAGCGCCGCCGTTCCTTTTCAGCCTGTTTACACCGGCAGGTGATCAGCACGCCAAAGTTGGGATCGCCATACGGTACGTCGAGCGTATAATAACCGGCGCCACGACAAATCGGACACACTGCTTCAGAGGTCACTCTCGTCGCTTCCGCGGCGGAAGAGGTGTCCGAGTTGTCCGCTGGTATATTTTTCAATATCGATAGGTCGTCCGGTGTGATACGGCGCAGATTCTCGTCCATTGGTGGCCCACCTCTCCAGCATGCGCTGAATATAACGCCACGAACGCACGTTAGCGCGAACTGCCTCGCGAATCGCATCTTCCAACCATTCCGCTGGATAGCGATCACTGGCAGCCCGCAGCTCCTCGAGCAGTAACGGCGTTACCAGACCAATGTTTTGTTCGTACAGTTCGATCAAGCTCGGTTGTTCCCCATTCAGTTCATCAGTCGGCGGTACAATACCACTGGCCTTGACCTGTTCTGCCCAGGCCCGATTGGCCGAGGTATTGATAAGGTACCAGTTGCGTACCCGACCATCACGCGGTTCGACCAGATGTAACACAGTACCCCGCCGTACTGCCGCTACCAGCCCTTCGTCGAGTAATTCTTCAAATGAGCGTAAGGTACTGAGCGCTTGTAATGACCGGCGGAGTACATCGTCGTTCAGCAAATCTTCCCAACTGAGTCGACGGGGACGGCTGCGGAGGCGACTGATCCGATAGAAAAGGTGCAAGGTGACTTTGAGTTCACTCGGCTTTGTGATCGCCGGTAACACTTCGGTGAAAAACTCTGGAGGGATACCGATCAGTCGTTCGGTTGTGAAGCCGCTGAACGTCATAGTCTACCTATCGCCAGGTTACGTCCGGTCGTGATGTTGCGTTTCATGATACATCCTGGTCGTTCACCGCGCACTCAGTGCTTGACTGTCTGGCGTCAGGATTAGTTCGATGTCTGGTACAAGACCCTACGACTACAATGGTGTACCGATACTGGTAATCCATGGTACCACATCTCGACGGTGTTCAGACATCGAACCTGCCTCGCAACAGGTTGTTCGATGTTTCCGGATTTCGGTCGCGTTCGCTAGTCAATGGTAAGCGCATACAATAGCAATTTCTCTCCCACGCGCTCTCCCTAAGAGCGCGGGCCTCTGGCCCGCATTGTGCGGTGCGCCGCTGGAAGCCATTCTTCTTCAAATCTGGACAAAATCTGTGCAATGTATTGACAAAAGCTGTGAAAGGTCATATAATTTGCGTAGTTAACCTTTTGGGTTGCAATCTATCTCATCGAAAAGAATGGAACCATATCCTATGAAATCACGTTCGTCATTAACGTTTATCTTCCTGACAATTTTCATTGACCTACTCGGCATCGGTATCGTGTTACCGTTGCTGCCCGAATATGTCAAAATTGTAGAACGATCAACATGGCCATGGCTGGCTGAAAATCGCGCCTTGATCGTTGGCGCCCTGACGGCTTCGTATGCGTTAATGCAGTTTCTCTTTGCCCCAGTTTTAGGTGCCCTCAGTGACCGGTTTGGCCGCCGACCGGTACTGCTGCTCAGCCTGATGGGTACCGGTTTGAGTTATCTGGTTTTTGCCCTCGCCGAAAATCTGACGTTTCTCGGTGTGGAAACGGTCATCGGCTTGCTGTTTCTAGCCCGTATAGTTGCCGGCATTATGGGGGCGAGTATCAGTACGGCGCAGGCCTACATTGCCGACGTCACACCACCGAATGAGCGCGCTCGTGGTTTGGGTATGATCGGTGCAGCTTTCGGCCTCGGTTTTATGCTCGGCCCTGCGTTAGGCGGTCTGCTGGCTAATGTAAGCCTACAGGCTCCTGCTCTTTTCGCGGCGCTGCTCAGCTTTGCGAATGTGACATTCGGTTTCTTCCGCCTGCCCGAGTCGCTTCCGGCTGACAAGCGGTCACAGGCGCAGAAGCGCAATCTTAACCCAATTAGTCGTCTGGTGGCAGTTGCCGGTGATGCTCGTGTACAGCCGTTCATCCTGGGGAGTGTTCTGTTCAACCTGGCCTTCGCCGGCTTACAGAGCAATTTCCCAGTCTATAGCGATGTGCGGTTTAATTTTAGCCCGCAGCAAAATGCCTTCATCTTCGCTTTCATCGGTCTAATCGCAGTCATTGTTCAGGGTTTTCTCATCAGAAAGCTGGTCGCTCGTTTTGGCGAAGCCCGTCTGACCATCACCGGTTTAAGTCTGATGGCCATCGGCTTTGCTGCAACCGGACTTGCTACTGCGGGTTGGATGCTCTTCCCGGCAATCGGTCTGGTAGCATTGGGAAGCGGCATGGTCACCCCCTCGCTTACCAGTCTGGTTTCGCAGTCGGTAATGGCTACCGAGCAAGGTTCCATCCTAGGTGGGGTGCAATCCTTCAACAGCTTGATGATGGTGGCCGGTCCGCTCCTGGCAGGCTTACTGTTTGACCTTCTAGGGCCTGGTGCGCCGTACATATTTGGCGCTGGCCTACTAACCGCAGCGTTGTTTGTTTTGTTCAGCGCACTGCGCGAGCGGTTCAGTGGACGGTCGCAACCAGAAGTTGCAACCATATCTACTGAGTCTATGGTAAATGCTGAGTAGCCTTAACGCTCATGTTGGGGCAAGTAAGCATTGCGTTCCTCTCATGATTACAAGGTTATAGAAGACTGTAGTGACATCGGGGCGCACGGTAGTGCGCCCCGATACAATTAGCGATGGTCTGACTCGCTCACTGTTAGGATGCACGTCAGGAGCTCATTATGTTTCACTGCCTTACTCTTCCTCCTGCTCGTTATCCTGTCTACCGTTCCCTCCATCAAGGAAGATAACCTCCTCGGCCCGCACGTAAGTCCGTGAGCGAGGTTGACCACTCTCTTTATCTTGCCAGTTATCTGTCCGTAGACTTCCCATCACCATCACACGTCGCCCCTTTTGCAAATAATTTCCACATACTTCCGCCAACCGCTCCCACGCTTCCACAGTTGTCCATTCAGTTTCGCTCAGCCGTTTGCCCTGCTCATCAATGCCTGCCGGTCGATTGGTAGCCAGGTTGAAGCGGCAAACGGTGACGCCATTACCCACTTGCCGTACTTCTGGATCGGCCCCCAGACGCCCGATCAGCTCTACCCGATTGACCGTACCCCGAAAGCTGCGCATCATTGTCCTCCTTCATCTACGACTTGCCCAATCAATTGCTGGTGTCATAAATAAATCGTAGATAGCGGCCAAAAGTTACACGATCTGTGAGAAAAATTTAAAAACACCCGAAAAGCGCTGCGCTGAGTATAATGAGAATCATGACGAACCTATCTGAGTCAACCAATCCGAGCGGACCTCCTGGCCTGACATCACCAATTGCGACGATTCTTGCTCTGAGCAAGACAGTCCTCTCGTCGCTTGATTTAGGTGATGTTTTGCAGCGCGTGCTGGCTGCCACTCGTGAGCTGAGCGAAGCCGACGTGGTCTCGATCTGGTTGCTCGATGAGCAAGGCGAATGGTTGACAACAGCGGCAACGTTGGGTCTTGAAAGCCGGACGGATTATGAGCGAACTTTCCGCCTGCGGCTTGGCGAAGGGGTGGCTGGCTGGGCTGTTGCCAATCGCCAGATTCTCCAGCTCACCGATCCGGCGAATGATCCTCGTTACGTACAGCAGCTTGACCGGCATCCATCAGCGATTCTGGCTATTCCTCTGATTGTGCGCGATCGTTGCTGCGGTGCGCTCAGTCTGGCTCGGTTTACAGGGTCAGAACCGTTCAGCCAGGAACTGATTGAGACAATCTCAATCTTTGCCGATCAGGCAGCGATTGCCATCGACAATGCCAATACTGCCCAGATACTACGTCAGGCAACGACCCGCGAACGGATTTTGCTCGCCAGTATGACCAGTAATGATCCTATTGCTGGCATACAACACGAGCTGACCGCCGTTTTGGGGGTTAGGCCGCAACTGATTACCAGCGCCGCCAATGGTGCAATGTTCGATGATACCGGTCACCCTGTCACCGCTCAGGACTTTGAGCGTTGGCGGCGCGATGGCGCGTTGATCGTAGATATGCGCTTCGATGGCTTACCGGCCTGGCTGGTAGCATCGATTCCAGGTCACTACTGGACTCACGGCGACGCCGATCTGCTGGCGTTTGCTGCCGGTCAGATAATGTATGCCCGTCAGCGGGTATACGAACGGCGGCTACAGATTCGATCTGAAGCGTTGCACCGCCTGGTGGCGCTGACCAATGCTCGTATCGATCAGGTCAGTGTTCTCGATGAAATACTCGTGGAACTTCAGCGTTTTATCAATTTCGATTCCGCCTGTATTTTCGTCGTTCATGATGAAGAATATGTGCGCTTACTTGCCCAGCGTGGTCTACGGTCGAACTTCAATCAAGTAACCCTTTACGCCGGACCGGGTTCGCTGATCAACGAATTGCGGCGTTTAGGAACAGCAATGTACCATCCTGACGTGCAAAAACTGCCGAACTGGCAAAAGGTGCCCGATAGTGACATCATCCGTTCGTGGATTGGGGTTCCTCTGCAAGTCGATCAGGCAACGATTGGAGTGCTAACGATTGACAAATGGACGCCTGACGCCTTTACAGCGGAAGATATTGCCACTGCGCAGATGTTTGGTGAACAGATTGCAGTAGTAATTAATAATGTCCGGCTACTGCGTGAAGCTCAAGAGCGTGCACGTCAGTTTCAGGTTCTCCAGCAATTTACCGTGCGAATTGGTACGCTACGTGAGATCGATCTGTTGCTCCAGGAGGCGGCCCAACTCTTGCACGAATCGTTCGGTTATTATCAGGTCTTGATCTGTGTTATCGTCGAAAATTCCCTGGAAGTGCGTGCAGCCTGTGGTCAGCTCAGGCTCGATCCACAGACGTTTCCCCCGCGACCGGTGACGGTTGGCATTAGTGGTTGGGTTATTCAGCATCGTCAACCCGCTATTGTGAACGACGTTACACGTGATTCGCGATATGTCCATCATCCTAGCTTACCAGCTACGGCTGCCGAAATGATCGTACCCATCCTGGTTGACGAGCGTGTCTTTGGGATCATCATCATTGAGAGTGCTGTAAGGGGTATCTTTGGTCAGGGCGATCTTGAACTGGTGATGGCGATGGCGCATCTGATCGGTGTCACTATCACCAATCTCGCCCATGACGCTGAATTACAGCGAGTCCGTGAACAATTAATTGAACGTGACCGATTGCGTGCACTTGGTGAATTGTCGAGTGGTGTGGCTCACGATTTCAATAATTTACTGACGAGTATCCTCGGTCATGTTCAATTACTGCTCGATGAAACCGATGATCCTCATCTCGAAGAAGGTTTGCGTGCGATAGAATTAGCTGCGCTTGATGGCACTGCCACCGTCAGACGGTTGCAAGGCTTTGCCCAAACCAGTCGCTCGACGCCGGACAGTGCGGTTGATCTGAATCGGGTCGTCGAAGAGAGTCTGGCGCTCACCCGACCACGTTGGCGTGATGAGGCGCAGAGCCGTGGTAAGCTTATCGCGGTGCATACCGAGCTAGACCCGCTGCCGTTAATTGCCGGTGATGCACCGGCGCTACGTGAACTGGTGATCAACCTCATCCTGAACGCAATTGATGCCATGCCGGATGGTGGCACGATCACGCTGCGCACAGCGCTCGCTCCAGCACGACTGTTAGGTGAAGCTGCCGTTATGCTGGAAGTGCAAGATACCGGTATCGGTATTGATCCATACCCTTCACGAGAAAATCTTTGCGCCGTTCTTCTCGACCAAAGGTGTCCGCGGTACTGGCATGGGATTGGCAATTGTACGTGGTATTGTACAGCAACACGGTGGGCGGATCGAGTTGGAGAGTGCACCTGGCGCAGGAGCACGCTTTCGGGTTTTGTTGCCGATTGGTACACCACCGGTAGTTGAGCAGACGCAACGACCGTCTGCCAGCGCATCGAACCTTCGCATTCTAGTCATTGATGATGAGGACGCAGTTCGTACCGTGTTGGTACGCATTTTGCAACGGATCGGCCACCATGTTGATGCTTTTGCCTCCGGTGAGGATGCGCTGGCGGGGTTCAACGCCGGTCAGTATCAGCTTGTCTGTACCGATCTTGGGATGCCAGGTCTATCGGGATGGGACGTTGCCGCCCAGATTCGCCGCATTGATCCGTTGGTACGCATTGTGCTGGTAACCGGCTGGAGTGAGCAGATTGATCGTCATGAAGCACGCTTGCGCGGGATTAATGCGATATTATCGAAACCGTTTACCATTCAACAAGTACAGACCCTGTTAGCCGAATTATTTCATAGCGAGCACTAGTCCATGATCCGATGGTTCTGGAAATCTTGCGTCTCTTTGTTCGGTTGGCTGGTCAGTATGGGGGTGATCGTGGGTGCGGCAACCCTATGGGCAACCGCACAACCATTACCGGAGTCGACCGTTCTGAGCGCTGATGCTTTGATAATCGCCGCCGCTGGTATCGATGTGGAAACGATAGCGCAAGTGCGCGATTTGTTAGCGGCTGAGGCAGTGAGGTATGCCTACCTGGCCGGATCGCAAGCGAACCTAGTGGCTACAGACCTCATCCATAACGGTGTTGTTGCTGAACGACTACGGCTCCTCGACAACTCAGCGACATTGTTAGCGACAGCTCGCGCCGATGGATGCCGGCGTCTGATTGTGGTGGCTCCGTATGGGCAGCAACTGGCCCTAGTTCGTCAGGCTCAAACAATGGGCTTCACGGTGATGGCCCTTACAGGTGATCGATCACCCCAGCCTGGCGAATGGCTGTGGGCAACAGTTATGTACTGGCAGACATTGCTGCACTGAACGTGCGTATCAGCTTCCTACACTGTAGCTGATAAATACCTGTCTGGCAGAATACGCGCCGGTAACAGATAACGATAGGCGTATTCTTTGTCGGAATGTATTTTTTTTCTGCGGAATGTTTAACACTCAAACATCAGTTCATGGTTTTACGTAAGCGATATTTCGCATAATAGAGCAACAAATTGGTGTGCTTGTTGATAGTTCTTGACAAATAGCGAAAGATATATTACTATTTCGATACCTTTGCGACGCTACGCTGTGCTACTGCATATGTTCTACGACACAGTGTGAACGCCGATAAGAAGCTGAAGTGTGACTGATACATTGCTGATAAGGCCCATTCAGTCTGCTTCGCTTCCTAACCTGCCAATCTCCAGTACCACCAGGTGCGTGGTCGTGGTGCAAAACCCGTACACTGGCCGGTTGGCAGCGAGAAAGAGGAAAGACGCTCCATGATTGAGCTAGAACAAGATCGCTCGGCTGACCTACTCCCATTGGAACTTCAACGTCTTCGCGAACGTGCAGTTCACTATCGGAGTAGGTATATACGACAGTCGCGACCGTTTGCGACCATCGCTTCCCTAATCCCTTCTGCATCAGAGCTTCAAAGCAGGTTTCGCCAGCTTCCTACCCGCTATCTCCTTCATGCAGTGGTAACATTCCTCTTTCCAGTTGCTTTGTTGTTAGGGCAATTGCCATTACGACCGGTAAAACCAGCCGTGATGGCACCGACGAGAGCACCGGCAGAAATTAGTGGTGCGGTACCGATCATTATTCCCGGTCCACTCAATCTTGATAGACGCCGAGATGGTGAGGTGGTGGGCGATCCACCCCTTGACGTCGATGAGGCATTACCGGTACCGCTGACCATCCTCTCGCGCAGTGAAATCAATGCACCGCTCATCGTGCCGGCAACCGTAACTGCCGATGTAGCGAAGGTTCGGAATGGTCCTGGTCTGGCTTACGATGATGTAGCCCGCATCACGGCCGGAGCTACGATTGAGGTCGTTGGTCGCTATGGTGAGTGGTTGCGCTTCCGTACTGCCGATGATCCCACGCTGCGCTGGATTGCGGCTGAGTTGGTTGATCTGCCTGAAGCGGTATTTTATAACCTCAAACCGGTCGCCGAGGCCGATATTCCGCCGCCGCCGCCACCGCGCGTGGCGACCGTGCGGGAAGAGGGTCTGAACCTTCGTGATGGTCCTGGTACCAATTACGTCAGTATGAAGAAACTCTCTGCTGGGGCGGAGCTAAATCTAGTTGAGCAGTACAACGGCTGGTTTCTGGTTGAGACCGGTGGCTTATACGGCTGGGTGACCTCAGAGTTCCTCACTATTGCGCCGGGTGTGGTTGAACGAGTTCCGGTTGCGGCCTCTATTCCCGATCCTAATCCACCGCTCGTCGGCGCCGTGCTGGAAAATTCGGTCAATTTGCGCAAAGGTCCCGGCTCTGCGTATGAGCGGATTGGCGCCGTTAATGCCGGTACCGAAGTGAAACTGCTTGCCCGACATAAGGATTGGTATCGGGTTGAGCTGGCCAACGGTACGAAAGCTTGGATCTACGCCGAACTGTTAAAGGTCACACCAATGGCAGCCCGGCGGGTTCCATACACCAACGACATTCCGGCTTTACCGAATCGCAGTCGATTGGCGAACACCGGTCCGGTCAATATCCCGGCTAGTGGGGATGTGGCTAGCTATGCGGTTCAGTTCGTTGGTTATCGCTACGTATGGGGAGGCGCCAGTCCGCGTACTGGTTTCGATTGCAGCGGTCTAACTTCGTATGTCTACCGACAGTTTGGTGTGAATTTACCGCGTACTGCTGCTTCTCAGTTTAATACTCGTTATGGAGCGGTGATTAGTAGTTTGAACAATCTGGCGCCTGGCGATCTGTTGTTCTACGCAACCGGCAGGTCGCGTGGAATTTCTCATGTGGCGATTTACATCGGCAATGGTCAGATGGTGCATGCGATGTCACCAGCCTATGGTGTGCAGATCTCCAGTATTTGGGGTTCTTACTGGACGAGTCGTTTTGTTGGTGCGATCAGACCATACCGCTAGGTGCACATAACCGATGCCGAGGTGATGAATAGGGGCGGGTTTCGGACCCGCCCCTATTGTGTTTTGAAACCTCTGATCATAAGAAGTATCATTCTCAAGCTAGCCCCCTACAAGTGGAGGTAGAACCCGCCTCTCCCCTCACGCCTCTTTCCTTCATCACCACTGCTAAGGAGTGAAAGAAGGTTGAACAGCCTTGCATGTGGCATTTGTGTGAACCGGATCAATACTCCTACGCCGGGTTTCTAACCGATGAGGAGTGGAATCCTATCAGCGGGCGCGAGTTCGGCCACGCACGCCAATGAGTAGCAGCGCGGCAAGTAGGACTGTCGAAATTCCAATGAAGAGAGCTGCTGCATCGATAGTGAGGATACCGGTGCGCACAAATGTCCCCAAACCGGGAATCATCCAGACCAGCCAGCTACAGACGATCACGGCGCGTTGTTCGATTGCCGATAGTCGTCGTGCACCAATCGCCAGTATTGCTGTTGCCGCCCATCCGATTAACCCTATCAAAAAGCCTTGTAGTTCCATCGTGGCCTCCGCGCTGCTGCACTGCAATACCCGATCAGCTCTTCATTGAACCTGAGGGTAGCCATCGCCTGATGGCCATCTGCTTGCATCATAGCAGAAGGTTTGGATGATTTCAACAACTAAAACCGGAAATATTTTGTGCAAAATGTCTAAATCCTACAACCGAATATAGCGAATGAGGAGCGCCATTGCTGTAATCAGAATCACCAGCAGCAATGAGAAGCGTCGGATGGTCAATAAGATTGGATCGGCGCGAACAATTTCCTCGGCGTCGGGAAAGAATTGTGCCAAATGGAGTAAACCAAGCACGATAATGATCAGGGTCAGGACCACGCTTCCGGTTAGCAGCCAAGCAAAGCAGAGCAGCAATGTCATCCCAATAATGCTCCAGTAGGTGAGATGATTCCCCATATCTGGGCCGTTATGTCGCTGCGGTTGTTCCATCGTGAACTCCTTTTGAGTGAGGGTATGAGATATTTTCAGTATAGCGTGAGTCTGGAGTGGGTGTCGATGCGAAATGTTGTAGCCGGTCATGCAAGCAACTGCGGGTAACGCGCTGGTAACCATTCCTTTGTAGACTGCACAATAAGGTGGCATTGGAGAGGAACCATGAACTCATTTCTGCTCAGGTGGCTACAGTCGTTAGGCCAGGGAATGATACGCCGCATCCGTTTGCAATTTCTACCGAATACGCCTGCAATCCATCGAGTTGCGCTCCTGATCGATGGTGAGAATTGCGCTGCGGTCTACGCTACTTCCGCCCTGAAGATTGCTGGACAACAAGGTCGGTTAGTAGTCCAGCGGGTGTATGCAAACTGGTCTCGATCAAGCAATCAGGCCTGGATTGAGCCGGTGGCCCGCTATCAGTTGCAACCTGTGCACCACGATCAAGTTTCCACAAGCAAGAATGCTACCGACATTTTGCTTGTAGTTGATGCGATGGATATGCTATATAGTCAATCAATCGATACGTTTTGTCTCGTTACCGGTGATAGCGACTATACCCCCTTGGTGAAACGATTGCGTAAAGCCGGGAAAGAGGTGATCGTTATTGGTAATGAACGGAGTGCTGATGCTCTGAAAGCAGTCAGTAGTCGGTTTATCCTGATCACTGAGGAAAGAGCGGTTGGAAAGACAAACAATGTCTCTGTTCCGCCTGCTACACCTCCTGTCCAGAGTGAACTCACGACACAGACGAACCCAGTACCCATTGCCACAGATAATCGTCTTCCACCTGCTGCACCACAACCTGCCGCTCAAAACAGCGACAGCCAGCACACTAGTATCCCGCGAGCGCCATCTTCGCCGGTGCAGGCACCGACCCGCCCGTTGCGAGAAGCTGTTGTTTTACTCAGTAAGGCGATCTTACAGACAACCAAACGTGATGGAGAAGGTTGGGTAAGTGTTGCCATGCTTGGTCATGAACTCAGGAAACTTGATCCAACGTTTCGCCCGAATTGGTTTGGTTTCTCCAGTTTGTCGAAGCTAGTAACTCATTGCAGTCAAAGTATTAGTCTGCTTGAGGTTCGTTCAACGAACGATAATCAGCTTGAAGTGCGGCTACGTGGAACGAAGGGGTGAGCAAGGAACGGCACAGGGTAAGCATGGTTGCTGCGGGTTGCAAAGTTCTCGCGGATATTCACGAGCGTGTCTACATCTGGGGTTTTCCAGCGTTTTCATCCTACTCGGCAGCGGTGAGGTGAGGAGAGAGTGTGGAGGAAAGAGAGAAGAAGAGATGGGTTCCCTGCCCATTCACAGTACATGTAGAGGCACGCAGATACATGTTCCGACGAACGTCTGCGGCCTGCCCCTCGTTGAGTTGCCGATCATGCCCGTCACCGCGTTGGTAGGGGCGGGTTCTAAATCCGCTCTCATGGCGTGCTCCTGAGACGGGTGAGGGTTCCGCCGCCACCGCACGATGCGAGACAGCGGCAAACCTTCTCGGCGGTTTGGGTGAATACGGAAACAAGTTCCACCGCTGCCGCCGCAAAACGTGGGACAGCGGCCCGTGCTCCCAGGCCTACCCGTTGGCGGGGATCATTGTGAGCGGGTACGTGATAGTTGTCGGTTTTCCTCCGCCTTTTCATCGTCCGGTCATCAAAGGTGATCCGAAGCTGAGAACTGTGACAAGTCCTAATCTACATCTCACATCCATTGCGTTCATTCACCCGCTACCGGTAATGGTTTCAAGCTACAATACAACTAGAGGCAAAACCGGTCAGGTGTGTCGGTGGCTTCATAACCCTGGTTTCAGTAGGTAGAATGAGTTCCCATGATCGAAGCAATTCATCTCGGTAAGCAATTCGGGGATTTTGTTGCGGTACGCGATCTGAATCTGGTTGTGCAGCCAGGTGAGTTAGTGGCATTGCTGGGGCCAAACGGCGCCGGGAAAACGACAACGGTCCGAATGTTGGCTGCAATCTTACCGCCAGGGAGTGGTCAAGCCCGTATTTGTGGCTATGATGTCGTTCGAGATGCGCAACGGGTGCGAGGTATGGTCGGTTTATTGACCGAATATCCTGGCTTGTACGGACGGATGGCAGCACTGGAATATCTGGCTTTCTTCGGGGCGTTGCTTGGCCTTGATGCAGTCCAATGCCGCCAACGCAGTGAGATGCTCTTGCGCCAGTTTGGCTTGTGGGAGGTGCGTGACCGTCAGCTTGAAAGTTTTTCTAAAGGGATGCGCCAGAAGATGGCGCTGATTCGGGCAATGATCCACGATCCGCCAGTGCTCTTTCTCGACGAACCGACAACAGCGATGGATCCCCAGAGTGCGCGGACTGTGCGTGACGCAATTGGTGAGTTACGCGGTGCGAAACGGAGTATTCTGCTAACCACGCATAATCTAAGTGAAGCAGAAGAGCTAGCTGACCGGATTGCGATCATTCGTGGCGGGCAGATTATTGCCTGTGGTTCATTTGCTGAGCTAAGCCAGCAGTTACTCGGTGATCCAATATTTGAACTTCGCCTGGTACACCCTGATGACCAGGAACGTGCGGTTGCAGTGGTGCGCGATCTGGTGCATGTGCAAGTGATTGGCGCTGATCGGCTGAGTTGGCAAACTGCCGAACCTCAAGCGCTAAATCCGGCTATTCTCGAGCGATTGACGACAGCCGGGATTGGTGTGTACAGTCTGGCCGAGCAACCGCGTCGATTAGAAGACCTTTATTTGCGGATTGTAGCAGAAGATGAGGCTCCGCACGCCTCGCATTCCCGGTGAAAGTAATGAAACGATTTTCCCTCACACGCTCGGTTATGCTCTTGCGTCCGCTCCAGCCACTCCCGGCGTGGTGGCTTATTACGCGCCGCGAATTGCGCGATACCCTGACCGATTGGCGCTTACTGGTCCCGCTCGGTCTGCTGGCGCTGGCACTGCCGTTTCTGGTTTCAGCAGCGGCCCTTGCGCTGATCCGATTTACCGAACAACTCGAACTGGCTGTTCAGATTATTCCGTTCGCGATCTTGCTTGTCGGCTTTTTACCGGCAGGCTTTTCCCTCATTCTGGCTCTAGAGTCATTTGCCGGTGAGCGTGAGCGGAATACGCTTGAGACACTGCTGGCAATGCCGCTGAGTGATCGTGAATTGTACCTTGCCAAGCTGATTGCAGCGCTGGCGCTTCCACTGATTGGCGCCCTGCTCAGTCAGGTGGTCTTTGGCACGATGATGCTTTTGTTTGCGCCCGATGTGGCGCTGGTTGCCTTTCACCCACTGCGTTTGCTGTTATTGTTGGTGTTGGTGCTGACGATGGCAATGGTGATGGTGAGCGGGGCAGTGATCATTTCTTCGCATGTCACCACAGTGCGGGCTGCTAGTCTGCTCTCTAGCCTAATTTTGGTGCCGCTGGCGTTACTGGTACAGGTGATCGCCTTTCTCATTGTTGGCAATCGCTGGGACGGGGTTGTTGGTATCTGGTTGGGGTTGAGCGGTCTCGTTGGTGTGCTCATCCACGCGGGTATGCGGGCGTTTAGCCGCGAAGAGCTGCTGGCCCGTGAACAGATCCGCCGTCCATGGTTTAGGTGGCGGTACCGGCAAGCACGACGGCAGATAACGCACTTTAGCGGTCATCCGGTGTGGATTGTGGCTCGACGCGAAATGATTGAAATCACTCGCGACTGGCGTTCGCTAACGTTGCTCGGTTTTTTGGCAGTATTGATGCCGGTTGGCCTGAATGCAGCGATTACGGCCATCTTACCGCAGCTCGATGATCCTCTCGCACTGGCACCACTGGTTCCGTTTGTCGGCGTACTGGCCGGCTTTGTACCAATGAGCTTTGCGCTAGTGGCTGCGCTTGAGTCGTTCGTTGGTGAGCGTGAGCGTAACACGCTTGAGGCGCTTTGCGCCTTACCAATCTCTGATCGACAACTCTTTTTGGGGAAACTGGTGGGAACGCTCCTGATTCCCCTGATCACTGCGCTGATAACGCAATATCTCTTCTACGCGCTAGTGGCGCTCAACGTTCCGGCACTCTACGCCGATGGCATGTCACCAGCATTATTGGGTTTGATGAGTCTGTTGACGATCGCTGTGGCGGTTGGTCTGGTATCGGGCGCGGTGAGCTTTTCGATCCATGCTGGGAGTGTACGGGAAGCCTCAATGATGGCCTCGGCGGTCTTGCTCCCGACCACTGCTCTGTTGCAGGCGCAAGCGCCGTATTTTATTGCACGGCGGTTTGATGTTGTCTGGTTGGCGATACTAGCGATCGCGGTGGTAGCATTGGCCTTTTTGCGCAGTGGCATGCAAACATTTCAACGGGCAGCGATCTTTTCGCGGAACCGCGAAACGATGAGTTTACGACGGATATGGGCGACGTTTCGTCGTTTCTTCAGCGAGTATCAGCCGGCGGGAACACCACTCTATGCCTATCGCGGACTACCATTCTCGCCGTGGCGCTTCTACCGTTATGAGTTTCCGGCCCTGCTCCACGAGTTACGTCTACCGCTGGCAGTCAGTGTGCTGGCCGCAGTGAGTGGAACCGTGTTTGGCCTTACCCTGTCACAAACACTCGTGTTGCCACCGGTCGAACGGGCATTAACAATGCTCGCATATGGCCCGGAGCCGTCTTTGCTCCTGGCCGGTTTTGTCTTCGCCAATAACTTGAGGGTATCAATCTTATCGAACCTGCTGGCGCCATTCAGCCTGGGTGTCTTTCCGTTTCTCGTCCCGGCAGTCGTTTTTGCGCAGATCGGTTATGTCAGCGGACGCATTCTCGCGCAGAGTGGAGCGACCATCCTCGATCCGCTGCAATTCATGATCGCTTACTTGCTCCCGCATGGTGTGATCGAACTACCTACATTTCTGCTCAGTGCGGCGCTTGGTCTGCGGATGGGGGCTGCGCTGTTGAGCACGCCGGGCGATTTTACAGTCGGTGAGAATCTACTGTGGGCAGCAGCGCAAACGGTCAGAGTCTGGTTGCTGATAATTGCCCCGCTCGTGCTGGTAGCTGCTCTGATTGAAGGCTTGATCACACCACTGATCATTATGTGGGTGTATTGAGATCGAGTACGACGATCGGTACGGTACGCCCGGCCCGGCGAGCGTAGGTGGCAAAGCCGGGATAGTAACGCACGGCTCGCTCCCACAATTCCAGATACTCGATGCCGGAGGCTTCACGGGCCCGACAGGAGAAGGTGTGACCGTAGATATTGACGTGTACCTGCGGGTTGGCCAGAACGTTGTAGTACCACCCCGGATGGTGCGGGCGCCCAAAATTGGATGCTACCAACACCAGGCGACTTCCATCAGGAAAAAAGATGAGCGGGGTTCGGCGCTGCATCCCGCTACGAGCGCCTGTTGTGATCAGCACGAGCGTTGGATAAAACAGTGATACGATACCGAGTCGTCCACCACTGATCCAGAGTACAAATCGGTCAAACGGCTGGATACACGTTCGGACAAACCATGCGCCAGGGCGCGTGGCGGAAAGATGGGTGATCATCAGTTGTAAACGGCGAAACATTTTCATATCCGTGGAACAGGTCTTTCTGCTTAGAATGCTATGTAGGAGATACTCCTCGTGAGATTCGGTTTCCCCGGTATGCAGCATCAGGGCATCAGGATGCTGTGGGCACACGTTCTCAACTCGCTTCTACCACTACGGTGACGGTCATTATTGGCGAGAAATGCCATCGGTCTTTTAGCATTAATACGCTTTTTGCTGAGATAACCTCTCTGTAGGGCACTATAACAGTGACAGTGCGGAAGAGCAGACAGACGGGACATCTGCTCTTACCTTCTTTTGTAGCAAAGATAATACCAGATTCGCCACATTGTTCATTCATGTGGTGATCATGTGGTGATGTCGTGATTGCAGTGCGATCATTGATACTTGACAAGACAAAAATCTCTTATAATACTTGCAGCGTTTTACTGGGCCAGGGAGCACTTTCATGCAGGAGTCTTCACTAAACCATGCCGTGGTGACGCGCCGGATTATCAGTGCCCTGTTTCTGGCGCAGAGTTTAGCCTCAGCCGCCTTTATTGCAAACATTGCGGTCAACGCGATTGTTGGCGCCCGTTTGAGCGGAGACGATGCTTTAGCTGGATTACCAGCGACCCTGATGTTAGCTGGCGCCGCAATAGTCGCATATCCGGCTGGACGGGCGATGCAGCGGTTTGGTCGTCGTCCGGGGTTGATCATCGGCATGCTTCTTGGTCTAAGCGGCATGGTGATCAATGGGATTGCAGTCATCAGTCATTCCTTTACGCTCTTTTTAGTAGGGTTATTTCTGGTTGGTACGGCGCGTGGTATTACCGATCAGAGTCGTTATGCTGCTGCTGATGCCGTACATACTGATCGGCGTGCCAGTGCTATTAGTACGGTGGTTTTTGCAGGGACAATAGGGGCGGTTGGCGGCCCACTGCTTGTCGGACCACTCGGCCAGATTGCGCTTACAAGCGGGCTGCCCGAACTGACCGGACCAATGTTTGGAGGTGCGCTCCTCTTTGGGCTGGCAGCGTTGATATTGTTCCTATTCTTACGCCCTGATCCACGGTCGATAGCGCTCTACCTGAAAGGTCACGTTACTTCTGGTACACAGCTACCACCCTTGACAAGATCTCTATCTGCCACTTTCCGGCTACCACTGGTGCGGACTGGTTTAATCAGCATGGTACTCGGACAAGTGGTCATGGTGTTGGTGATGAGTGTAACCTCACTCCATATGAGTCATCATCACCATGGACTTGATAGCATCTCACTGGTCATTGGTGCACACACCTTTGGGATGTTTGGCCTTTCGATGCTCACCGGGCGTCTTATCGATTGGCTGGGGCGACCGTTTACAATCATTGTAGGTGCATGGCTTTTGATCGCTGGTGCGCTTATCGCACCAGCCTCACTCTTGACGCCTTGGCTGGCATTAGGATTGTTTCTGGTTGGTCTGGGCTGGAACTTTTGCTATATTGCTGGCTCATCGCTGTTGGCCGATGCCACAACACCCGCTGAACGAGGCGCAGTGCAGGGGCTCAGCGATCTGCTGGTTAATCTTGGCTCAGCGTTTGGCAGCCTGAGTAGTGGGTTTATCCTGGCTGGATTAGGCTATCTTGCCCTTTGTCTGATCGGTGCGTTCCTCTGTTTGGCGCCATTGAGTGCGGCGCTCTGGTGGGGGCAGGCGTTGCGGTCGGCTGTGAAGGGTATGGATTAATCGTCATTTACATTGAGCAAATGATCCGGTGTACCCATCGCTTATACGGTGTTACGGTGTTACAGTGGAGAGGCAGAGCTGTTTAACACTTCATGTACGACCGATACAGTTCGATATGAGCAGCGCCAATCGCCTGCCAATCGAAGCGCCGGGCGGCGGCGCGAGCCGCTTCACTTAATCGAGCGCGAGCAGTCGGATTGCTCAGCAGGCTCATAATTGCTGCGGTTAGCGTCTCTGGTCGGGCTGCGGTAAACCGTACAACACCGGTTAAGGCAGCAGCAGTCGCCGAAGAGGCTGGCGAAGTGGTAATCACCGCACAACCGTGAGCTAGTGCGGCGAGTAAGCTACCACGTCGGAGTGAGGCACCGTCGCGAAATGGGAGAACAACCAGATCACATGCGCTCAAATGTGCAGATACCTGCCCGGCAGTAACATGACCGGTCACGATAACCCGGTCGCGTAAAGCAGGTATGCTTAGGCGTCGGTACACCTGTTCGGCAAACGCACGATCGGTCGCAGAAGTAGCCGTGCCGCCGATGATCAGTAAGTGCCACTGCGGATGATCGATCACAACGTCAATCAGGATATCGATACCCTTACTCGGTGACAAGAGACCGAAATATCCGATCAACGCTTTATCACCGGTGACACCTAGTTCAGAACGCCATGCTGTGCGGTCATAGTCTGGCGGAAGTACCGGCTCGATATTTGCGCCAATGGGAATCAGGTGTGGTTGAAGACCGCTTGTGCGTAATTTGGCTTCATCTTCGGGGTTAGTGACGATAACTGCTGTCGCTGTCCGTGCTGGCAGCAGAGTCACCCATTCGCGAACCATTCCTGCCTTTGGAAAGAGGTACGGTGGCAGCAGATCGTGGTAGGTTATCGCAGTGGCAATATTGCTATGCCGTAAGATAGTGGGGAGCATGTTCACCCCAATGTGCATCCCATAGGCGCCGGTTTGATACTGAATGTGACACCAGTCGGGTTGGAGTCGCCGTATATGTCTGATGAGTGACCCTAGCCCAATAAGGCGCCAACTAGCCATTCTACGAGCAGAAGAGAGCACTTGATCACCCTCGGCTGAAACTCTTAAGATGCGCCAGTGCTGCTGCACGATTGTCAAGACCAGAATCTCATGACCGGCATTTGCCATGGTCTGGCCCAGCCGTTGGGTGTAATCTCCAACGCCGCCTGGCTGAGGAGGGTACTCACCGGTGATATACAGGATTCGCATACGACCAACTCCACATTTGTCAGGTTTGCCATACGATACCACAAGTGAGAAGTAAGAAGGGTAAACGTTGGAAAAAACGGGGATGAATCAGATGTCTGATCGAGCTTATACGGCGCCTACAGTACATATAAGGGGCAATGTATGCGTTATCCTTTCACCACGTTTCAGATTGAGGTTCGTTGCCGCGTCATACCGCCGATGGTTGTGCCTGCGCAGTGACCACATGAGGGATGCCGATGGGTATGCAGCCAACCATGTGGCGCCGGGTCCTGGATGGGGCGACGGGAGATACCGGAACGGGCGATGTGCGATGGCGGAACGGGCGATATGTGATGGCGGAACGGGCGACGGGCGATGGCGGAACGGGCGATGGAGGTAGTAGGGGCGAAAAATTTTTTCGCCCCTACCGTCCGGCCATCCCATCATCCCCGGCTATCCCATCGGCCCGACCGATCCCATCATCTCCCCGGCCATCCCATCGGCCCGGCCAATCCCATCCATCCGTTGGCCCGATTGGTACGGGCAATGCGATGGGAACGGTTGGGATCGATCATGGCAATACGATCACCACGATTGATGCCGCACCCATCGGCAGCCGATCGCTATCATCCGATGACTGTATCGTTCACTCGGTTCTGACGCCGGATCGTATGCGCGGAATGCCAGCGCGTCGTGTCGAAGTGACAATGAAGTTTTTGATCATCCTCTAAGAGCCTGATCAAATAAGAGCCTGATCAAAAACCCGGATTTCTTATTGGGAACGTACTGTGCCTACGCGACCATTGCGTGGGAGGTTACCAACGTTCTTTCACTCCCGCACCCCACGTGCCCCCTTCCTCTCCCACACAGGGAGAGAAAGGGGGCGAGGGGGAAGGTGCGGGGCGCTAGGCGCGCTCCGCAGCACAGGCGCTGAAACTTGCAACCCTGTTCCAGCGCGTCGCGGAGACGCATGCGTCGCCCGACAACGTTCCCCTGACCATTATGGAGATGCCATGGTCGAAGCCTCATCAAAAGCCCAGGTTTTTGATCATCCTCAAAATAAGATGTCGAGACAGGTTCTCAACCCACTTACGATGACAATTCTCCTCTCAGATGTATGTTTTACCGTACCGACCAGGGTGGGCGATGGGGTCTACGCATTCCTTACAGGGCGCGGGCCAGCGGCCTGCATTCCCAGGGAATATGAGGTTTTTGCTAGACGCGCTCTAAGCAAGGCTCTCATGTGACTTTGTCACTGACTATTTCCGGGTGTTCTGCTATTCTGGAATTAGACCTATCTGGTGAAACTTTAACAAGGAGGGTGAAGATGACACCGAATATGGGTAACATCGATCGCATTGTACGTGTGGTCGTGGCATTAGTGGTAACAATCCTAATTTTTACGAATGTTCTGTCGGGTGTCTGGGCGTGGATTGCCGGTATCTTGGCGGTAGTTTTCCTGGCTACCAGTGCAATAGGTTTCTGCCCGCTGTATCTGCCGTTTCGGATCAAAACCCGTTAATTGGCTAACGCCGGTTTGAGACAGGATATAGAAGGGGGAACGAAGTTCCCCCTTCTGCGATTGACTCACAAGGCTTCCCCTTGGAATGTGTGGGCCAGAGGCCCGCGTCATTTTACAAATCGTGTCCAATCTCATCAAACGAATGCAACAACCGTCGCATCTGTTACCCACTTTCCGTCGGTTGACGCACCAGCTTGGTCGGACGAGACACGGTTTTTTACAGGTAAGGTCGATATTAATAAATGTCAGCCACAATACTACACCCGTGCACGCCATCGCTGCCATACGCCAACCGGATAACCAACCATCTTGGCCGTATCACCGGTCAGGCGAATCAACGGCACGAGGCTCAATGCAATCAACCGTTCACCCAGTGAGCGACCGCCCAACCGTGACCAGAGCCGTCGGTAGGGGCCATGGGTATAGACCACCACACCTGACCCGATCAAGAGGCCAATGAATGCTCTGAGGCGTGGCCTGTTCAGCCCAATCGCCAATAATCCACTCAGGGTTGAATAGATGGTATAGCGCAGGAGATGGCGGTATGTCCATAAGCCGGCCCGTCCATCACCCCGGGCGTAGGTGTAGTACTGGCGCAGGAAAGCGCGCAGGGTAGAACGAGGGGTAAAGTGAACTACTGCTTCAGGGACGAAGGTACGGCGGAAGCCGGCCCGTTCGACAGCCAAATCGAAGAGCAGATCTTCGCAGTGACTAGCCCACTCTGGAAAGCCACCGACCATCTCCCATACTTCTTTGCGAAATGCCATTGATTTGCCGAAAGGCAGGAAAGCTGTCGGATTGATCTCATAACTACGGCGGTAGTTCGTCTCGCCCACGGCCAGGGCGAAGAGCGAACGGGGGGTCGGATGAAAAAACCCACCGACTAGATCGGCTTCGCCGGTTTCGATAGGAGCGATGATGCGGGCCAACCAGTGCGGATCAAGGGTTAGACCGGCGTCGGTACTGGCGATGATTGTGCCACGGGCATGCCGAATAGCATTGTTGCGCCCTGAAGAAATGTTATGTCCGCCGCGCACCAGCCGAATTTGTGGGTACCGCGCTGCATAGGCGGCTATAATCGCTGGTGTTGCATCGACGCTCTGACAATCGTTCATCACGATCTCATCGGCGGCCCGGGTCTGGGCAAGCATTGAATCGAGCAGTGCCGCAACATTGTCAGCTTCATCACGTACTGTACAGATAATCGAAACTGTAACCTGGTTCATAGTCGCCACACATCAACAGCTTCTGGTACAATACTTGTATGTACCAATATTGAGCGTATTGTACCAGACGAGGTAGTCATGACAGACGTGCACGGATTTGAATTGCTGCGCGACGAGTTCATTCCCGAATTGAACACACGCGCTCGTTTATATCGCCATATCAAAACTGGCGCCGAAGTTCTCTCACTCGAAA
This sequence comes from Chloroflexus sp., assembly GCA_017743535.1. Taxonomy (GTDB): domain Bacteria; phylum Chloroflexota; class Chloroflexia; order Chloroflexales; family Chloroflexaceae; genus Chloroflexus. Next base: position 56,574 of record JAGHYT010000001.1, read on the forward strand.
ATGACGATGAAAATAAATGCTTCGGTATCACCTTTCGTACTCCGCCCCGCGACTCAACCGGAGTTGCCCACATTCTCGAGCACTCGGTGCTCTGCGGCTCGCGCAAGTATCCGGTCAAAGACCCCTTCTTTACGCTGGTTAAGGGATCGGTGCATACGTTCCTGAATGCGATAACGTTTCCTGACAAAACATCGTATCCTGTGGCCAGTACCAATCTGAAAGATTTCTACAATCTGGTTGATGTCTATCTGGATGCGGTGTTTTTCCCGCGTATCACGCCCGAAATACTCAAGCAAGAGGGCTGGCACTTCGAGCTACCGGCGCCTGATGCACCGCTGACGATTAAGGGGGTAGTGTACAACGAGATGAAAGGCGCTTACTCCTCGCCTGATGGGATGCTCTACCGCTACTCGCAGCAGTCGCTCTTCCCAGACACGACATATGGTCATTCGTCAGGTGGCGATCCGCTGGTTATTCCCGATCTGACTTACGAGGCGTTTAAGCGTTTTCATGAGACGTTGTACCACCCCTCAAACGCCCGTATCTTCTTCTACGGTGATGATCCACCAGAGGAGCGGTTACGCATCCTCGATGAGTATCTCAGTCAGTTTGAGCGGATCGATCCGCCATCGCAGATCGAGAAACAGGAGCGCTTCGATGCACCGCGGACACTTGAATACACCTTCAGTGCCGCTAGCGAAGAGCAGCAGAAGGGCATGGTTATGCTCAACTGGCTGCTCGATGACAATCGCGACCCAACCCAGCTCATGGCGCGTGAACTGTTAAGCTATATGTTGTTGGGCAATGCAGCCGCGCCCTTACGTAAGGCTCTGATCGATTCGGGTCTGGGCGAAGAGGTCTTGGGTGGTTATGAGAGCGATCTTCTCCAGCATACCTTTTCGGTAGGTATGAAAGGGATCGATCCGGAGCAGGCTGAACAGGTTGAGGCGTTAATTCTGCGCACACTGCACGAGCTGGCTGAACATGGGTTTGATCCTGAAACAGTGGCTGCTGCATTCAACACCTTCGAGTTCAGCCTACGTGAAAATAATACCGGTAGCTTCCCACGAGGCCTGGTACTGATGATGCGCGCGTTGGGTACCTGGCTCTACGACGATGATCCAATTGCGCCGTTGCGCTTTGAGGCACCGCTGGCCGCAGTACGCGCTGCGGTCGCCAATGGCGAACGTCTCTTCGAGCGCATGATCCGCGAGCTGCTGCTCGATAACCCGCACCGTACACGGGTTACGTTGCGTCCTGATCCTGAACATGCCGCTCGGCTGGCGGCTGCCGAGCAGGAACGGATCGAGGCGTTTGCCGCCACACTCGATGCCGAAAAACGGGCAGCGCTGGTCGCTGAGACCCAGGCTTTAGCTGAGTGGCAGCAGACCCCTGACCCGCCGGAAGCACTGGCGGCTATTCCGACGCTGCACCTCTCTGATCTTGACCGCCACGTAAAGCGTATTCCGACCGAGATAGATGAACTGGCCGGAGTACCTTTGCTGCGCCATCCACTGTTCACGAATGGCATTGTGTATCTCGATCTAGCGTTCGATCTGCGTGCATTGCCACCACATCTCTTGCCTTACGTTCCACTCTTCGCCCGCGCTCTGACCGAGATGGGAACGGCTACCTCCGATTTTGTGCGGCTCTTACAGCGGATTGGCCGTGAAACTGGTGGTATTTCGGCAGGAACGATGACGGCCACTGATCTTGTCTCGGTTGAGCCGGTTGGTCGGCTGATAGTCCGTGGCAAGAGCACACTGGCACAGGCGTCAGAGCTGCTCAAGTTGTTGAGTGAGATTTTGCTCACTGTGAATCTCGACAATGCTGAGCGCTTCCGCCAGATTGTTTTGCGCGCTCGTGCCAATAAGGAATCGTCGTTGGTGCCGGCAGGAAACGCCTACGCTCGTCAGCGTCTGGCAGCACGTTTTGCGCCTGCGGAGTGGGCTGATGAACAGATGGGTGGTATTTCGGCGATCTTCTTCCTGCGCCAACTCGAGCAGCGGATAACCCAGGATTGGCCTGGCGTGTTGGCCGATCTGGAACAGGTTCGCTCGGCGTTGATCAACCGGCGTGGATTGGTTGCAAATCTGACGCTTGATGCTGAAGGGCAAAAGACGGTATTGCCAATGTTGCAGGGCTTACTCGCCGAACTGCCTGATCAACCGTACACACCCGTCTCGTGGCCGACGATCAGTACTGATGGTGGCGAAGGGCTGATTATTCCGGCGCAGGTAAACTATGTGGCGAAGGGGGTTAACCTCCATCTCTACGGCATTCGTCCGAGTGGCTCGGCGATGGTGGTCTTACGCCATCTGCGGATCGATTACCTGCTTGACCGGATTCGGATTCAGGGTGGCGCTTATGGCGCCGGTGGTAGCTATGATCGCAGCAGCGGTCTTTTCATCACAACCTCGTACCGCGACCCCAACCTGCTGCGCACCCTAGATGTCTATGATGAGATGGCTACGTACCTGCAAACGGTGGCCCTCGATCCGGCAACGGTCGAACGAGCAATTATCGGAACAATTGGCGATATGGATGCCTATCAGTTACCGGATGCAAAAGGCTACACGGCGCTGGTACGTTATCTGACCAGTGTCAGTGATGAGTATCGCCAGCAGATTCGTGATCAGGTATTAGCGACAACGCCTGCCGATTTTGTGGCCTTTGCTGAAGCTGCTGCGGCACTGCGCGATCACGGTCAGGTGGCAGTGCTGGGATCGGCTGAAGCGATTGAGGCAGCCAATCGTGAACGACCTGGCCTGCTGACCCCGGTGAAGGTCTTGTAATCGACTACTGCAATATCACCCACTCGTCCATCTCATCAGCAGACGATAGACGAGTGGGTAGCGCAATTGCTTTACCGCCCTGCCCTTGATACTGCTCTGGAGGAGGCCATGACGGTCAACGACCCGACCAGCTCAATTGGAACGGTAGCTTACGAAGCAACTATTGCCGATCTACAGGCAGCGATGGAAGCCGGTACCCTAACCGCAGAAGCGTTGACGATGGCCTGTCTCGAGCGGATTGCAGCACTTAATCGAGCCGGGCCGTGCCTCAACGCTCTGATCGAGGTCAGCCGGGCAGCGTTGGAAACGGCGATTGCACTTGATCAAGAACGTGCGATACATGGGCCGCGTAGCCCGTTGCACGGTATACCGATTGTGCTCAAGGACAACATTGACACGCTAGATGACACCGCAACGACTGCCGGTTCATTAGCGCTGCTCGGCTCGCGTCCGGCCAGTGAAGCCACCGTTGCCGCTCGCTTACGGGCCGCCGGCGCCGTTATTCTCGGCAAGGCGAACTTGAGCGAGTGGGCGAATTTCCGCAGTACAACCTCGTCGAGCGGCTGGAGTGCCCGTGGCGGGCAGGCACGGAATCCGTATGTGTTGACGCGCAGCCCATGCGGCTCGAGTTCGGGATCGGCGATTGCAGTGGCGGCCAGTCTCTGTGTCGCGGCAATCGGCACCGAGACTGACGGCTCGATCTCGTGTCCATCGGCATTGTGTGGTGTGGTTGGCATCAAACCTACAGTTGGCTTAACCAGTCGTGCAGGCGTGATCCCGATCAGCTCAACGCAAGATACCGTTGGCCCGCATGCCCGTTGTGTGGCCGATGCGGCCACTGTGCTCGGCATCATTGCCGGCCTAGACCCTCGCGATCCGGCAACGGCGGCCGCTGCCGGTCATGCTCGTCCTGACTATCGTAGTTGTCTCCAGGCTGATGCACTACGCGGCGCACGGATCGGTGTTTTGCGCAGTGACCGCTTCGCCGGTTTTGGTCGTCACGTCGAACGTGCGTTCACAACGGCGCTGATGGTGATGCGTGATGCGGGTGCGCATGTGGTTGATCCGGTCACGCTACCCGATGAAGTGCTGTCGTTTAATGATGCTGAGCTAACCGTGCTGATCTACGAATTCAAAGCCATGCTGAATCGTTATCTGGCGAGTCGTGTTCCTGATCCACAGGCATCTGTTTCTGCACCACGTTCGTTAGCAGAATTGATTGCCTTTAACGAACAACACGCTGATCAAGAATTGCGCTTCTTTGGGCAGGAATTGCTGATGCGGGCAGCAGCAGCCGGTGATCTAGATGATCCGGCGTATCAACAGGCCCTAACGGTCAGTCGTGATGCCAGCCGTCAGGCGCTCGATACCCTGCTTTATGAACAGCAACTTGATGCGCTGGTTGCACCGGCAACCGGTCTGGCCTGGCCGATTGATCTGATCGGCGGTGACCGTTACCCTGGTGGGAGTAGCTCACTCGCTGCCCGTGCCGGGTATCCGATGGTGACCGTGCCGGCGGGGATGGCGTTCGGTTTGCCAATCGCGATCAACTTCATCGGCACAGCGTGGTCGGAACCAATGCTGATCCGACTGGCATACGCTTTTGAACAGGCCACGCGATTGCGACAACCACCAACGTATCGTCAGCGTATCGAGGGTGATGACTAAGTGTGTATCTGAATGCTCTGAGAGGATGAGTGGCAACGGTTTCAGTGTCTGTACTGCGGAGCGGCTAGCGGCTCTCACCTTCCCGCTGGCCCCCTGTCTCTCTCCCACGGGGAGTGGTAGGGGAAACGTGGGGTGCGGGAGCGCAAGAATGTTGGCAACTTTTCAAATGGTTGCCCAGGCGCGGTACGTGCCCGATAAGAAATCAGGGTTTTTAATCAGTTTCTGAGACGGTGGACTGCTGAAACGATGCTTCAGCAGTCCATATATCTTAGCGGCGTGTCCCATACGGATGGGCTGCCTTCACCGCACCTCAAAAACTTCTTTATCAACCAGCTCGACTTCAACCGGATAATGTCCGGTGAAACAGCCGGTACAGAAGGTTGACGGATCACGACCGGTAGAACGGATGAGACCTTCAAGGCTCAGATACGCCAGACTATCGGCACCGAGGTGTTGCCGAATGCCTTCAATCGTCAGGCGGTGTGCGATCAATTCAGGGTAGGTTGCCATATCAACGCCCAGGAAGCAGGGATGGCGAATAGGCGGCGATGAGACGCGCACGTGTACTTCGCGTGCACCGGCTTCACGGAGCAAACGGACAATCGGCCCACTGGTATTCCCACGTACAATGCTGTCGTCAACTAGAACTACCCGCTTGCCAGCAAGATTATCGGGAAGCGCATTAAACTTGAGCGCGATGCCCAGTTGACGGAGCCGGTCATCGGGTTGGATAAATGTGCGACCGATATACCGATTCTTGATTAACCCTTCTGAATAGGGAATCCCTGACTCTTGGGCATAACCAATTGCTGCGGGTGTCGCACTATCAGGCACCGCTATCACCACATCGGCGTCACAAGGTGCTTCACGGGCCAGTTCACGTCCCTGCGCCACCCGAATTGCGTGTAACACTTTACCATGAAGTATGCTGTCGGGTCGTGCGAAATAGATATACTCGAACAGACAGGCAGCAGTCCGCAACGATGGTTGAAGCGTAATCGTTTGTGGGCCATCGAGCGTAATCTTTACAATCTCACCTGGTTCAATTTCGCGCACAAAGGTTGCGCCAATAGTCCCAAGAGCGCAGCTTTCCGAAGCCACTACCCAGCCCTGATCGCTTAGTTGCCCTAGACACAAGGGGTGTAGGCCCCACGGATCACGTACCGCGTAAAGTGCATCGCGAGTCAGTACGGTTAGACAGTAGGCACCCTGGGCACGCACCATAAAGACCTTTAACTTCTCTTCCCATGTGCGCCCTTCGCCCCCGGCCAGCATTTGGGTAATGACCTCACTGTCACTGCTACTCGTCAGACCTACGCCGCGCTGTAGCAATTCGCGTCGCAGCACCGCTGCGTTGGTCAGGTTGCCGTTGTGTCCGACGGCCAGTGGGCCTAATGCGCTCTCGACCACGAAGGGTTGCGCGTTTTCAAGTTTTGATGAACCGGTGGTTGAATAGCGGGTATGACCAATCGCCATGTAGCCGCTCAGCGGACGTAATTTCTCTTCATCAAAGACCTGGGCTACCAGCCCCATGTTTTTGTAGTAGCGAATACTGCGGCCGTTACTCACTGCAATGCCGGCACTTTCCTGACCGCGATGTTGGAGCGCGTAAAGACCAAAAAATGTCAGGCGGGCAACGTCGGCGTCAGCGGCAACAATCCCGAAAATACCACATTCGTGAACTGGTTTATCGTCTGATACGTTGGGAATTGCAAACCCTTTAGCAATGGTATCATTACGATCAGGTACGCCGGTCAGCGATTGATCGTTCATGGGAATGTATCCTCCTGCGCGCAGGTTTGGGGACGGGTTGCATCATTGCATGCTATAGAAAGTATATCACGGATTATGGAACCTTCATTCAATCAATCATTACCATCGCAGCGGATTTCGTGGACAGTTGGTTGTCTGCTGATAGTAATACTGGCGATTGGATTGACGATCAACGGGTTCTTGCGTCTGGTTGAAATCGGTGTAAGCCTGTCTGGAGCTGGTGGCGGAGGACGGCTGATCGTGATTTGGATCAGCCTTGCCATCAGTGCAGTCATCTTCGCGATTTGGGTTGGCTTGACCAGAGGTGCAGTACGCGATGTCGCGTTGCGCTGGCTGGCAGCCTTGCCACTGCCTGCTCTGCTGGCCGGTACCAGCCTTATTCCGTCAGTCGAGAGTCAGTTTCAGGTATTGGTACAGCTCGGCGTGTGCCTGTGCTACGCACTGGGGATCACCTGGCTTACCCGCCACCAACCATTTCACTGGCACTGGTCGCCACTGGTGTTGAGTATTGGCTTGCTTACCAGTCTGCCATGGCTGGTCATTGGCGCACCTGGTTCATGGTTTGATCTGGGGTTGGCCCTCTTGCTCGGCGGAGTGGTTGGCTGGATCGTTGGCCGATTGCTGATGTGGCGGCCACCGTTGAGCTGGCAGCAACCAACGACCGTTGGGGTGTGGCTAGCTGAAGGAGCCGCAATTGGCTTGCTGCTCCTTATAGTCAGTCGTGCACTGGGGCCGAACCACGCAGCGCTCATCTTTTTATTTAGCACACCGGCAGCGGGTTGGCTCTTGCTGTCGTTGGCTAAGGACGCAACCATACCTGCGATTACGTCGGTTGGAACGCTTTTTGGGGTGTGGTATATCGGTGTGCCGCTAGCGTTCACCGACTCAGATACGTTGCATCCCCTGTTCCTGTTCGGTAGCTTTCCCGAAGGTTTGCATCTTGCGATCCTGGCGGCAATCGGGCAGACGATCCTGGCGATTCTCGCTATACTGCTGATCCGTTATCTCCCTAACCGGCGCATACATACCATCGGTGCAGGCGTGCTCGCGGTTATGGGTGTCATGCTGCTCATTGTCGGCGGTCGGGCGGCGCCGAATGGCGACCGTCTATTTGTTGTGTTGCGCGATCAGGCTGTGCTTAATGGGCTGGAAACAATTGCCGACTATAACAAGCGGCGAACCGCGGTCTATCAGCGCCTCGTTAGTCACGCCACGATCACGCAAGCGCCGTTACGGTCAACGCTTGACCGCCTGGGTATACGTTACACACCGTATTACCTGGTCAATGGATTAGAGGTAGAAGCCGATCTGCCAGTGCGGCTATGGCTCCAGAGTCGACCAGAAGTGGCCGAGGTAATACCGGTACCCCATCTGCGACCGTTACCGATTAGCCCGCAAACGGCTGTAGGGAACGAACCGCCTCCGACAGAAACACCTTGGAATCTGGTTGCCATTGGTGCGCCAGAGGTGTGGGCGCGTGGTATTCGGGGGGCAGGCATTATTATCGGTCAGGCCGATTCAGGCGTTGATTACACGCATCCAGAATTGAGTGATGCCTACGCTGGTCGTACAGCGAGTGGTATTGAGCATACCTATCACTGGCTCGATCCCTGGACAAACGCTCCGGCACCGTATGATGTGAGTGGTCACGGTACTCATACACTGGCAACTGTGCTTGGCAATCAGGTTGGGGTAGCCCCTGATGCGACGTGGATCGGATGCGTCAATCTTGCCCGTAACCTCGGTAATGCACCGCGCTATCTTGATTGCCTGCAATTTCTCTTCGCGCCATACCCGTCTGGAGGTGATCCCTTTCGTGACGGGAATCCGACGCGCGGAGCGCATATTTTGAACAATTCGTGGGGATGTCCTTCCGACTTAGAAGGCTGCACGGTTATGTCACTGCAACCGGCGGTGCGCGCATTACGCATCGCTGGTGTCTTTGTGGTAGCCAGTGCCGGTAACGATGGCCCAGCCTGTGGCTCGCTCAATGCGCCACTTGCGATTTACGACGAGGTTATGACGGTTGGGGCCGTTGATGCTGAGGGTCGCCTGGCGATCTTCAGCAGTGTCGGTCCGGTGCAGGTTGATGAGAGTCTACGGCCCAAACCCGATCTGGTTGCGCCAGGGGTTGATATTCTGGCGGCTTTTCCCAACCAGAGCTACTACCGTGCCGAAGGCACTTCAATGGCTGGCCCGCATGTTGCCGGTGCGGTTGCACTCATGTGGTCGGCAAATCCTGCGCTCATTGGTGACATCGACACAACCACGCGTATCCTCAAGGAAACGGCCCGTCCTTATCCGCATAGTGATGGTGATCGCTGTGGGGCTGGAAACGGTGTTGGAGCCGGTTTACTCGATGTGGCAGCAGCGGTACGCCGGGCGTTGGGTGCGCGCTGAGAAAAGAGCAGGGCGCGTGTTGTGAGGGCGAGTGGTGGCGCCGCCAGGCGATGGTCTTTCGTCATTCCCAGCAGAGTGCGGTAGAATGCACAATGTGTTACAAAAGAGATGAGGTGGTATGTGAACGAACGACGTAAGTGGTGGGCGCTAGCGGCAGTTGGTAGTGGCGTATTAGTTTCGACCATTGACGGCTCGATTGTCAATATTGCCCTTAATACCCTCGTGCAGGCATTTGGCAGCAATCTGAACATCGTGGAGTGGGTTGTCCTGGGTTATCTGCTGACCCTTGCATGCAGCCTCTTGATTATGGGGCGACTGGGAGATATGTACGGCAAGCGGCGGATATACCTGATCGGATTTGGCCTTTTTACCATCGCTTCATTGCTCTGCGCAACTGCTCCTTCGATAACAGCACTGATTGCCTTTCGGGTTCTGCAAGGTATTGGAGCCGCAATGATCCAGGCCGTCGGTCCGGCTCTGCTGGTAACGGCTTTTCCTGCTCACGAGCGTGGGTTGGCGCTGGGAGCCATCGGTTCATTTGTTGCTGCTGGTATTCTGATTGGTCCTGCTTTAGGTGGGATTCTGCTGCGCTATGTTGGTTGGGAAGCGATCTTTTTCGTAAATTTGCCCATTGGCATCATTGGCTGGTGGCTAACGATACGTGCGATTGCTCCCGATCAAACGACACGACCCGGACAGCGGTTCGATCTGGTTGGCGCGTTCCTGATGGCGGCTGCCTTGTTCTTCCTGTTATTGGGGCTAACTGAAGGGCCGATATGGGGCTGGCGTGATGCGCGAGTTATTGGTCTCTTTGTTGCCGCACTGATGGGTGGTGTGCTCTTTGTCTTCTGGGAATTGCGTTACCCGCAGCCGATGTTGCAATTGCGTATCTTCCGGCGTCTCGCCTTTTCGCTTAATTTGCTGGCAGCTCTGGTGCTTTTTCTAGGCATTTCATTCAATTTACTACTCACCCCTCTCTTTTTTCAGTTGGTGTATCAATTCGACCTCCAGCGAACCGGTTTTATGCTGATGTCTCTGCCCATAGCACTGTCGCTGACCTCGCCGATCAGTGGTCGGCTGTCAGATCGGTTTGGTTCAAGAGTATTGACGATCGCTGGCCTGATTGTAACCGGACTGGCATTGTTGGGCTTAAGCTTCAGCACGCCAACAACACCGCTTCCGCAGATGGTGGGCTTTCTGGTGTTGCTCGGGATTGGAGTAGGCTTGTTTCAAAGTCCGAATAACAGTACGATATTAGGAAATGCTCCTCCAGAAGCGTTAGGGGTCGCGAGTGGATTGCTGGCGGTGGTGCGTACTGTCGGCCAAACTGGTGGTATTGCTCTGGCTGGAGCAGTATGGGCTTCACAAATCTTTACCTTGAATGGCGGTCCAGTGACACCGATTACGGCTGCTCCGCCAACGATCCTGGCTGGTGGCTACGATGTGGCGATGCGTGTCGCCGCCCTGATCGCCGCTCTGGCAATCATTCCCTCGCTGTTGGGTGGGCGGGAATTACAACGCCAGCTCGTGCCGGTGAAACAGCCGGTAGCCGATTGAGAAGGACGTACCGCAGACCCGGAAGCAACATGAACTTTCTCCGAGTTCTCTGTGGTCTCTGTGGTAAAGATCATTACAGTACGGCAGCACGTAGCGGTAAAGCAGCCGGTAGCCGATTGCGAAGTACGTAACGCAGACGCGGACGAAATTATGAACTTTCTCCGAGTTCTCTGTGGTCTCTGTGGTAAAGATCATGACGGTAACGACCATGTACTACAACTATTGGGCAAGGAGGTTAACAGATGAGCAATATTGTGCGGCGTGCTACAAAACCGCTCATTGTGATCGGTGGAATTGTCCTGCTCTGGATCACGATGCTTGGCCTGAGTGGATGTAGTACGGCGCCATTGCTAGGAGAGGTTGTGGTAACTGCCGAACGTTACAGGCCGGGGCGTGATGCTCCATTAGCGATCCAGTATCAGATCGGGCGAGCGGCTCTGGTCGATATTTACATCCTTGATGCTACCGGTCAACGGTACGACCTGCGTCAAGCACAACCACGAGCAGCAGCATCTGATCCCTACATATTGCGCTTCGATGGGAGCGTACCGACTGATGATCCCCAAGTCTTGCGCCGTTTGTTACCCCCAGGTCAATACACCCTGGTGGTGGCGGCGCGGGCCGCCGAAGGTACTGCCAGCGACGAGCGACGTCTTCCCCTGATCATCGATGGGGAACCAATTGAACCACCTGAAATCGAAAATTTGATGGTCTGGCCACCGGTTATTTCTCCTAATGCCGATGCAATCGATGATGTCGCCGAAATTACCTACCGGCTACCCGTCAGTGCGACGATCAATATTGAGGTTATGGCACCAAATGGCGAGATCATTCCGGTTGTGACCCGCGAAGAGGAAGGCCCCTACGAGCAGCGTCATGTCTGGAACGGCAAGCGACCCAACGGTTCGTTGCTTGAGGCCGGTGTTTATACGTACACGGTACGGGCTGAAGACACCTTTGGGAATGTTGTCCAGCGCCAAGGCCAGATCACGCTGGTCGATGTTGGTCAACCAGAAGCACGGATCGTCTACTCGATGATTGCACCCCAGCGTGTAATGCTAGGCGAAGTCATTACTGTCACTATTCGGGTGCGCAATACCGGTACCGTTCCTATTCGCACCTACGGGCCACCGAGCGGCTACGAATATACGACCGATGAGGTCTTCTCTTCGGTCGAAAATGGGATTTACGCTGCTCAGGCTGGTGGTTTCTGGCGTGTGGGAATGGATTGGGATGCTAACAGTGGTGGTGGCCCAAAGCGATACCCGTACCGCTGGGCTATTTCACCCCGTCCACCCGAAGCGTGGGCGCAGCCCTTCGTCGAAGATTTTCTCTACCCTGGTGAGGAGGCCGAGGTGATTGGGCGAGTGCGTATTTTACAGCGCGAAACACGGATGGGCTTCTACGTCGGGCTAATTCAAGATGGAGTAGGCTTCTTTCAAGATCGGACCGGGCGCACGATCATTGATGTTGGCTTCTGAAGTAAAAGAACAGGACACCCTCCATCACCGAGGATGTCCTGTCGTATGAGGTACTTCTGGTTAGCGGTCGGCAACTTTAAAGGTCGCGCTGCCTATCGACAGCAGATCGCCGTGGTTCAGCCGTTGGCGAGAATTGATCCGCTGACCATTGAGTGCCACCAAGGCACCATGGTCGAGTGGAGTCACAAACCATCGCTCAAGGGTCTGGGCAATCTCAGCATGGCGCTCTAGCACTTGCCGATCATAAAGCACAATGTCACACTGACGGGCACTGCCAATCACCATGCTACGCCGATTGACCACAATCTGTTGTCCGGTTCGCGATCCGGACACGCCGATGAGGGTAAGTTCTCGGCTCATAGCGGCCTCCAATGAACATAACTAGTGCGATACAACAATATAGTTTTATGATTCTCATTAAAATCTCATTTGTCAAGAGTGACCTTTTGGCTATTGCAGAATGTTTGTTGTCGATCGCAATCGAGAACCCAGGGCACCTCGTTATGTCGGGAAATCTGCCATCCCACCAGGGAAGGAGCACACAATGACGAAATCAGGAATCCAACGGGTGCGCATATACTTGAATGGCGAAGATTGGGCTGGTGATCGACCGTTGTACAAAGCAGTGCTTGCTATTTTGCGGCAGAGTGGCGCAACCGGCGCGACAGTGCTGGCTGCGTTGACCGGCTTTGGGCCACAACGTCAGGTTGCGCCAGAAGCTGATCGTCAGCCGATCGTCATTGAGTGGGTTGATACCGGTGGGCGAATTAAACGTCTGTTACCGTATATCAGCGAGCTTGCACCTCGTGCACTGATAACGGTTGAGTCAGTTGAAATAGCGCAAGGCATCTTGCGCCCAAGTGGGCCATTCGATGTTGAGATGGTGTCCGATCTTATGCAGCAACCGGCCAAGACCATCACTCCAGCTACCCCCCTTATTGAGGTATTGGAGCATTTTGTGGCTGGTCGCAGCGAATTGTTACCGGTGATCGACAATGATACGGTGATTGGCATTATCTCTCCTCGTGAGCTGACGTGGCGGGCCGGGTTGCGATTTTCACCAGAACTGCTCAAGGCATTAGAACCGGCCGAGGGCATGGAAGTGCTGGAGCCATTGAAAGGCCGGACCGTTGGTGAGATTGTGAATCGTGATGTACGGGGCATTGCTCTAACTACGCCGATCTCACAGGCGTTGGCAGTGATGATCGAGTGGGGGTATACCCAGGTGCCGGTGATTAATGAGCAGGGTCGGCTTGTTGGTATGTTTGGTCACCAAGAAATCTTGCAGGCAGCGGCTCAGCAATCAACCTCCGCCGAGCAAGGTGAAGTGCGGGTACGCATGGTCATGCAGGCGGCTACTGCCCGAGTTGCGCTTGGTCAATCGCTGGCAGCAGCACTGGCTATCTTAATCACTGCACCCGGTCACATGGTATTTGCGGTTGATGATCAGCAACGGCTGGTTGGGGTGTTACGACTCACGCGGGTGTTGTCGTATGTGCAAGGTGATGAACGGAAACTGCTGCTGGCGGTATTACGCCGTGCTCAACCAACGCCGGTCACTGCTCTACCCGGTGCCCGACGAACGATAGATGAACTGGTAGAGCCGTCACTACCGGCAGTTGCACTTGATGCCGGGCTGAGCCTGGCTGCACAGCAATTGTTAGTCCATCAGGCTGAACGACTGCCGGTGGTTGATCCCGCTGGCCGACTATCGGGTATAATCGCACGTGGGGCCTTAATCAGGGCCTTATTACAACAATAGTTAGGAATGGTAAAGCTATGGCTGATCGGGTTTTAATCACTGGTGGCGCCGGTTTTCTAGGGATCAATCTCACCCGCTACTTACTGGCGCGTGGGTATCTTGTCCGTTCGCTTGATATTGCTCCCTTCGATTATCCCGAACGCAATCAGATCGAAGAGCATACTGGCGATATTCGCGACCGGGCAGCGGTAGACCGGGCAATGAAAGATGTGCGCTTTGTGGTTCATACCGCAGCCGCTCTCCCGCTCTATTCACCGGCTGACATCTTCTCAACCGACATCGACGGTACGCGCAATGTCCTCGAGTCGGCGCGTGAGCATGGTGTTGAGCGAGTGGTTCATATCTCTTCAACGGCAGTGTACGGCATTCCTGATCATCATCCGCTGCTGGAGACCGATCCGCTCAGTGGTGTTGGCCCTTACGGTGAGGCGAAGGTCAAAGCCGAAGAGTTGTGTCTCGAATTTCGCCAGGCTGGAATGTGTGTTCCGATTCTACGCCCGAAATCGTTTGTTGGCCCCGAACGGTTAGGCATCTTCGCTATGCTGTACGACTGGGCGATGGATGGGCGGAACTTCCCCTTGCCGGGAAATGGCAAAAATCGCTATCAATTGCTCGATGTTGAAGACCTCTGTGAGGCAATTGTTCTTTGCCTACGCCTTGATCGTGATCGGGTCAACGATACCTTCAACATTGGTGCAAAAGAGTTCGGAACCATCAAAGAGGATTTTCAAGCAGTGCTCGATGCTGCGGGTTATGGCAAGAAGATTATTACCTTTCCGGCAGCACCAATGGTCTGGGCTTTGGCGATTCTAGAAAAACTGAAGTTATCGCCGGTCTACAAATGGGCTTACGGTACCGTTACTGAAGACTCGTTTGTGTCGGTAGAAAAGGCCGAGCGGGTATTAGGCTTTACACCAAAATACTCAAACAAAGAGGCACTGGTGCGTAATTTCAAATGGTATGTCGAAAATGCGCATAAGTTCGGTCAGCAGACCGGTGTATCGCACCGTGTCCCCTGGAGTCAGGGTATCTTGCGCTTTGCAAAGCTGTTCTTCTAGGAGTAGTGTCAAACGTCTCCCTGATGCGCTACCCAAATCGACCGCTCTTTGCTAGAGCGGTCGCAGTAGCCCATGTTTCTTCCGTAGTTCAAGGCCAGCATGTGTGGCTGATACACCGATGATAGAGAATGTTCTCATCCAGGTCTGGAAACCCTGACTAAAGGGTAGATGTTGTCAACCCAACGGCTATGAAGCGCCTATCCGAAAAATCGATCATCGGTAGGGGCGAGGTGTCGCCTCGCTCCTCCGAGGTTCCACGACGATAGTCACGGAGCGCCTATCCGACATCTCCTGTTGTAGTAGCGCTGCGCCCGTACATCCATTGATAGGTTGCATCCGTTGCACGGTGAGACGATTATTCGGAACGGCACTAATACTGACGTTCGTTGTCACGGTCGTTCCATCTGCTGCGCGTGATACCATTCATTGCCAGCGCAATCCCATCTTGCAACGTCGCACGAGTCGTGAAGACACTTAAATCTGCGCCAAGACTGACCAGCGTCTGTGCGACTTCAGGGCTGATCCCCGTCAACACCACCTGAGCACCAAGCAGACGTACTGCCCGTGCTGCCCGAATCAGAGCATCGGCGATAAAGGTATCGACCGTCGTTACACCGGTGATGTCAATGATCACAATCTCGGCCCCACGGGCAGCAATCCCTTCTAATAAGGTCTCGATAATCATCCCGGCGCGGCGTTGATCAATTGATCCCACTAGTGGCAACGCTACCGCCTGATCGCTAATCGGCACCAACGGCGTGCTCAACTCACGTAATGCCCGCTCTTGGGCAGCAATAATCTCTTCCTGCATCTGAAGGCGCTCAAACTCAATCGCCTTTATATCGCTGATGTTCTGCATCATCCCGATCATCCGGGCTGCCTTACCGTCAGGCCCGGCCAGAAAGTAGCCACGGTCGAGAATCCAGACATACGAACCATTTTTATGGGCAAAGCGATACTCAATATCGTATTCACTTAGACTGGCTTCTGCCTTGCTCAACAGGTGAACGGCCCGTTCACGATCTTCAGGATGGATGAGTGCTTCCCATTGCGCAATTCCTCCATCAAGCTCGTTGATCGAGCGTCCACACACGTGTTCAGTTTCACCGCTCCAGGTAATCGTGCCGGTGGCGACATCATAGTCGTAAATCATTAGACGTAGCGCCCGCACGAGCATCGCATAACGGTGACGGAGATCGTTAAGTTCGCGGAACAGACCCTGAGTTTCCATGGACATAACCATTCCCTTCCTGGCACGGACGGACTGACGCCGTGGTCGTCGGGCAGCGCGGCTATGGCTGATTGTAGGAGAAGGTGTCGTCCATTGTCAACTTACTCCTACGCCTGCCCATACACCGGTATCGCTGCTCCGCTAATGATTCTGGCGGCAGGGCCAACCAGAAAATGGATCACCTCGGCAATCTCGGCGGGTTTAACCCATACCTCATAATTTGCTTTTGGCATTGCTGCGCGATTAGCCGGTGTGTCGATCACGCTTGGTAAGACAGCGTTGACCGTGATATTGTGTGGACGTAACTCGACTGCCAGGGCTTCCGTTAATTGCAAAACAGCCCGCTTTGCTGCGGCATAAGCAGCCAGGTTGGCACCGGATTGTGTAGCAGTACGACTACTGACATTGACAATAGCGCCGCCACCGCGAGTAATCAGGTGTGGAATGGCTGCCGCACACGAGATAACTGCCGTTTTCAGATTGATATCGATTTGCGATTGCCAGAGTTCCCACGAGGTCTGATGTACCGGCTCACCACCGGCAAAGCCACCAGCGGCGTTTACCAAAATATCAATGCCACCGTGATCATTGGCAATCGTCGCGTATGCCGAGCGCGTTGCCGGTTCGTCGGTGAGATCGAGCTGGATGCCGATTACCGCCGGCAATCGTTCTGCCAGACGTTGAAAGGCATCTTGATACACGTAGGGGATTATCACAGTAGCACCAGCCATTAGCAGACGCTCTACCACCGCAACGCCTAAGCCGCCGGTGCCACCGGTAACAATCGCAACTTTTCCTACCAGATCCATACCGCTGCCTTTCGTGAATACAAACAACTCTGGCGCACAACAACGCCAGAGTTGCCTCTATGCCCAGACAAACGGAGAGCATCCCCTGCCGGCAACCTCATCGTTACCCATTTCAGTATGCCTTACTGCATTAGCAGGTCGAAATGCGGTCGTCCATCATCGCCGCCTAGCCGACGCAGGCCACGCTGAATGGCGCGGGCAGCACCTTCACCGATCCAGAACGTCAGTACTGAACCGACGAGCAGGCCTATTGCACTACCAAGCGCTGCCCCACTAGCGAACAGAACAAACCGTTTACGCCGCGACGCTGCTCTGCGCCGTGCAGTCTCCTTGCCCATACGTTTCCTCACTGTACTACAACCACCGGTATCGCTTTGCTCCAGAGACGCTCTAACCGGTAGTATTCACGCTGGTACTGGCTAAAAATGTGTACCACAATATCGCGGTAGTCGAGCACAACCCAGCCAGTGTCAGCACTGCCTTCCATCCGCGGGTTTAACCCGTGCTCAATTGCAATCTTCTCGTCAACGTGGTCGATGATCGCGCGCATTTGTCGGTCGTTATCGGCGGTGCAGATGATAAAATAATCGGCAATCGTTGTCTGCGAGCGAATGTCAAGCAGGATAATATCGTGTGCCTGCTTGTCTTCGACCAGCTCGACGATGCGGCGAGCAATCATTCCGGTCTCGATAGTTCTCTCCTCCTGTGTTCGTGAATGTGTTTGCTTGAATCCTAGCATATTTGACGCACCTTGTAAAACTATTATACCAGGATCGTAAGGCTCATGGGTAAAATTGTGTCAAACTATCCGGCAGCGGTAAGGAGAAAAGGTGGCAGAGAAATGTGGGTAGAAGCGGCAGTTTCCTGTTTCGGCCGTGGTCTGCGGCTAGGCCACTCGTTGGTGCGCCGATCAGTGTCGTCGGCGCACGGTAGGAGCGGGTTCTAATCTTCCACACGCTTCGGGGTAAGAGAGATGGAGACGTGTGGGAAGGAGGAAGGGTATGAACGACACGGTAGAATTATCAATCGGTCACTCACGGCTCGAATTAGTCGCGGGCGATATTGTGACCCAGCATGTTGATGTGATTGTGAATGCAGCGAATGAGCAGTTGCTACAGGGTGGTGGTGTGTGCGGCGCTATTTTCCGTGCTGCCGGTCCTGTTGAGCTACAACAGGCCTGCGCTGCGGTGGCGCCGTGTCCAACCGGGCAAGCCCGGATCACACCAGGATTTGCGCTTAAGGCCCGCTACATTATTCACGCGGTCGGGCCGATCTTTCAACACTATCCGCCAGAAGAGGCCGATCGATTGTTAATCAGTGCTTACCGCTCAAGTCTGGCTCTGGCTCGTCAGTATGGTCTGCAAAGTATTGCTTTTCCCAGTATCGCAACCGGTATTTATGGCTTTCCGGTTGATCGAGCTGCACCGCTGGTATTACGTGCGATCATTGATGATTTGCAAACACATCAGACGCCGACGCTGGTACGCATGGTGTTGTGGCACGATACGTTCCCGGTCTATCGTGATGCGCTGATGCAGATTCGGGCCAGGATGCAATCACAAGGGCGGGATCAATCTGTGTAGCGGTGATGGTAGTGCCAAACTCCTTCCCGCAGTTGGCATGGATGTTGCTGCGTGCTGCGTGACCGAATTGTCGGCAAGCGGATCGCTCTTTGGGCTGCTGAAGCTACGCTTCAGCAGTCTACAGCACTCTCACCTTGTTCAGGTTACCATCGTTCTAGCCACGCATTTTAGCGGTGAAACCCATGTTCCACTCACCAAACGCAGGCGTCAGTGCGAGGAAGGCGGTGAACAAAAGGGATTGGTGTACGCCGCAGTCAGTATGATGCTACCAAGTGCTGAGTAACTGCATTGGCATAAGTGCATTTAGCACCTGCGAATCGTGCAAGCCTTTAACTGGCGGATGCAAGAGACGTGATGCCATAGGCGCGGCCACGCCATTTTCAGATTTGATAACAGTCAGAGCTGCAACCAATTGGTAGAACTTTCGTCAAATTGACAGAATGAATAAACATACTCGTTATGACCTGGCTAGAAGGAGCCGATACATGCAGACTCGACTTACACGTAGCAGCACTGATCGTATGATTGGGGGCGTTTGTGGCGGATTAGCGCGCTACTTTGCGGTTGATCCGGTGATTGTTCGCCTGATCTTTGTGCTAGTCTTTTTCATTAATGGGATTAGCCTGCCAATCTACCTGGTCTTATGGTTGATTATGCCGAAGGATACACCACCTACTCCTTCTATGCCGACTGCTGCTGGTGCGATGCCGGTAAACCAGGAGGTCTTTGTTGGTCAGAGTCAAGTGGGTGGGCAGGCGCGTGTTGGGTACGCGCCCGATCCCTCGTATCGCTTTGACCCGCTTACCGGGCAGCCGATTGGTGGGCCGGCCACCGGCGAGACGGTTCAGCTTTCACCACCGCCATCACGCCGTCGTAATTGGAGTTTGCTCGGTATGATTCTGATCGGGGTAGGTGGTATTATTCTACTGGAACAGTTGGGTGTCAACCTATCGCTGCTCTTCCCACTATTACTGATCGTTGCCGGGTTGGTTTTATTGCAACGGAGCCGCTGAGGGTGATGATGATAAGGTAGGGACGGGTTTTACACCCGTCCCATGGTTGTGCAGAGGCTGGATCGCCATCGTTGCGAATGTTCGCCGCCGTGTGTTTGGCCGTGCGTCTGAAGGAACAGCGACTCCGGCTCAGAGCACTCCAGCTAGGGCGGCAATGCCTATCGCAATAACAGCGCCGCCGATTGAGCTAATCAGGTTGACCAGATCGTTATCCATCCAGCGCCAGCCGCGAAGGAAGCGATTAGGTGTTCCATCGCGGGCGATCCGACGTTCGGTCTCACGCCCGTCGGGGTAGACATAAATCGCCTGTACCGTTGCGCCGAGCAGACTGTCAAACAGTGCGCCGCCCAACCCACCGAGTAATCCTGCCACAATCATCCACCAGGGAAGGGAGCCGCCGGGTAACATTAGCCAACTGAACAGAAACATCGTTATCCCAATCAACAATCCACCTGCTGCGGCTGCGGTCGTACCCATGAGTGTCACTCCACCTGACGTACCTGGTGGAACAGGTTGGCGAGTCGTAATCAGGCGTGGCTGATGCGGGCTTAACACCCCTAGCTCGGTCGCCCAGGTGTCAGCGGTTACGGTTGCCATCAGCCCGACAAACGCTGCCAGGAGAGCTGGAGGCTGATTTCCCAACGCATACGCAACGGCACACAGCGCACCCAGACCGCCGTTGGCAACTGTCTGAAAAAAGTCACGCCGTCCACCTTTAGCAAACTTTTCTGCTGCGCGGCGTTCTTTAATCGATTCCTTGTAGTGTGAGAGGATACTGCTGCTGACGAAGAAGACGATGAGGGTCAGACCCCAGGGCCAACCACCAAACCCAAACGTGAGTGTTCCGACCAGGATAGCACCCAACCAGCCACTTTCACTCAGCGAACGCCGGGCAAAAGCAATCCCGCCGATCACAATGCTGAGCACGAACCCAAGACCGATCTGCATAAGGTCAATCATAGTCTCCCCCGACCCATCTGCCGGAGCGGTATAAAAAGATCGCAGAGCACCTATGAGCAGGTACTCTGCGATTATACCAGAGATAGGGAGTTACAATGATTACGCAGCGGCGCGTGCTAAAACTGTCTGTCGCGTCTGTTTGGCAACACCACGCAGTGCTGTTTCAAGATCGGAACCTAACATGTCTGCTACAGTCTTTTCAGGTACAAATGCTGCCATTGCACCAAGAAGTGGTTTCAGATCAATTCCCATCACCACCTGAATATCGGTGCCGTTGATTGCCGGACTGATTACCCAGCGTGTCTCAACAGGCAGAGGCGTGCGAACAGTGAACACAATCTCGCGGTTATCTTGCCACGTTAAGTCGCCTTCGCAGCGAATGGTTCCGAACAGGCCACCCATCGACATATGGGTGACAAGCTTTGCATGACGGGCAACATTGTCACGGTCGTGTAACTCGGTCTTCTGAACACGTGGCAAAATTTGGCCGATCAGGGATGGATCAGAAAGTGTAGTAAATACTTGCTCAGGGGTTACACCTTCAATGTGGCAGCGTCGTCCTACTCTAATCATGAGATTCTCCTATCTCTGGTTTGTTAATGCTTTGCACAGTTATCATACCATCTTTGCACAGCAATGTCAATAGTTTTATACATATCAGTTCTGCGAGCGATGATGTTCCGCGCAACTAGCTTGGTTGCTTCCATAGACGAATGAAATAAGAGGCAACCATCACTGATGGTAGGCGTTTCGTGGCAGGAATGGCCGTCACCGTGCCGGTGCAAGCGGGTGTTCAACGCTCTTCATTCCACTACTGGAAAGTAGAGGGGATACGGGGAGATGGCTCCTCTTCACAGTAGAGCAATGAAAACGCTGCAAACTCCTGTCCATCTTGAACACGGAAGAGGTTACAGCGAATGTATGTCTATAGACCGTGCTATGTGAATATCAATGTATGAGTGCAAACAGTTTGCACTCACTGCGGTGGATGATACTGATGCAGGGGGAGAGCATGCTGTATATCTCTAATTGGTTAATAATACCACAGACCGGCGCGACTGTCAAGGTTCCATTGGTTCAGAATCGGGGGTAGGAGCATGTTGCATTCCTTCGTTCCAATGCATCAGGCCTAACGCCATGAGGCTCAGAATAGCAAAGCCGACCGCTAGCGGTGTTGTAGTGCCATTGTACGATTGGCCGATAACTGCGCTCAGTGCAATAGCGACAAAGGTAGAAAGCGAACTCACAACGGCTGCGCCAACACCGGCAATGTGGCCGAGCGGTTCCATTGCCAGGGCATTCATATTGCCGAAAAGAATGCCCATACAGAAAAAGCATGGGATGAGATACGCCATCAACATCCATAGCTCCGGCTGTCCGTTGGTTACTAGTGTTGTGCCGGCAAAGAGAATAGTCAGTCCACACAGTACAAAGAGTGCCATCTTTACCAGCAGGTGCATTCCGTATCGCATTACCAGCCGCCCGTTGACGAACGAGGCCAGACCTATTGCCAGGGCATTGATGGCAAAGAATAGCGGAAAGAGTGGCCCCAGCGCATACTGGATTTGAAATATCTGCTGTGCTGAGGCGAGGTAAGCCTGAAGCATAGCTGCTACTGTTCCCGCCATCAGCGTATAACCGAGGGCAGTAGGATTGCGGATGACTTCGTGCAAGGCACGACTCATCCGCCTCACCGACAACGGTGCCCTTCGCTGCGGTGTGAGGGTCTCTGGCTGCCGTATCCCAAACCAGATCAGTGATACAACTCCTATCCCTAGCAGAAGGACGAGGATGGTTCGCCACGCGGCAACGAGTAGGATGGCCTGTCCCAATGCCGGGGCAATGATTGGTACCACGATGAATACGACCATCATAAATGACATCACCCGTGCCATTTCTCGCCCGGCAAAGCGGTCGCGGATCAGTGCGATAGAAACACCTCGCGGCCCGGCCGCCCCCAATCCTTGCAGGAGACGCCCGGCTAACATCATGGGGAAATTGGCCGCCAGAATCGTTAACAACGAACCTAGCCCAAAGACAGTATACCCCAGGTAGATCGCCGGTTTGCGCCCGGTGCTATCTGAAAGCGGGCCATATACCAGTTGACCTATCGCTAATCCTGCAAACACCATTGTGACCACCAGTTGGTTGGCGTTTGCGTGTGGCGAACCGAGGTCGGTGCCAATATCGGCCAGTGCGGGAAGCATTAAGTCGATGGAGAGGGCAACCAGTGATGTCATGAGCGCCATTATGGCAATGAATTCGCCAATGTGCGGCCCGGATTCTGGTTTGGGTGATGACATAATCGAGTGTTCCTTTGCTTTGCTTCTTTTCGAGCATTATCGCGTTTGTTCGTGATTTTGACAAGTCAATCATTGGTTTGTCATTTGTCGTCAACCAAGATGAGGATAACGAGCATCACGTTGGCTTTTCGGCCATTGGCATACCTCAGCCCCACTGTGTGCCAACGAAACAGAAATGACTCCACTGCAAAAAGGTGATCTTTCCACCACAGAGACCACGGAGATCGCAGAGACGAAAGATAATGTTATCGTTCATTGAACAGAGGGTTGTGAACATTTTTCTTCCATGCGCTCTTTATTCATAAACCTTGCACGCTCTGTGTACGCTGTGTGCTCCGTGGTGAGTTTTTGCAGTGCTCTCAGAAATGTTTTGGATGGACTTGAAGTCACTAGTATGGAAGGAGTACTCTGGTACAATCTTCACAGCCGGGTTTACACGACTAGACTCTGGAGTCTTATGTCAGCGATTGAAATTGTTCGTGCGCAACCGCACGATGCCGCAACGCTCAAGCTTATTGCGGTAGCAGCAAAAAGTCACTGGGGTTATCCCGAACATCTTATCGCTGAATGGGCAGCTTCACCGATTATCTCACCGATGGACATTGCTCATTCACCGGTCTATGTAGCGTATAACGTTCAGCAAGCGATTGGATGGTATCGGTTGCTTACAGATCGTTCACCTGCGATCCTTGAAGACCTCTGGGTTATTCCATCGTGGATCGGTCGCGGAATAGGACGAGCGTTATTTGAGCACGCTATTGCTCAATGTCATGCTCATGGTGTAACCCAGATGGAACTGGATGCTGATCCGAATGCCGTGGGTTTCTACCTGCGGATGGGTGGTCGGGTTATTGGCGAAAGTATCTCGGAGTGGCAGCGACCGATACCGCGAATACGCTTTGATCTGGCGCCGTTGCGATAGCGTTCGTTCAGGTTGTGGTCGTCTTGGTCAGGATGAGCAAGTGTACCAGCAACCTTGTGCGTCGTGGCACGGCAATGTTCTTCTCATGTCCCGAAAATCCGGTTGAGCAAGGGGCGTGTATGCGGCAATGGCGCCGGATCGTCGTATAGCCGTTTGAGATCGGCAAATGTATCAACATCGTACCACGGCGCAAGCAGGGTAGTACGCAGACCAAGTTGTTCGGCGATAACCAGCGTATCGTGCAATACCGTGGGGGTGCTCATAACAACGTTGGTGAACAGGACCGGCATTGATTGACGTAAACCCACCAGATAGTAGCCGCCATCATCGGCTGGCCCTAACACCAGATCGGCGCCGTTCGTGAGGGCGGCAAAGGCCTCTTCAATGTATGCCCCAGGGAGTGTCGGGCTATCGCTTCCAATGATGACGACTGCCGGCGCGCCTTCGTCGAAGAGATCGGTGGTGATAGTAGCGAGCCTTGCGCTCAGATCAATACCACGCTGGGGACGGCGGGCAATGTCGGGGGCAAGTGCAGCGAAATAATCGCCAGCCGTGTCTGGGGTGTACGCAATGAGAGGGTGCACTGCCGGTATACGACGTAACAATTCGACCAGATCGTGCAAGAAGGCTGTATAAAGCATCACTGCCTGCTCTGGGGTCAGTGGTGGGCAAAGACGAGTTTTGACCCTCCCGACTTCAGGCCGGCGCGCCATCATCACAAGAACTGGCAAGTTATGGCTGCTCCTGTTAAGTTGTACGGTAGAAGGATTCATCACAGTTGCTGCTCTTCATCTCGTGCCACGAACAAAGATATTGGGCCAGGGTCGAAAGCGGGTGAAGAATAACTCACGGCGCTCTTGACCATTGGTATCGGTCACGATTCGATAGATCGAAATATCACGACCACCGCGTGCGACATCGGTCTGGCGCAACGTACCGCGTGGTAACGATGGATCATCAATGTACACCGGCTCACTTGGCGCTCGCACCTCGTTCGCAATGATTGGGCCTTCGATCCGCACCTCTCGCTTGGGACGAGTGCCGTACAGTTGGACGACCAATACCTGCGCTTGCTCGTCAATACTGGTCTGCATCAACAGCCAGTGACCAGTGTCGTTCACGAACTTGAGGTCTTGTACGCCGGTGAATATAGCCGCATCGAGACCCTGACCATCGCCGTTAGGGCCGAGACCAAAGCGGTCGTACCAACTGATGTAGAACGAATGCGCGTGACGTTCGGTAATCGGAAGGCCGGCCCAGAAGGCGGCCCGGAACACGGTTGTACTTACCTGACATACTCCCCCGCCCCATTCGAGTTGGGTTCGATTGCCGATAATCGCGTAACCCTCGACAAAACCATTTTCCGCGTTCACTTCGCCTAACTGGCGATTGAAAGAAAATTCTTCACCTGGTGCAATGAGCACACCATTCATACGGGCGGCGCCGGCGCGAATGTTGGTAATTCGATACGGTGCTGAACCGGCAAAACTGCTGCGTCCTTCAGCCACTAGTTCGACAATGCCAAGACTATCGAGCGTTTCGGCGGTAATTTGCGGTTCGATCTGTTCAACCGGTAAGACGAGCGTGCGCGTTATCAGTGATGGTTGCATCAGGAGTTCGGCGATGGCTGTCACAGCATCGGCCTGGCGCAACCGTCGTCCTGCCTGACCTTCGGCAACAATACGCAGACCTCCATCGCTGAAACGCAGCCGTGGTTCAGCCGTTCCGGTATCGATGACTTGCGCTAATCCTTCCACTGCACGGGTCAAGCGTTCGCTGTGTACCTGGATTGTCAACTGACCATTAACGGGAGTCACCTGGAGTAATTCAGCCAGACGTTCTGGTGTCCAGGTGATAGTCTGGTCTGCTACCTGTAGTTCGAGCGGGCTACGCAGTAACTGCGTGGCAATCTGTTGGGCAATCACCAGATCAGTATCATCGATCAGAGGCGCGAGCTGACGAGTACGCACCACGACGGTCTGGGGTTGCAATTGCTGGATCGCCAGCAGCACATCATTTGCTGTGGCATCGATCAACAGTTGTGTACCAGGCCGACTGGGTTGACCAACGACTCGGGCATCGGCCAGGCTAAGGACAGCGTCGGTCGGCATCTGCTCAATGTGCGGAGCCAGACCTAGTAAATAACGCTGAGTCTGGGCGAGATCGACCGTCAGGCGGGGTGTCAGATCGATACCTTCGCGCCAGAGCAGCCAGAGTTCATACGCACGAGTAAACGGATCGCCGCTGCGTCCAAGGGTAAAAGCGTTATTCACGAGCTGTTCAATATCGAAGGTGACCCCCAAATCGGTAAGGGTCGGTCGCCAGCTACGGTCACGAAACGTAAGGGTTACCGGTTGCTGTTCAAATGTACGATAGCGTTGGCGCAGCTCGATGATTAAATCGGCGCGCGAATAGCCGCCGACCGGTTCACCCCGTATCGAAACCCCCGGCAAGATGATGTCAGGGTAGATGACATCAACAGCGTAGATGATACCGAGGGGAAACGCGACAACGCAAAAACTCACGATCACAAACCAGTTCCATAGAGGTGTACGTCGCCGGTGACGTACTGGTCGGCGCGTTCGCGGTCGTCGTGGCTCTTCCGAAGAACGTTCGTCGTCGGCAGGGGCGACGCCTTGCCTGACGCGGCGGCGATAGATAGGTCCGTATTCCTGATAGTAGCGATCGTTCGGCATAGGATTGTGTACACGGCTCGTTGTGAGACACGGCCATTGTACAAAATCCTGCTCATTACGACAAGTGACCAGTTTGACAATTTGCCGAGGTTGTTGTATATTGTCATCGGGCCTCTAGCTCAATTGGCAGAGCAGTTGACTCTTAATCAATCGGTTGTGGGTTCGAGTCCCACGGGGCCCACCACTATGACACCGGTGCAAAACCGGTGTTTTTGATTCAAGCAGTGACTTTGAACCGGGTTGCGCTGCACCTAGATGCACAATGAGACGCCGATGAGCAACTGTACTACGGCGTCTCAATCTGTACAAACCGCTGTTCGGTGAGGTTCGTTCCTAATCAACCAGGGTCGCAATCGTTACGCCATCGCCACCGTCGCGACCACCGCTACTAAACGAGGCCACCAGCGGATGACTGGCAAGAAGTTCACGTACAACCTGTCGTAAGGCACCAGTACCTTTGCCGTGAATCAAACGGACTTGATGCAAACCGGCGAGATAAGCGTCGTTGAGATAGCGATCCAGGCGTGTACTTACTTCCGACGCCCGCCAGCCTCGTATGTCAAAGGTCATCGATACGTCGGTCGGCACGGGAAGCTGAACGTCTCGCTGCGATGGCGTAAAGCGTTGATCAGTTGCAGACTGTCCCTTGGCAGGTTTCAATTCGTTACGGTTAACGGTCATGCGGAAGCCGCCTACCTGCACGGTAGCCGTATTGTCTTCCTCGTCGATGGCAACGATCTCGCCGCTTAGCCCGATTGAATCGATATGTACTACATCGCCAACGCGAAGTGGTCGTTCGGTTAGTGGTGGCGCTACTGGCGTTGCCTGCTGACGCAGGTGATCTATCGCCTTCTGCGCCTGCTCAGCCGTAGCCGCCAGCCGTTTCTCTGCCTCTTCCAGCCACTGACGTGACAGGTTTACGGTACGGAACTCTTCGCGTAACCGCCGTAATTGCTGTCGTAACTCGCGCAGTTCAGCTTCAATCTCTTGACGTACAGCAGCGAGTGCCGCTTCGCGTTCGGCAGCAAAGGCCTGTTGTTCAGCAGCCAACCGATCACGATAGCGCTCGGCGTCGATCCGTAACTCTTCGGCGCGTTGCAGTGCGGCAGCAGTAGCGGCCCGTTCACGCTGGATCCCGGCCAGCAAGTCTTCAACCTGTGCCTCTTTGCGATCAATGTATGACCGAGCCTGTTCAATGAGTACCGGGTCTAGCCCTAACCGTGCTGCAATTGCCAGTGCGTTTGAACGACCAGGGATGCCGATGTTCAAGCGATAGGTGGGTGCTAGGGTTTCGACATCAAACTCAACCGAGGCGTTCTGAACGCCCGGCGTGGTATACGCAAAGGCCTTTAATTCGGCATAGTGTGTGGTTGCAATGCCCAACACACCTAATTCGAGAAGGCGGCCAATGATCGCTCGCGCCAGGGCAGCACCTTCAACCGGATCGGTACCGGCGCCTAGCTCGTCGAAGAGCACTAGTGCTGCTGGTCGATGACTCTCGAACAGTTGATGATCGTCACTGATGACCGTTTCCTGTTGGGCAGCCGCCAATGTGTTCAGCACGCGAATGATATTTGCCATATGCGACGAGAAGGTACTAAGACTCTGTTCGATGCTCTGCTCGTCGCCGATGTCGGCAAAAATGTATTGAAAGACCGGCAACCGTGACGGTTGCGCCGCAGGTATCTGCATACCGGCTTGTGCCATGAGCGCCAGCAAGCCGGTTGTCTTCAGTGCCACGGTTTTCCCACCGGTATTAGGGCCGGTGATCAGCAACAATGAGAACTCACCTCCCAGCCAGAGATCGATTGGTACGACCTTCTCAGCGGGGAGCAATGGATGGCGGGCGCCGGTTAGGTACAACGGCGGCTCGGTAGATGGTGGGGTATCGGGTCGCCAGTCTACGATCTGCGGGGCAGTACTGTTCGTAGCAATCGCATAACGAGCCAATGCAAAAGCCAGATCAATCTTTGCCAGCGTATCAACTGTGCTACTAATCAAACTGGCTGCTGCACCAACCTGCTCTGATAAAGTCGCCAGGATACGCTGCACCTCTTCGGCTTCAGCCGACTGCAATTCACGCCAGCGGTTATTCAATTCAACAATAGCTAGCGGCTCGATGTAGAGCGTAGCCCCCGACCCCGACTGATCGTGTACCAGGCCGCGTACTTCACGGCGATGGCTGGCCTTCACCGGAATCACATAGCGACCGTTGCGTACCGTGATAATTGGTTCCTGAAGCGCACTGGCCAGGGCACTGGAATGGATCATACTTTGCAGCCGCTCTTGCAAACGGTTAAAAGCGACGCGGACTTCCTGGCGTAACCGGGCAAGCGTAGAGCTGGCGCTATCCACAACCTGACCATCCTCGTCGATTGCTCGCTCAATTGCGTCGATCAAAGACGGTAATGGCGGCAAGGTGTTAGCCAGATCGATAAGCAGGGGAAAGCGTGCATCGAGACGGCTAAACCGTTGACGGATCAACGCTGCACTCTGCAAGGTTGTTGCCACTTCACGCAGGGTTGTTCCGTCAAGAATACCGCCACGGGCAGCGTGAAGTGCTGCCCGTCGCACATCGCGGGCACCACCAATGCTCAACTCTGGCCACTCTTCTAGCAACAAACGGGCCTCAGCCGTAAGCGCCTGCCGTCGGCGGACTTCATCCGGATCGGTGGCCGGAGTCAGACTTAAGGCCAGTTCACGCGAGGCCGAAAAAGCGGTATATTGCGCTAGACGGTTGCGTATAACGTCGAATTCAAGTGTGATGAGCGTAGATTCCGGGATCGACATACCAACACTCGTACCTGTAAGATGTTGTTCCGCTTCCAGACTAAACCAATAGCGGATGTCTGCCATCGGGCTACAGGTGGATTATTGAACTTGAAAGATGATACGTGCGGCGTCGGGCAAGAAAGGATCGATGAGTTCATACAGACTGGGTAAGACAGCGTTGGCAAAGAAGCGCAACATGAGTGATGTGCCGATTTGTCCGCCTAGCCATCGTGTAATCGGGTAATCAATATTGGCAAAACCACGCACAATAAACAGATTCCAGAGCAGTACTGCCGATAATCCCAGAATCATGCCGCCGATAATGACACCCAATGCTGTACCAACGATGCGGTCTACCATTTCAAGATGGTGTGGTGTATGTACATAACGAAAGCTATATACACCAACCCATGTCAGCACAATAAAACTGAACAGATGGATGAGAGCAAAGGCGACATACTGACTGACGAAACGCTGCCCACCCAGTTCGCGAACGAAGATGTCGGCCAGACTTTGATAGTAGAGACTGGCCAACACAGTACCGAGGTAGAACGCGAGAATAACAATGATTAATCGGATCGTGCCCTGAAAGAATCCTACGGCCAATGCGCCGAAGAAGAGCACAACAAAAAGGAGATCGATGACGTTCATGTTAATTTCTCCCGGCGCTCATAGTAGTTGCCAGTTTTTCAGTATAGACCTGCAAGCCGATTATAGCATATCGTTCTGACAGGGATGAGCTGTCGCATATCGTCGTTGTGCTTTCATTGCTGAATGCCTGTTGGCAGCAGCCTTTTGTGAAATGAGGTTTCATGTATGACCGGCACCAATCCTACAATCGTGACAGCGACCTCTGGTGTGCAGGTTGCGCCCGCCGAGACCGCACAGACTACCGTATCACCCCAACCACTATCACCCTCCGAAGTGCAGCGAGGTTTGCTTCTGTCGATCTGGGAAGGAGCGGTTGCGAATATCCACATCAGCATTACCGGTGCAATTGGTGGGAGTGTTTTCCTGAGTGGATTTGCCCTTTTGTTGGGAGCCAACAATTTTCAAATTGGTCTGCTGGGGGCTTTGCCGTTTATCGGTCAATTGATGCAGTTTCTCAGCGCATACCTCGAAGCACGTTTCGCAAATCGGCGGGCAATTGTGCTCTTTTCGGCGCTGGCAGGCCGTTCAATTTGGGCGTTGCTGCTCTGTCTGCCATTTACCGGTTGGTCGGCGGAATGGCAGCTTGCAGTGTTCTTCATCGCCTTGGGCTGTTCGTATGGGCTAAACGGGATGGCCGGTAATGCCTGGCTGAGCTGGATGAGCGATCTGGTACCTCCAGATCGACGAGGGCGCTATTTCGGCTTGCGCAATACCGTGGCGGGAATCAGTGCGATGGTGAGCATCTACGGTGCGGGGTTGATCCTGGATTATTTTCGTGTTCAAGGCGCTGCCGCACAAGGGTATGCCGTGATCTTCGGGATTGCCGTATTGGCCGCCTTTGGTGCAGCGCTGCTGATTGCTCGTCAGCCCGAACCTCCACTCGCTCCGGTACACTGGCGCGGTATTGGTTCGTTCCTTTTTGATCCACTTCGTGAAGCTGCATTTCGGCATTTTGCCATCCTGGCTACTGGTTGGGCATTGGTGACCGGGGTTGCTGCCCCATTCTTTAACGCCTACGGTTTGACAACCCTCCAGCTTGATTTCTCGCTGCTGGCCTTGACCGGTATCGTAACCAGTGCGGTTGCCCTCATTTTTTCACCTCTTGTCGGGTGGTTGATGGATCGCTATGGCTACTGACGGGTTGTCACTGCTTGTGTGTTGGGGACGGTTCCGCTCCCATTGGGATGGGTTCTCTCGACGCCAGAAAATATTGTGCCCCTCTGGTTGACTGCGATCTTTTCCGGAGTCTTCTGGCCGGGCGTCAACCAAGGATTGAGTAATCTGCTGATGGCACGAGCACCGGCTGCTCAACGCGGGGTTGCCGTGGCGATCTTCAGCCTCCTCACCGGATTGGGAACGTTGATCGCTGCATTGATTGGTGGGGTATTGGGTCAGGCGATGACCGGTACGTTGCTACATTTAGGGCCACTCCTGATAAAAGACTTGGCGGTCTTGTTTGTCGGCACAATGCTCGGTCGTGTGGTGATGGTTGGCGCTTTCTGGCGAGTGTTGGCTGACAGCGAGTAGCCGCTGAAGTTCACTTCGTACCGTTGCCAAGATTTGTGCAACGTGCGCAGCTTCGGTTTAGATACGATGACCGAATTGCTCACAAACGGAATGAAACCGACGAACATCACACATTTGCTGGTGATGCTCTTTACCCACGCTATTGCCCTAGCCGCAAAAGCCTCCGATGTGCGACTTGCGGTGTGTAGGGTAAACTGTTGCCTGGCGTGGCAAAACCTCTCTTTCTCTACCACACGGTAAGCAAAAGAATGTCAGGGGAGTCAGGCGCACATTGCAGCACAACCCCTGAAGATGGTACAGGCGAATGTTTATTCAGGGGTAGTCTTACACTTCAGGTTGGGCTGGTTTCAACTTACGACCTATAAAGGGCAGGCGGGCAATCAACTTACTCAACGCCTCTTTAATGATTGTCAGATCGTCGTCAGGCAAGGCACGAAACGCCAACACCAGACCGATATACACGGCTGCGCCTAACGGTACGGCCAGGAAGAAGAACGTCGACTCGCGTAGCCACCAGATGGCAAGCAGCATCCCAGCTCCGGCTAGACCGGTGAGCACCCCCACGCGCCAGTTCTGGGCACCGAGCGTTCCTTTTGGCAGCACTTTAATGGCTGCGATCAAGATGCCCAATTCGGTAATCGTGTAAGCCAGGGCACCACCTAATGCGCCATTCGCAAACACTCGATTGGTCCAAGGTACCAGGATAGCATCGAGAGGAAGCGTTGCAACCGTGGCAGCAATCATAATGATGTTGAGCGCCGCAGTGCG
Source organism: Chloroflexus sp. (assembly GCA_017743535.1). Classification (GTDB taxonomy): domain Bacteria; phylum Chloroflexota; class Chloroflexia; order Chloroflexales; family Chloroflexaceae; genus Chloroflexus. The sequence continues at coordinate 88,303 of JAGHYT010000001.1, forward strand.
ATCGGCTGCAATCAACAACTGGCTCAGAACGGTATTAAGATACGTACAGATCAAAACGATCCCCAACACTGCCAGGACGACGCCGGTGGGGCGGAAGGCTTCACCGTACAGCAACAACGCAACCGGTTCGGCAATCGCAACTAATCCTAGCCCAATCGGCATGCTTAGCGCCAGCATAATATTAAAAATCGGCCGTGCGGCCATTGCCAGATGATCTTGACCAGCCGCAAAGCGACGGGTCAGCGTGGGGAAAATGACTGTTCCAATTGCCATTGGAAAGAACATGAGTGTTCCGAAGAGGTTAACGGCTGTGCCGTACCAGCCAACCGCTTCAGTAGAGGCGAACAGAGCGATGAATAAACGGTCAATCTGCTGATAGACCATCAGTGTTAGTGCAGTAACCAGATACTGTTTTGATACATTGAGCATCAGGCCAGCGGCTGCCAGATCAATACTCCAGCGTGGTCGGTGTTGGCGGAAGAGAAAAAAGGCATCACCCAAGAAGGCAACCAGCGCTGCCAGCACGTTCGCCCATCCGATCCAGATCACATTGAACCCGGCAAACAGGAGGGCAAGGCTCACAACCGTCAACACCATTTTGCTCAAAACAGTGACCAGCGATACATAATGAACCTGTTCGAGACCATTGAGAGTAGCGATGAGGCCGCCACTCAACACCGAAAAGAGGGTCATCAATCCGATGATCCAGATCAATGCGGTTTGCGTAGGATCGGCATTGACGGCAAACAGGTCGTAGCCAAATACAGCTAGACAGCCAAGGAGCCACAGACCGATCCGTACTACCAAACTGGTACCGACCAGCACACCGGTGCGTTGTGGCTCACGGGCAACTGCTTTGGTCAGGTAGGTATCCATACCGAAGGTGATCAATACACCGACAATCATCCAGATGGAGAAGGCAATCGAAAGCTGTCCGATTGCTAATGGCCCCAGGATGCGTGGTTGAAAAATTGCAACCACGAATGCCATTGCCCATGTCAACAATTGGGCAGCCATCATGGCGCCAGCATTACGCGCTATCCGTGCCCCACTAATTGGCGAAGGCGGCGGCGTATTGGTCGAGACCTCGCTAGTCACAGTACAACCCCCTTGTGTGATCGATCGGTGTTACTCAGTCGGTATGGTGCGATATAACAACACGTTCCTCGATCAAGTTGATAGTCAAGGCTTTTGCGTAAGCCAACGAACGGGTAATAAAGCTGATCAAGACCGAGCAAAACTTTATCGCGGCGATGCCATTTGAAGATGCCTGAAGCAATCTGGCGTAATCCCTGACTAAACAACCACTCAGTCAGGATTACTATTCCACCGAGATCGCCGCAGCGCATATATTTGCCTGCAACTGCGCCAGCACCGATACCGTAGGCGCGAAAGCTGCGGCGAGCGCTGTGCCAGCTCTGCCAGTGGTGATGGTATGCAATCGCGTGTGGTGTGAAGACAATCGTACCTCCGGCCTTCAAGGCGCGATACCCCAAATCACGCTCCTCCCAGGCACCGAGCGGCGCACCGGCACCGATCAGTTCATCAAAACCACCGAGCCGCTCAAAGGCTTCACGGCGTGCACCCATATTATGACCATGACCAAATCCTAAATTGAATCGGTTGTGGTGAAATATTCGGCGAGAACCATCACAGGTGCCTAATACAATTTCATCAGGATTCGGCAAATGTGGCCCCGGCAAGACAGCGCCGAAAGCCAGCCAGATTTGCTCGTTCTGCAACTCTGTGATCAGGGCACTGATCCAATTGGAATCAAGGACACAATCATCATTGGTAAACAGAATGTACGGTGCATTGCCCATTGCTGCACCAGCATTGCGGGTTGCCGAGATACCGCGTACCGGTCGTCGAATATATCGGATCCGGCTGTCAATTTCAACATGGTTCCGTACACATTGCTCGGTCGTGTCATCTTCACTCTGATCGAGCACCCAGAGCGTGAAGTGGGGATAAGTATTCTGACGGAGACTAGCGATGGTAGCATCTATAGCCGTACCACGTCCATACGTTGAGATGACAATATCAACTGTTGGCGCATTCATACATTTGCTGCCCACCTGCTCGGTACCCGTATTGACGGAGGCAGTGTACGCCTGGAAGTTAACACTTCGCTGAATGTATGGCTCTCTGGAGTTAACGAGAACGTCACGTGCTGTTTTCTGTCGTTCCAGGTGATAAGTTTCCTCGTCTCACGCCACCGAATATGCCGAAGCTACGTTCCATGCCGTGAGGACTCCTGGTGGAGCAAGCGATCAACTTCGTTGACCAGGTCATCCGAATCGACCGGCTTAGTAAGGAAGGCATTTACCCCCACACCTGCTGCCTTCACCTCGTCTTGTTCTTTAACGCTCCCGGTAATCATTATGATCGGCAAGTGGGTATAACGTTCGTCAGTCCGGATTGCTCGTACCAGCTCAATGCCATCCATACGAGGCATAGTTAGATCGGTCACAACCAGATCAACTGTATGGGTATGAAGACGGCTTAACGCTTGTTCACCGTCGATGGCGGTAATAACCGTATAGCCGTGTTGTTCAAGCACAAAACTCATGAGTCGATGCGTAGGTGCATAGTCATCGACAATCATAATCGTTGTCATAATTATTGACTCCCGAATTTCAGATGCTTCACCAGGTGCCAGTAGTTTCCATCAGAACGCGCTGTATATGTTACGCGATCCATCAAGTGGCGAATTAAGAAGAGGCCATAGCCGTGTATCTGGGCCTCGCTTAGATTTGGTTGTGGCACCAGTTCTGGATCAAACGGTTCACCATTATCGTGCAGCTCAATTTCCAGGCAAGGTGGTTGTGGGTGGAACGTAAGGGTTACTTTAATCCGGTCTTCATTACGCTGACGATTGCGGTAGGCATGGCTGACAATATTTGTACAGACTTCATGCGCTGCCAATTGTATGTTATAGACCAGGGTTTCATTCGGTGCACCTGCCTGCCGTAACAATTCGGCTATCGTTTCACTCAGTAAATGCAGGTAGGCATAGCGGGCCGGCAGATCGAGCCGGATCACTTCACTGTGTTGCAGGCTCACGTTGCGGCTCCTTTGATCACGATAATGGTCTGATCATCGTCTTGCGGATGACCGGCGCTAAACTGATCAATTGCATGAAATAGCCCATCAGCAATTGCTTGTGCTGATTGTTCGGCCAGGGTGTCTACTGCGTGTAATAAACGATCTATCCCAAACATCTCGTCTTCACCATTGCGCGCCTCATGGAAGCCATCAGTAGCGACGATAAGAAGATCACCTGGCTGCATTGCTAGATGACGGTTTTGAAAATTATTGACGGGCAGGATACCTATCGCGGTGTTGTCGGCTAACAGCAAGGTTGCGCTGCCGTTGGCTGGGCGATAGATCACTGGTGCATGGCCGGCGTTGGCATAGACAATTTCACGATTCCGGTCATCGTACATACCAACGAAGACTGTTGCAAAGACACCGATCCGTGTAAAGTCGTTGTACAGGTCTTCGCTCGACTGACGCATCACAGATGCTGGCGTCGGTGACGGCATGAACTGCGCTTTGCTATGCAGGGCAGTGCGCGTCATCGACATCAGTAATGCTGCCGATACGCCTTTCCCGCTTAGATCACCAATCGTAAAGATAAATGGATGGTTGGGTGTCTGAATGAAATCAAAAAAATCACCGCCAACCTGCAACGCCGGACGCGAGCAGGCGTAGATATCCAATCCTGGGATGATGGGTAAGGTGCGTGGCAAGAGATCAGTTTGTACCCGTCGTGCCAGATCCATTTCGCTGCGTAACCGGGTCTGCTCGATCATCTCTTGGTAGAGCAAGATGCGTTCGATCTGGGCGCTGGCATGGTCGGTAATCGCTCGACCCAGTTTCAGTTCTGGTGTACCAAATCCTTCAACCCGATCAAGGATACCCAGACAAGCCATGATTGTGCCACGGACCCGAATCGGTAACAACAAGAGATTTCTGATTCCCGGCGGCCATCGTATGTCACCCTCTTCTTTGCTAATGATCAGTGGGCGATCTTCCGTTTGGAGCTGCCAGTACAAGCGCCAGATAGTCTCATGACTCAATGGACAATCAGGAGAGTGTACAACCAACGGTTCACTCCCATTTGTTGATATGTATGTAGCAAAAGCCGCCTTGCCCTTTAGCATCCGTAACGCCTCGTTCACGACTGCTTGCAGGGTCTCGCGGATGGTTACCAGATCACGCATGGCTTGGGTTAAGCGATACAGTGCCAACTGCTGATCTTGACTGGTCACCAGATCGGCGGTCATGCATTGCAACTCATATTCGAGCTGCACAATATAGCTGATCAATGCGGCTTCTGCCTGGAGCCGTTGTCGCGCTGCTTCGTTACGCAAGCCGGTCAGGCGCAACTCACCAACCACTTCATCGTAACGATAGATGGCAGCCGTTATATCAGGTGTGAGGAGACGCTGTCCTGCCGGCCAGCAGGCTAACGGCCGACCGTGCTCGTAGATGCCGAAGGTCTGCGCGCCATGGGCTAGCCAGGCCTCAGCAAGTGCCTGAAAGCGAGGATATTGTGAGCTTAGCACCGAGACCAGCATAGTTTGTTTCTCAGGCATTTAAAACAGCTAAGGCATGATCGGCGTCCACAAAGATGTTGAAGGCTTTGTCAAGCCGAGTTAATTCAAAAATCATCAAGACCGGACGGCGTAGTCCGCACAGGGCAAATGCGCCCTGGCCTTGTTGACATCGCTTCATCGCCGATACCAGCGTCGCCAGCGCTGTTGAATCAACAAAGGTGGTTTCTGAAAGATCAACCAGTACCCGTGCACCAGGTGCCGCCGTTGCTTGTTCTAGCCATTGTTGAACGGCAGGGGCAGTATTGGCGTCGAACCGTCCTTCTATTGCGAGCACAGCCACATTCCCGACTGTTCGTGGCTTCATTTCCATATTAAAAACCTCCTTTAGTGCAAGCAGTGGGTGATCGCTTATGGCAGCTTTCCTTATCCGCCGGATGGCGGCGAAAGATCAACGCTCAACGATTGACCGACAGGTTTGTTGTTTTGCCTAATCCGGCGTAACCAGGCTAACGGTGTACGTAGCAATAGGTTGAGGTCGCTTCGCCACGATCGGGTTGCACTATAGTATACATCGGCAATGACAACGGCATCGAGATTGCCAGAGGAATCCTGAATGTACCACAAGCCTGTGACACCGGGGGGAACCTCGTGGCGTCGTTGTTGCCATTCTTCCTGCAAGAGGGCTGCTTCGTTGGGCGTGAGTGGTTTGACCCCTACGAGTTGTAGATCACCACGCAGTACGCTGAATAACTCTGGCAAACGGTGAAATTCATACGCTTCCAGCCATCTCCCAAACCACAGGTAGCGTCCGTCAGCGTGGCGTGTGCGCCAATGCCAGAGGGTTAGTGGCCGTAATGTTGTTTGACCGTTCGATAGCAGTATACGCTCGCCAATTCGTGGTAACCCGATGAGGGGGCGCCCACCACTGGCAATAGTAGCTAGGATTCCGGTGAGTATGAGCAGGGGGCTTAGCAGGATCAACAATACCAATGCCCCCATCCGGTTGAAGAGACTAGCAATCCTACTAACACTAGCCGTTACCGCCGATACCCGTCCGATCAAGAACGCATCGACGATGACTGTCTGCTCGGCAGTGATCGGATCAACGATGACCCCAGGGTAAACGATACGCTGGTTGATGTTGACCAGTTGACCAACATACGTGTCGGCCCAGATCGTACTGGCAGTGACCGTGGCTTCATCATCGATCATGCAGCCGGCGCCGATGATCGTGCCCGGTCCCAGTTCGGCATCACGCCCGATCCAGCAGTTATCGCCGATGTACAGCGGTGGGGCGATCCGAACACTGGGATGAATCGAGTCGTTGCGGCCGACCCAAATCCCTGGTGCAATTTTACGCCCGCTAATTGAGGGGTAGCGTACTGTCTCACGCGGGCCTGCGGTGATGGTCGAATCGGTGGCGCGATAGGCACTATAGAGGAACACCTGCTGCGCCGCGTAATAATCGGCAAGTGTTGTCAGTGGATTCCAGTAGCCACTGAAGGTAAAGTTCTGTACCGGGAATTGTTGAGCGATAAGTTGAGGGATCAGGTCGGTAGCAATGCAACAGCGGCTTCGTAGCGGAATCTGGGCGAGAATTGACGGCTCAACAATGTATGCACCTGTCAATGCTACGACATCGGCTGAGGCTGGTTGCGATATTACTTCTCTAATCCGCCCATCTGTATCAACAATCGCATATGGAGTGAGCTGATGCTCATGCGGTTCGTGGGTGATGACGGTCAGTGTTGAACCGTGACGTTGATGATGATCGAGCGCTGCCTCAATCGAGAGGTCGATAATCGCATTTCCGGGTAATACCAGACACGTTTCCTGAATCAACGGCGCTGCCCAGCGTAGTGCCCCACCATCAGCCCAGGCCTCATTCAACGATACGTATTCAATCTCAACCCCCCAACGTTTCCCGCTGCCAAACGTTGCTGTGATGGGTGCAGTCTGTTCGTGTAACGCGACAAGAATGCGCTTAATACCGGCACGGGCCAGAATTTCAATCGTGGTTGTCATGACCGGTCGGTCGACAATCGGCAGTAAAACATCGGGCAAGACATCGGTTAATGGTGGTAACCGGCGATCTTCAGCAGTTGCGATGAGAAAGGCAATGGTCATCGCCTCAGTCTCCTTCAGCAGTCACAGGGTTCTTGTGTAGTGGCGCCGTTGTTGCGGCTGTTATATCGGGAAAGATCGATAGTACCTGATCGAGACGTACCAACTGGATCGTTCGTAGCACGTCGTGGTTGCAACCGGCAATTCGCAATGAGCTGTTGTGTTCGCGAGCCAGACGGTCGAGTTTGACCAGAGCAGCCATCCCGGCGCTGGCCATAAATGTCGTTCCAGTGCAGTCGATGACGAGCAGCTTACCCTGTTTGATCACCTCGCTCGCCTGAGTTAAAAAAGAATCTGCTGTTGCTGCATCGAACAGACGCGGGGCAGGAATGATCGTCCAGCCGTGAATTGTTGTAGACGACGTGGTGGAGACCGGTGTTGACTGCTCGATACGTTGGGTGATCGCGGTGAGATCGGGGAATCGTTCAAAGAACCGATCTAGTTTCAGTAAGTCAAGGAGGCGCAAAATCGGTTCTTGCACGTTGAGCAAGAAGATGTCGCCACCATTCGAGCGTGCGCGCTTGGCTAATCCTACCAGCGCACCTAGTGCTGAACTGTCGAGAAACTGGGTCATACTCAGATCAAGTATCACATACTGATGAGTAGCCAGTAGACGATACGCTTCCTGGGTAAATGGTTCGAGATTGCTGACATCAAGCCGATTCCCAACGGTCAGCACCGGCCAGGGGAATGGAGGTGGAGGTGGTACAGGTGCGATGTCTGCCGATTCCGACGTAGACGTGATGGGAACCATGCTCAGCGCACTTCCTCGTTGCATTGCCCACCACTGGCGGAAGAAGAAATAGCCGAAATACACAAAATCATGGACGTATCGTTTCCACAAACGACGCGGTTCCTGAATCAGGCGATACATCCATTCCAAACCACTCCGTTGCATCCAGAGCGGCGCCCGTTTGGTGACACCTACAATCATATCGAATGTACCGCCAACCCCAATTGCGATCGGTACACGCAACTCGTGGGCGTACATCCGAATCCATTTCTCTTGTTTGGGATTACCGAATGCTACCAGCAAAATATCAGGTTTGGCTGCCTTGACCGTTTCTACCACCGAGCGATCCATTTCCAGTACCGAGCTAGGTGGTGGTGATAATACACCGGCAACGCGCAGACCCGGGTAACGTTCTTGTAAAATCGCCGCAGCTTTCGCCGCAACACCCTCGCGGGCGCCGAGAAAGAAGATGGAATAGCCACGCTGGGCGGCTCGTTCGGCCAGCGCCGGTACCATATCGGCGCCGGTTACGCGACCGGGCAGTGGCCCGCCCAATAGTCGTGATGCCCAGACCAACGGCATACCATCGGCAGTCGCCATATCGGCCTCTTGTAAAATACGACGTAGCTCTGGATCATGCAGCGCGTTCACGACAAAATCGGCATTCACCGTCGCAATTTGATGAAGGCGACCGGTAGCCCGTCCTTCGGCAATAAACTCATCACACCGATCCAGCGCTTCGGCCATCGTTAGGTTGTCAATTGGTACACCTAGTATCACCAGAAGTTTGCGCATGATTGTATTCTCTCAGTAGGCGCCACGACCAAGGAGTACTGCCGGAATGGTACGTAACAAAATTTCAATATCCTTCCAGATACTTTGTTCAGCGATATACTGCAAATCAAGTTCAACCCAGCGCTTAAAATCAAGATCACTGCGCCCGGATACCTGTTGTAAGCCGGTGATGCCGGGAATGGCATGGAGCCGTCCAATCTGCTCGTAGGTATATTTGGCTACCTCACTGGGCAAGGCCGGGCGTGGACCCACCAGGCTCATCTCACCTTTCAATACGTTAAAGAGCTGAGGGAGTTCATCGATACTAAGCTTGCGAATAACCCGGCCAACCCGTGTAACACGGGGATCGCGTTTCATCTTAAAGACCGGTCCATCGGCTTCATTTTGAGCTTGTAGTTCACGCAGCCGTTGTTCAGCATCGACGTACATCGAGCGGAATTTGTAGCAATAGAAATGTTCACCGTCCTTACCAACCCGTACCTGCTTAAAGATGACCGGCCCCGGCGATTCGAGTTTGATGAGGATTGCGGTGATCAGCATAATCGGCGCAGTTAAAATGATAGCAATAATTGCCACTGTAACATCTAACACGCGCTTGAGGCTCGACATCAGCTTGGTACGTATGACCCACCACGATAAGGCTAGACGTAGGCGTTGATTGGCACGGGTACGCTGAAAGCGGCGTTCGGCAAAGATAGCAACCATGCGTTGACTTTTCACATCAGGATTCACTTGAGTCGATTTCGGAGCACTCATGGAAATCACCTCTCTGAGTCTACATTCACTAACACTATACACTATCGTGCGAACAAAATCCTTACAGTGGGCTGAACAAGCGTGAAGAATATGTCACTCCCGAAATCGTCCTCACAGAGATAAACGCAGGTGTATCCATTATTATATGCACAGACATACGATGGGTGGTTGCTCACTCAGTGCCTATCCGAATCCCGCCTCATGGTTCAACGGATGGAACCCATTATATGGATGGACGGGACAGCGCCGCTGCGCCCCGATCGATCTTCATTCTGCGGCAGGATATTTCGGATAGGCCCCTAATCTATCGCTACGCGGTAATAACGATAACAGCGAAAGATGGTTCCTGGCGCGGTACTCACCATGCGGGCCAGAGGCCCGCGTACCCAGCGCATCCAGGTAAGGTTCTAAAGACGCTGGAAACTCCGTTTCAACTAAGTGCTTGTCCGCACATCGTCTCACAGTCCAACGGACGGAACACATCGATGGATGGACGGGTGCAGTGCTGCGACGTCCCGACCGATCTTCTTCTGCTCATGTTGTGCTTAGGCATGGAAACTGTCATCATTTCGATGCGCTCACTTGAAAAAAACGTTATGTTCATCAATCGCACGTTGTGCCTTTTTGCCTCTTAGAACCGGTTATAACGCTGTTTACGTGATCAGCTACCGCTAACCATTCATTTGTCAGCTTGCAATGGCATCATACATTGCGCCGGTGTAGTATGCTGATTGCGATCGTTCGTGTTATCGCAACAGCTTCAAGAGGTTTTCAATGATGTTTTATCGTTTCTTGCTTTTCATGATGCTGATCTCTATTTTGACAGGCTGCAACGCGCCAAGCGCAGCACCAACACCTGCTGTATCAACTCCTGCGCCCGAAACACCGACACCGGCTCCGGTGAACGTCGCTCCTACTGCTTCTGCCGTGTCTGACCATCTCATTGTGATTGATCCGACCACCGCGCTACCATTTGACCGCCGTCTGTTAGGGACTAACGTTCCTGCCTGGCTGAATCCATACCGGCTGGATAATGAAACCTTCATTCAGCGTACTGCCGATCTCGGGCTGAGTCTGCTGCGGATGCCGGGCGGAAGCTGGAGTAATGCGTATGCCTGGGCCGATTGTGAGACCGGGGGCGATGGATGCTACTGGCCGTGGGCGGCGAAGCCATCGGATTTTCTCCGCTTTGCCCGTGCCGTCAAAGCAGAGATTATCTGGACAGTTTCAATCAATGGTTCTGCCCAGGAAGCTGCGGCGCTCGTCGCGTTCTTTAACGGTATGGTTGATGATAACCGACTCATAGGCACTGATGCGCGAGGGCGTGACTGGAAAACGGTAGGACATTGGGCACGCCTACGTGCGGAAGCGGGCAATCCCGAGCCCTTTCCGGTTCGATATTGGGAAGTTGGCAACGAGGTGTACGGTGCAAAACGCGATGTTGGCTCGAATTGTTCGGAATGGGGTTGGGAAGATGTCTGGACGTGTGATCCCGATGAATACCTGCGCGGCGCCACCGTCAATGGTATTTCTTACGATGGTTATCTAGCTTTCTATGAGGCAATGAAGGAGGTTGATCCGACTATTCAGATCGGTGCAGTTGGGGTTGAGAACCCCGCTGAATGGAACGATTGGGGTAATCGGGTGATCGCTGGTGCTGGCGACAGGCTTGATTTCTATGTTGTCCACTATTATCCCTACTTTCAACCACCTGAAAATCCGGCGGGGGCGCTCCAACAGCCGCAACGCAGTTGGGCAAAGATCACGGCTGGGCTGCGGTCGGCTTTTGAGCGCCATTTAGGGCGCCAGGTGCCGATTGCTGTGACCGAGTACAACATGATTTCGTTCCAGGATTTGGATAACGCCCAATTAATGCGACGTGCCGTTAATCTGCTCTTTGTGGCCGATACGATTGGTCAGATGGCAGTGCATGGGGTGGCGATTGCCAATCAGTGGGATCTGGCAAATGGTCGTGCGGCCAATGATACCGATTATGGTCTCCTTCATGCCGATACCTTTGAACCACATCCCCAATACTACGCTCTGATGCTCTGGAGTGGCTTTGGTGATGAACTCTTGGCCACAAAGACAACAATCGATCCGGTTACAACCTTAAGTGTGTACGCCGGACGCCACACGGATGGGAGACTGACAGTACTGGCTATTAACAAGACGGCCCAGTCGATTACGGGTACCGTTGGTTTACCGACAGGTGACTGGCAAGCCCAGATTACGATTGTAAGTGCCTCTGATCTTCTGGCTGAAGTGGTATCACTCACTCGAGAGGAGATACCGACTGATCACCGTTCCGATCATCCTTATACCTTTCCACCGTACTCTATAACGCTCTTAACATTTCTGCCTAAAGGGGGCTAATATGACCAAACGCTTCGCACTCCTAATCGTATTGCTTACTGTATGGGGAAGTATGCTGCCATTCAAACCGGCTAATGCTGCTATCTATAACATCGGTGCCAACGGTTGTCCGGCGAACACTGTGGTCGGGGGAGACAATCTGGTACAGAATGGCGATTTTTCTCAGGGCGCAACCGGTTTTACCTCGGCGCTCACTGATCGTGGGCTAGGGGTTTATCCCGATGATAGTAATGGCGGTGGCTTCTCCATTCAGAACGGGAGTGTTGTGTATCCCCCCTTCGAGACAAATCCTTACATTTTCGGGCGTCCGTTTCCGGGTGATGTCCAGCGTGATGTTCCGGCTACCAATACCTACTTCTATTCTAATCCGAGTGCTGATAATTACAGCGCTGGTGGCGGTCGCGTTAACCTGTGGACACAAGTCGTTACAGTAGCGCCTAACACAACCTACAACTTCTTTGCCTACTTTGACAATCTGCTCGATCCGGTGAAGAGTGCCAACGGCGCCGCCGATCCGGTCATCGAATTGCGGGTAAATGGTACGTCGGTTGGTACGACCGTTGTGCCGAAAACCCCAGATCGGTGGGTGCCCATTCAATATGCCTTTACCACCGGTAACGGTGTTACCAGCGTTACCCTCCAGATCGATAGTCTGACCAACAACACCTTCGGTGATGATTTCGCTATGACCCAGATTAATCTCAAGCAATGTGTGAGTGGCGTTGGTGCTGCCAAATATGTGTTTCCGGCTGTTGAAGAACGGCGCAACGATCAGGATGGCTACCGTTTAGAGTACCTGATCACGATCCGTAATTTGGGCGCCGATCCGGTCACCGAGCTACAGGCTACCGATGATCTGGCGACCGTCTTTGCCGGTGCTGAGACCTGGGAACTGGTTGAATTAAGCGTTGTCAGCGGAAGTGGCTTCACTGCATTGGCCATTAATCCCAATTTTGATGGTCGAACTGACCGTGAATTACTGGCCGCTAATCAGAGCCTAGCCGCTGGTCAGACTGCTCGTCTACGGTTGATAATTTGGGTTAAGCCGCCGACAGGTCCGATTGTCTTTTCCAATCATGTGAATATCACAGCCCGCTCTGGGAACATTATTGTCACGGATATTTCAAATCCCGGTCTTGATCCCGATCCTAATGATAATGGTGATCCGAAAGAAGAAGAGGAGAGTGGTGCGACGATTACCATCTTTTCACCGTACCGCATCTGGGTACCGGTTGTGTCGCGGGGCAGCGCCGGGTAGACGCTATAAGAGCCTGATCAAAAACCCAGATTTCTCATTGGGCGCGTACCATGCCTGTGCAACCATTGCGTGAGAGGTTGCCAACGTTCTTTCTCTCCAGCCCCAATGTTCCCCCCTTCCTCTCCCCCATGGGGAGAGGAAGGGGGCCAGGGGGAAGGTGAGGGCCGCCAGGCGTACTCCGCAGCACGGGTACGGAACACATTGAACAACTCTGCCATCGCGGAGGTGCGATGCATGCTCTGCCTGCCAACGGTTCCCATCAGTCGTTTGAAATGCCATTGTAGAACCAGATCAAACGTCCAGGTTTTTTAATCATGCTTCAGGATAGGGTGTCTGAACATGCGCGTCTTCCCTGGGAGCGCGGGCCGCTGGCCGACGTCCTGTCGTGAGTAACCGGTCTGAGCTATTGTCTGACAATGTTATGCAGCACATCGTGGTGCAGTACATCCAGGCACTGCACCATTCTCCCACTCACTTCTCTTTCTCGCCCTGAAGATAAGGAAGGTGTATGGCAGGCGATAACTTGTTCATTCCCACGAAGAGCAATCTATCGCTGGATGTCGGATTATCCCTACTCTGCCAGAGAACGGATCGGCCTGGCCGGTACACCACCAACCATCGTATTGGCCGGTACTGGTCGTGTGACAACACTCCCAGCAGCCACCACACTCCCGGCGCCAATCTGAACACCTGGCAGAATTAACACTCGTGCACCGATCCAGGCTCCTGTTTCAATCGTGACCGGAGCAGTTGTTAATGGGCCGACCCGATGATTTGCCCCGCCCATCTGGTGGGAAGTGGTAAGTATCATAACTTCGTGACCAATCCCGACGTGATCAGCAATCGTGATCTGATCGTTTAGATCAAGAAAGCAGTCGGTATTAATGATGCAGTACGAACCAATACGGAGTCGCTTGTGAATCGGACCGAAGCCGTGCAGGCGTAGCGGCCCCATAATGATAGTACTGCGGCCAATGTGAAAACCGGCCAGGCGGAGCAAGAGCGGGCGTACACGTGAAGCTGTGTAACGCGGCAAAAGGTGAATCAGGCCACTGATTAACCACATACGCGGTTGCACCGCAGCGAGTTCTTCGTAGAGAATCCGTAAGAGCTTGGGTGAGGTGTGTTTCTGCATCGACAAGTCCTTCAATCGATAACAACGATAATAAAGTTGTGTTCATTGTGCCAGATTGGTTCACTGAATGCTATATGATTAGGATCAGACTAACGAAATTGTTAACTGACTCTTCGGTACCGTAGTCTGTGTTGGCAGAGTGATGTGTATAAAAATATATCATATTGATGCACTATACCGCCCTCACCTTCGCAAGGCTCCTCATATGATGAATGAAGAATTGAACAACTTCCGTTCACCTCTCAAAAGGTGATTACTGGTATGATGTAGATAGAAAAGGTAGCACGTCATGTGCTGACATTTCAGTGCAGAGAGGTTTATGGCATGGTACGGTTAATCATTCTGCGGCTTCTGGAAAGTTTTTTCCGTCGGCCTCTGCTTAGTCTAGCCCCGTTTCTGCTTGCTATCGCAATCGGGGTTGGGTACATTTTCTTGTCGCCGCCAGAATATCTTTCGAGCGGTAAGATTTATGTGGAGAAAGAGAGTCTGCTGGCATCACTGACTTCATCGAACAGTGATGTTTCGTGGTGGGTCACACCGGCGCAGGCGACGACCAATGAAATCCAGGAATTACTGGCCACCAACGCCTTCGTGCGCTCGGCAATTCAGCAGACCAAGCTCGAACCGTTGATGGCTGGCGGCCCAGACGTTGTATGGGAAACGTTCACCTTCTTCCGTGAGACCATTAGCGTGAATGTAATAGGCGACAAGCTCGTTGAGATTCGGGCCACAACCGATGATCCGGAGCTGTCGTACCAGATGGTCACGGCGACGATGGACACGTATCTAAAGTGGAAGATGAACAACGATTTTCAAGAGAGTATGGCGGCGCAGAAGTTTTTTGAAGAGCTGATCGCACCATATCAGGCTGAGGTTGATGCTGCCCGTCAGGCACTGATCGATTTCCTGAGCGCAAACCCTGAACCGGTACGCGGTGATCGTCCGCCCGGCGAACAGTTCCAGCTCGATCAGTTGAAGGCGGCATTGGCTCGCGCTGAAGAACGGCTCAGTGCTGCCCAAGAGAATGAAGAGAGTGCCCGGCTGGCGTTGGTAAAGAATGAGAGTCTGATCCGCCAGACGTACCAGATTATCGATCAGCCTGAAATTCCATTGCGGGCCGAGTTTTCGCTGACCGGCTTTATTAAGAACATGATCATCTTTGTCGCAATCGGCGTATTCTTATCGGCTAGCCTGATCGGTGGAGGCGCGTTTCTCGATCGCAGTCTTCGCTTCCCAATTGATGTCCAGAACGGTCTTGGTGTGCCATTGCTGGCATTCATCCCAGCAAGCGCTGAGATGCCGAGTCCGACGCCTGTGACTACTGCTGTCGAAGCAGATCAGCCTTCACTGCAACCGCAAGTGTAAACGGTACTGCTGTTTATCAGATGGTCGCGTGGCGTTCCCCTTCACTACTGGCGAGATAATCTTTGGCTCACACGGTGCAGCCTGATATATGAGGCGATCCTATGTTTAGATTGCGGAAAAAACAGACCCATGAGACGCCAACAGAATTGGCAGAATTGGCATTAACCCTCGAGACGGCTGACGGCAATCTGCGCCGCTCCTTCGCTGGTGAGCAGATCGCTCAGATCCGGCGGATGTTAACTGACCTGATCGTCGAGCAGCGTTTGCCGGGTCGGATCGGGTTTACGGCTGCATTGCGAGGCGAAGGTGTAAGTTATATTACGTTGGCCACTGCCGTGACACTGGCTCACGATACCGGTAAGCGGGTTTGTGTCGTGGAGCTGAACTGGCTTGTACCGGGTATGTTGAGTGTGCTTAATCCACCGCCAGAACAACCAAAAGGTGGCCGACGTCGCGAACCACCGCCTGCTCCTCGTCCGCTACCCGCTCTGCCCGGCGTTGCTGAAGTGTTGCGTGGTCAGGCGACGCTCGCTGAAGCATTGCTACCGACAAATTATGCGGGCCTCTTTCTACTCCCGGCTGGTTCAGCGCCCGCTCATCAGCGCCCATTATTGGCACGTGGGAATGAATTGCGGACGCTCGTTAAGATGCTTGATGAACAATTTGATCACGTGTTGTTTGATCTCCCGGCGGTGCTCGAAACCAGCGATACGCTAGCGCTAGCGGCCTTGACCTCGGCCTGTGCGCTGGTGGTTCGGCAGGGAGTAACACCGATAACCGAAGTTCAACGTGCCCTCAACGATATAAAGCATATACCGATATTGGGAGTTATTCTCAATCAGGCTCAGATTGCCACTCCACGCTGGATCCTGCGCCTGATCCCTCAGGAGTAGCTATGAAGTTCTTCGTTGCTTTTCTGGTGTTGTGTCTGTTCATCGGTATCCTTACCCCACACTGGCGTCTGCGTGATCTGGTGATAATCATGATCGGTTTGAGTGCGCTGGTGGTTGCGGGGTACTACTTCTTTAACCTGATTTAACCGGTAAGCAAGTTGCGTAACCGGTGGAAACTTCTATGCTTGATCTTCTTATTCCGCGTTATCCTGATGTCATGGCGGTTGCCCGGCGTAACGAACGCCGCTGGTGGATCCTCTTCCTGGTGATTTGTGTCCTGAGCGGAGTCGTACTGGTACTCCTGCGCCGCCGCATGAGTCCTGAAGCGGTGTTATCGTTTCTCATCTTTGGCGGCGTTCTAATCGCAACGGCAATCCAGCCGCGCTTTGGTGTGTATGCGATCCTCGGCCTGACCCTGTTTGGGGATCGTTCCCTCCATCCGTGGTATCCCTTCACCAAAAATCTATCGAGTCGCGAATCGATCATGTATGTATCCGACTCGTTCTCGTTTAGTCCGCTGGAACTGACAATTGTCTGGACACTGTTAGTCTGGATTGTACGAGCAGCTACCGAGCGGCGACTACGAATTCACTTTGGCCCTCTGTTCTGGCCAGCGGCGGTCTTTTTGGTGTTTAATGCCATTGGTCTGGTATACGGATTAGCCAATGGTGGGAATCGGGTCATTGCCTTATGGGAAGTACGAGCAATCTTCTATCTGCCGCTGATGTTGTTACTGGCCGGGAATCTAATTGAAAATCGTGCACAACTGAATACACTCTTCTGGGTGGCGACAATTGCATTGTTTGCCAAGGGGGTCGCTGGCGTCTGGTACGTGCATGACGTTTTGAAATGGGATCTGGAAGGGGTGGAACGGATCGCAGAGCACGCGATGTCCATTCACTTCAACTTCTTTTTCGTCTTACTGGTTGCAGCCTGGCTCTATCGCGACAGCGCGATCCGGCGCTTCTTAATGCCGCTGATGGCGCCGTTCGTCCTCTTCAGTCTGATCGCTAATTTTCGGCGGGCCGGTTTTCTTACGCTCGGTATGGCCCTTGGTTTAATCGTTCTGCTGCTCTATATCGAGAAGCGACGCCTCTTCTACATTATTGCGCCAACCAGTGCGCTCGGTTTTGCAGCTTACCTGGTGGTCTTCTGGAACAATCAGGGGCCGCTGGGGATGCTTGCAAGAGCAGTCCGGTCAGTTATCGGTCAGCCCAGTGCCCGCGACGCAGCATCAAACATTTATCGCGATCTGGAAAACATTAACATTATGTTTACTATTCGCAATGCACCGCTGACCGGGATTGGATTTGGGAACAAGTTTCATCTCCTCGTTCCCCTTCCCGACATCAGCGTATTCGAGTGGTGGGAGTATATCACGCACAACTCGATTATGTGGGTCTGGATGAAGATCGGTGTGATTGGGTTCTATGCCCTTATCCTTCTGCTGGCATTGACGATGCTCTACGGTGCCCGCATGGTACGTTTGATGCCGCATGGTCAACTACGGGTCTTTGCGCTGACCGCTACCCTCTACATCTTTACTCACTTCGTCTACGCCTACGTTGATATGTCGTGGGAAGGTGGGAGTATGGTCTTTGTCGGCACAATGATGGGCGTGATCAACGCTCTGCCTCAGATCGCGGCTGTACGTCCTGCACCAGCCTGGCCCTGGCGTGTCTTTCAGGCTGAGCCGGTAGAACAGAATAGGGTTTAGCCTTTTGTGCATTTTTCGTATGAGTGAGTCCACTGCAAAAACTTACCACGGAGCACGCAGAGCGTTTAAGATTTGTGAATAAAAGGATATGTTCAATGAAAGATAAAATTATCTTTAGTCTCTGTGATCTCCGTGGTCTCTGTGGTGAGAAGATCACCTTTTTGCAGTGAAGTCATGAGTCGTTTGGGAGCCGAACCACAGCTCAACGGTGATGAGATTGAGCAGTCGTTAGCCATCGATTACAGGAAGGTTGTATTTATCGTTGTAATTGAAGACAAGAACGGTGAGATTCCTGGGAGGCACTAGACATGCGATACGCACTCGTCGTAGGTTTCGTGTTGGCTGGTCTGATGTTGTCGAGTTGTGTATCTGAAGTACCTCTTGGGGTGCCATTGTCAGGCGACAGTTCTGGCCTTCCACCCACAGCAATGGGAACTAGGCATCGCGTGCTGCCGTTGAAAGTTTCCTGGCAAATTCAATACACCGGCGTGATCGATGTTGATCTGAACGTAGAGATGTTTAACCTGGATTTATTCGATACACCACCTGATATTATTGAAACACTACATCAACGTGGTATTTTCGTAATGTGCTATTTTAGTGCAGGTTCTTATGAGGATTGGCGACCCGATGCTTCCCAATTTCCATCCGAAATCTTAGGCAAAGAGATAGTGGGATGGCCAGGGGAGCGATGGCTTGATATTCGTCGTCTCGACGTTCTTGCCCCTATAATGGAAGCGCGACTCGAGCTGGCGGTGCAGAAGGGTTGCGATGGTGTTGATCCGGACAATGTGAATGGTTATGTAAACGATACAGGTTTTCCGTTGACGTATGACGATCAGCTTGCTTACAATATCTTTCTTGCTCAGGCAGCTCATGCTCGTGGCCTTGCCATTGGCTTAAAAAATGACCTCGCACAAATCCCTGATTTGTTACCCTACTTCGACTGGCTGCTCAATGAAGAGTGCTTCACTTTTCGGGAGTGTGATCAACTTCTTCCCTTCGTTCAGTCGGGAAAGCCTGTCTTTGTGATAGAGTACCAACTTCCACCGCAAGCGTTTTGCTCGCAAGCCAATCAAATGTCTCTGAATGCCCTCCATAAGAATCTGGAATTAGACGCTTACCGAACCGATTGTCAACAGTTTCCTTCGCAATAGGCACGTTGCAATCATAGCTAATACCTGTGATACTTAGGATAACCATCGTATGCGTGTGCGGATAATCTACATTCTGTGCCTTATCTTACTCTTGACCGGCTGTGGTCGTCGTCTAAGCGTTGATATACCGACTGCCGCTGCACCGACGCCAACTATTGCCCCCTTTTTTCAAGATCGACCTACTGCCACGCCCTTCATTCCACCACCAACCCGTACACCGCTGCCTACTCAACCACCAAGGACGCCAACCGCTGCGGGCAGTACTACCAATGACATCAGCAATTTGCAGGTTGTACCAGTGTATCGCGATGCGCTCAGTGCTGGTTGGAGTATTACCAACAGTGCATTGCTTGCCAGTCTGACGCTGACCCAGACCAACGTTGTGGCGCTGGGTCGGTATGCAATTGCGGTGACGCCTAGTGAGAGTACCGGTGTTTTGTTCTTTACCGTTACGCCTGATAGCGGGCTTGAACTACGACGCGATCGGGTGGCAGCCTTGCGCTTACGGCTCAGCGGTGGTGATACACCGATTGCCAATGACGCCATGACGATCTCGGTCGTAGGGAGCAATCGTGTGCCCTACTGGCTACCCAATGACGATTCGGTGACGCTAGAAGGGCGGGTGACCAATAGTACTGAGCCATTGTTTCCAGAGACCCGGCTCTACTTTCTCGGTCTTAATCGGGCGATTGCTGCCGGGGAATGGGCTGAAATATATGTCTGGCTCGATGATTTAATCTACGAACCGGAATATACCTATGTGACCGGTTTTTACCTCAAGACGAGCAGTGATCTGGTGCCGAAATATTATGTTGATCAGATCGAATGGCTTGTGCGCGATCAGCCATAGTCAGGGAAACAAGACCGGTGGGAACGATTCGTTAACTGATGGACTCTAGCCACACACCTGAGAGCCTATCCAAATAATCCATCATGACATCACGACGGATGAACCTCGGCGATGGATGAAATACGATTCGCGAAATTCACGAGGAGGAGCGAGGCGTTGTCTCTACCGGTGTCCACGGCGAGGGGTACAGAGCGCCGATTCAACCTATCCTGTCGCAGGAGCAGATCGGTGGAGGCCCAGCGCTTTAGAGGACAGCAGCGCTATGCTCCTACCTACATCCATCGATGGGTTGCATCCGTTACACCGTGAGACGGTTATTCGGTTATGCCCTACGACTTCGGTGCGCGATTACGGGCAGTACGGATCCAATCATGCGGCTTGATCCCAAGCAACAGTCGCACATACAGCCAAAGTTTCCAGACGATGAAGAAAGGGGTGAAGAGTAACGAACGGTAGATCGGCCACGGCGCTCTGACCAGGAACAATCCGCTGAGGATGTAGATAATTTGTCCTACCAGGATAAAGATGGCCAGTGCTAAGGCAGCCGGATCACGCAATATCAGTGCGATGAACAGTACCAGGATGCTGAGACCGGTTACTACCGAGAAAGGTGGAATCAGTTGCTCGATAGCGGCATCGATCAGCAAGAAGCTCCGTCGTCGCAGCCCTTCGCGGAGCAGATGTGGAACGTAGTGGCGAATCATCTCCATTCGTCCTCGTTCCCAGCGTTCGTTTTGTGTCTGTGCGGTTCTCAGGCTATCGGGCATCTCAGCCCAGACGATGGCATCAGGAGCGAACATTGCGCGCTCGCCGGCCAGAATGAGCCGCATATGATATTCAATGTCTTCCGTTAACGAGGCCGTCCAGCGATGACGCCGTAGAATATCGGCGGCGAAGACCATGCCGTTGCCCTTTAGCCCGGTCGATCCACCCAGCACCATGCGACCGAGCGGGCGCAGGTAGTGCAGGACGATGAGGGCAACCGCGCGAATGCCGGCACTCCAGGCGCCTTCTGGTTGACGCACGGCGTAGTATGCTTGAATGACCCGTTCACCCCTTGCCAGCCGGGCATCCATCACGCGCAGAAAGTTGGTAGAGACGACCGAATCGGCATCGAGGATGACCACGGCATCGTGTGGCTCATTGCGATCCCACACCTGCTGCAATAACCATTCTAGGGCGTACCCCTTACCGCGCAGCGTTTGATCAAACCGTTCGTGTACAATGGCTCCGTGGGCTTTGGCTACTGCCGCAGTACGGTCTGTGCAATTATCTGCTACGACGTGTACGGTGTAGAGTTCACGCGGATAGTCGAGCTGATTGAGATTCGTGAGCAGATCGGGGAGCAGCCGCTCTTCGTTGTGGGCCGGGATCATGATGACAAAGCGAGTGGTAGGGTTCGCCCGCACCGGTGTTGTACGGCGGGCGAAGAAGGCGGCGCCGGTCAGGATGAGCAGATAAGCCACGATGAAGGCCAGTATGCCACCCACAAGCCAATAGCCAACAGTGATTACCCACCAGACTAACCACATCATAGCTGCTCCTTGTGCTTGATCGGCTGTGGTTCGGCACCGGTTTCGGTCAATGTCTCGTACAGTATATTGCTCAGACGAACCGCGTAGTGGTCGAGGTTCATGCTCTCCTCAACCAGGCGGCGTCCAGTTTTTCCCATACGTACTGCTGTTTCCGGATCGGCGAGAAGTTGCTCGATCGCTGTTCGTAATGCTGTCGGGTCGTGCGGAGGTACGTAGAGGCCGGTCTTGCCCTCTGCGACGATGTCGGTCTGGCCGGGTGTAGCTGTGCAGATCACTGCACGTTCCATCGCCATCGCTTCAAGGATAGCGGTCACACCAGCCTGAAACTCAACCGGTTCAAGTGGCATGACCAGGAAGCGGCTATCGCTGTAGAGTTGGCGCAGGTCGTACTGGCTGAATTTCTGTACCCGGACATTCGGCGGGATCGGTTGATTCTGAGTCGAATCACGTTGTTTCGACCAGGGGCTGGCTGCTGCGATAACCACATCAGCGTCGAGGCCGACTACTGCACGGAGAAGGGTTGGATAGTCACGTCGTTCTAACCCGACTGCACAGATTTGCGGTCGTGGCGTGGGGCGTGGTGGAGCGTAACGGGGGTGGAAAAACTGGTCGTCCACCATAAACGGTGTAAACGGTACGCGCTGAATCGGTATGCCCCAACGTTCGGTGATAAACCGCTGCTGCCACGTCGAATAGACGATAAAACGGTCAATGTGGCTCTGTACGCCGAAGCGGTCGAGAAAGACCATCTTTTTGGGCACCGACAGGATGTGCACGATCATCAGATGGCGGGGGCGACGATTGGGGCTGAAAAACTTGAGGAGTGCAGCCAGGGGTAATCCAACCTGTTCACCGTCGGTAAAAATAGCTTGATAACGGTGGCGGCGAGTAAAACACGCCCATGCCAGTAGGAGATTTGGTCCACCCAGTCGCTCGAAGAAGCGACCAATCGGCCCAGCGGTTTGGCGGGCCACTCGATAATCAATGATGTCGGCCCCAAAGTGGCGTGCCAGTTCCAGGTAGTCGGCCCGTGGTCGTTTACCGGTAGCAATTTGTTGTTCGAGATCGGGTGGAATAACGCCAGAAACGGTCAGCAAGACTTGATTCACGCCGCGATCCTCTCTTGCATACGCGCCAGATCAACTTCACCTTTAATCAATTCAAGCAGGCGACCGGCATTGTGGCGAGCATCATACGCTCGGCTCACATGTTTGCTTGCCTGTTCGCCAAAGTGTAAACGTTCTTCGGGGCGCATAATCAAACGCCGAAGTGCTTCTGTGAGCGCCTGTACATCACCGACCGGCGTGAGCAGCCCGGTCTCTCCGTCGCGCACTATTTCAGGAATGGCTGCAATGCGCGTGCTCACTGCCGGTAATCCGGCAGCGGCGGCTTCAGAAAGTACCATCGGCAGACAATCGCCGAAGGTGGGTAACGCAAAGATGTCGGCCTGGTGGTAGAGGGCTTTCAGAGGCGCACTGTTTGGTTGCATGCCGTGGTAGACGAAGACACCAGGTTCGGGCGGGACGTTATCTTTGGTGACCAGATGGAGTTCAACTCCGAGTGGACGTAGTGCACGAAAGGCTTCGAGGAGCAGAAAACCACCTTTTCGTTCGAGGTTGGCACCGACGAACAGAATTTTTACCGGCCCTTCATGATGGCTACGCGGTGTTGGACGCTGCCATTCGTGTACGTTGACGCCAGGGGGAATGACGGTAATCTTATCAGGCGGTACCCCGTATCCTTCGATTAAGCCCTCTTTTGCCCATTGACTCCAGGTCACGAGATGGCGGGCCAGGTTAAAGCAGCGTCGGTTTAGGTGCCATTTTAGCCGTTCTAGCCATGCCGGCCCCGATTCGTGCTGGTAATAAGGGCCAAGTTGATCATATTGTAAGGGTGTGGCATCGAGTGAGACGATACTGGGGTAACGACGTAACCAATCGGCGGCCAGTACTGCCGGTACTTGGGTGTGGAAAAACAGAGCGTCGATGGTAGTTTGCCTGACTAGTCGGCGTAACGAGCGTCGTGCTCGTAGACCGGCGCGCACGGTCCAATTGCTTTTGTAGATAGGAATGCGCGCTGCAAGGCCGTGGGTCTCGAAAGGGATCAGCGCCCAGTGTGGTCGCACATCGGGATCGTGACTGATGTTCGCCTGAAGGTTTTTGGCATGGGTCACGTGACCGAGCGCCTGTTCAAGGACAAAACCGATGTTGTACAAAGTTGCACCATTCATAACGGAGCCTGTCAGAATTGATATTGCACTTCACCAAACGGCACGGCGCAGCGAGCTACGATTAGTATAACGAAAAGGTATAACCTTAGCGTTAATGAAATAGGTATGGTGCTTGCAATGTTGTCATATCGTGAGCACAGGAAATATCTCTGCCGGTGCGCTATTTGTTTGCCAGAGGTTGTGCCGGTGGTTTGTTGTACGATAGGCACAAGACGGTGGGTTGAAGAATCGGATAGCGTGCATTTGCTATGATAAAGACGAAAGCCGGTTTATTCAATCAACTTCGTTTACGGTCTGATGACAGAAGGGATCGCATGCGGTGCTATCTATTCGCTATTATCCTGTTGGCTGGTGTCTTCGTGTCCTGTACTGCACCGCCAGCGCCGACGCCAACCTCGCTGCCGTCTAGTCCGACGGCGATCATTCTGGAACAAGACCTGACCGTTGCTGAGCTTGGTCTGCGGCTCCGTTTACCGGCAGGCTGGCAGAGCCGGCTGGAAGGTCAGGCGTTACGGATTGCTGCGACAACAGCAGCGCTTGATGCAACAGTTATTGATGCACCGCTGTTGCTGATCGATACCATACCGGTAGCCATATTCACCGCTCAATATGGAACCGCTCATCCAGAGACGGTATTTGAGCTGGCGAGCAGTGCTATTCAGTCGGCGGGTTATACAATCTCACCGACACAATCGGTACAGATTGGCCGTGCGCAAGGTGTGGTTGCCGATCTCAGTGGCCCGAACGGCCATGGGCGTCTCATCGTACTGGTTGATGAGACGCGGATTTTGCGCATTCTGGCTCAGGCGGCACTCACGCGCTGGATGGCCGAACAAGCGACGATTGAGCAGGTCTTGGCCTCTATTGAAATGTTGGCGCTAGCAACACCAACACCAACTCCGCCAGTTATGGCTGCGCAACCGCAGATTGTGCGTTCAGGGCCACCCGGTTTTGTGTTACGGCTTGGTGGTCGCAGTGGTCCTCCCAACAGTCGGTTCATCGCGGCTCGTGGTCTGGCTGCGGCACCCGATGGGACCATCTACCTGGCCGAGAGTGGGCAGGGTGTTTGGGTATTTGCGCCTGATGGTACGTTACGTACTACGTTTGGCGCCGATGAGCTGCTCGATGCCTACGATGTTGCACTCGGCCCTGATGGTGATCTGTATGTGGCTGATTACGGACGAAATGCAATTGTCCGGTTTACGTCAACGGGGACGCTACTTGGGCGTTGGGGTGGTCATGGGAATGCTCCCGAACAGTTTGGTCTCTCGGCGCCGCAACGGATTGCTGTCGCTGCCGACGGCAGTGTCTATGCGCTCGATACACGTCTCGGTGACGATGGATTGGCTGTGAGCAGTATTGTACGTTTCACCGGTGAAGGACGTTTCATCGAACGAATAACGTTACCGAACGATGTGGCGCCGTCCGATCTGGTGGTTGATCCGAATGGCATGATCTATCTGGCCGAGAGCTTTGCCGGTACCATCATTAAACTTGCACCTGATGGCATTGTCCTGGCTCGGCTAGGTGATCCCGCTGATCCAACGCTCCTGGCGGGGCCGGTGATCGATCTCGATCGTGCCGGTTATCTCTACCTTGCCACGTATGCTGGTACCATCCTACGGTTATCGCCTGATGGTACGATTGTTGCTCGTGGCGGGCAACCGGCTACTGCTGGTAGCATTCCCAACCCCGGCGAGATCAGTCTGCCTAACGGTATCGTAGCTGCACCTGGAGGTGTTGTCTGGGTCAGTGACAATAGTGGTGAGTACAGTGCCATTTCGGCCTTTCGCTTGCAAACCGATGCAGCGGCGCTGGCAACGGTGGTAGCACTCGCACCGACGACTAGTCTCCCAACTGGCGAGACAACGCAGCAGTGGGCGACGACTGCTACTGCGAGTAGCTTTTACGCCCCTGATTACGATCCTGCCGGGGTTGTTGGTCCACCTGATGTTGCAGGCTGTCAGGATAGCCCGAATGCCTGGGCACCGGCCACTCCTGATAGTCGCGAGATACTCACGGTGAGCTTTGCGCAGCCGGTATTTGCCACCGGTCTGGTTATCTACCAGAATCATCAGCCCGGCTATGTGACGCTAGTCGAAGTGATTGACGAGCAGGGTACGGCTCAGACTGTTTATCGGGCTGAACCGACAGCAGCGCCAGAGTGTCCGTTTATTCAGACAATCACCTTCGACCAGACACTGACCCGTGTAACGAGCGCACGTATCACGTTGGAGCAACGTGATGGCAGTTGGAGCGAAATTGATGCGGTGGCCCTGATCGGAGTTCCGTGAAACGTTGATCACCCCTCACAATCGAGACCAATATCGAGGGCACGCACCGAATGGGTAAGCGCTCCAACTGAAATATAATCAACACCGGTCTCGGCGATTGCCCGTACCGTTTGCAATGTGACACCACCGCTGGCTTCAGTTTTGGCACGTCCGGCAATGGCTTGCACAGCCAGACGAAGCTGGTCGAGGGGCATATTATCGAGCAAAATCAGGTCGGCGCCGGCTTCAGCGGCAGCAATTGCGGCTGCGACATTTTCTACCTCAACCTCGATCTGTACCATTGGCCCGAGGTGCTGTCGCACCTGTTTGATCGCACTAACCAGATCAATACCCTGGGCGGCCAGGATAGCCAGATGGTTATCTTTGAGCATCACCCCGTCGTACAGGCCAAACCGATGGTTGTAGCCACCACCAACCCGCACTGCATATTTTTCCAGGGCGCGCAAGCCGGGTGTTGTCTTGCGCGTATCGAGAATCTTCGCCTTGGTGTTGGCTACCGCCGCTACGTATTGAGCGGTCATGGTTGCAATCCCACTCAGGCGCTGTAACAGATTGAGCGCGACCCGTTCCCCGCTGAGAATGCTACGTGCCGAACCGACAACCGTTGCCAGCTTTGTTCCCGCAGCGACCGTTGCACCGTCATCGACATGCAATAGTACCTTAAGCCTGGGATCGAGCTGGCGGAAGACGGCGATCACAACCGGCAAACCGGCTACCACGCCGGCTTCACGGGTGACGATGTGCGCCGTGCTCTGGACTGCTGCCGGGATAGCCGTTTGGGTGGTGAGGTCGCCGTGGCCAATGTCTTCGGCTAAGGCCTGGGCAACAACGGCTTCAATGATGTGAAGAGGAAGTTCCATATTTCATCCTTATCGCTTGTTCGTTCCAAACACGACCTATTGTAGCCGAGGATGTTGATAACGGCATGCACTTGTCTGCCGATGATGCGAAACTGTATTATCATAGAACATATCGGCACGTAGTATTCAAGAATCCTATGCAAAAAACTCGCGCAATGGTGCATCGCTCGCGTCGCCCAACTATCGGTGTTATCGCCGGTTGGCAATTTTACGGTACTGCCTTGACAATGAGCTACCTGAGTCCAATCTATCTCGGTATTCGTCAGGCAGCGCACGACATGGGTTGTAACTTGCTATTGGCCTGCGGAATGGGGCCATCGGCACAAATTGACGACCCGCCACAACCGGCCTGGTTTGCGGTTAGCGATGGCACTAATTTTGTTCCGGTTGGGCCATGGAATACCCATGGGTTGATCGTTATCAACCCTCTCCAACGGCCAGAACGTTCGCAGATGGTGCAGGCGATACGTGTGGCTGGCCATCCGGTCATCTTTGTCGGTTCGGGGGAAGTGGGATCAACAATTGTTGCCGATAATACTGCCGGTATTCAACAGGCTCTGCACCATCTTATTGAGCATGGTCATCGGCAGATTGCCTTTATTGCCGGTAGCCAGCACGATCTGGAGGGTGACACAGGGGATCGGCTCCGCGCTTTTCAGGAGGGAATAGCCCGATTTGGTATCGAAGTTGATCCACGCCTGATCGTTTTTGGGAATCATGTGTTCTCTGGTGGCTACAGTGCCGTTCAACGGTTACTTGCTACTCATGTGCCGTTTACCGCTGTGCTGGCGAGTAATGATGAATCGGCACTCGGTGCGATGGCCGCTCTCCGCGACCATGGGAGGCGGGTACCGGAGGATGTTGCCATCATCGGTTTTGATGATCGACCTGAAGCCCTATTGGCCGAGCCAGCATTGACCTCAGTACAGATACCGTTGTTCAAGCTGGGCTATCAGGCGCTGGAACTTATGGTACGTCATATCCGCGACCGCGAACTTTTGCCGACATTGATACAGGTACCAACCCGGCTGATCATTCGTGAGTCGTGCGGGTGTAGTCAGAATGCAGTGTTGGCCGATACCCTGGAAATGATTACTCTCCAGGTTGATGCACTGGCGTATGCCAATGTGCAGGCGTCGGTTATTCTATCAATGACTGAGCTGCTCGGTCAACGGTTGCATGGCTTTACTCGTGAGGAGCTTACGCATTTCTGCCAGCAATTGCTCGAATCATTCCTTGCAAGTGTTCAATCTGCCGATCCTGACCGGTTTCGCGCAACTCTTGCCCGGCTGCTGCAACAGGTGGCCTTAACCGGTGCTGATGCTCACGACTGGCAGTTAGCGATTTCGTTTCTACGCGATGTATACCCCCGTTTGCTCAATGCTTCCCTTCATGAGCGGGCACAGAAGCTGCTCGATGAAGCCCGTATCACCATAAGTTCGGCAATGCGTTTTCAACACTGGCATTACCGTTATGGCCAACAACAAATCAGCAACCGGGTTGGTCGTCTTACGGCGCGTTTACTGACTGCTCTGGCCGAGAGCGATATTTACGACATCCTGGCAAGGTATTTACCTGAATTACAGATACCATTGCTGTGGATCGGTTTTTTTGAAACAGAACGCGATGATCCAGTGGCGTGGTGTCGGTTGCGGGCGATTACAATGCCGCAACAGCCGGTCATCCGTATTCGGAGCCGTACTTTTCCCCCTGCACAATGGTTGGATAGCAGAGAGCCATTTCGTCTTACTCTGATCCCATTACCTAGGGTTGATGGTGAGGCCGGTTTTGTGGTGTTTGACTGTGCACAGCTTGATCTCTATGGCACTATTGTACAGCAGATCAGTGCTGCACTGAATGCGGCACAGCTCCATCGCACGGCTAACGAAGGACGCCGTCTGGCTGAAGAAGCGAATCGGCTCAAGAGCCGGTTTCTTTCAATGGTAAGCCATGAATTGCAAACACCGCTCAATCTCATCGTCGGGATGAGTGACCTGCTCTTACGTGAGAGTGCTGAAGGTGTTCAGCAGTTACCGATGCAAGTTCGTCACGATCTTAAGCGGATTCATGCCAACGCCCGTCATCTTAGTCGGTTGATTAGTGATGTTCTTGATCTGACCAGCAGTGATGCCGGTCAGTTACGGCTGGCTTATGAAGTTGTTGATGTGGGGGCGGTCATGCGTGCCGTGGCCGAAATTGGTCAGCAAATGGCCGCCGATAAGCATCTCGTCTGGCACGATGCGATTCCATCTGAAGGGCCATGGGTATGGGGTGATCGCACGCGCTTGCATCAGATTGCGCTGAATCTGGTGGTCAATGCGATTAAATTCACGAGTCAGGGGAGTGTTAGTCTTTCGGTGACGACCGAAGCCGATGCCGTGACCATTACGGTGCGTGACACAGGACTTGGTCTTTCGGCAGCGGAGCAGGCTCATATTTTTGATGAGTTTCAGCGTTCAGAGCGCAGTATTGAGCGTGGCTATAGTGGGATCGGGTTAGGATTAGCAATCTGTAAACGCCTTGTTGCGCTGCACGGTGGAACCATCGGCGTGCATTCGAGCGGTATCGAAGGTGAAGGGTCAACGTTTTTCTTTCGTCTCCCAACAATTGCGCGACCTACTGGGAAACTACGTCGTCAACCGTCGTCTGTCTCAACACGACCGTATGTGTTGTTGCTTTCCAGGCGGAACGATGAACGTCTTCAACATTACCTGGAAAAACGTGGCTTTATTGTTCGTTTCTTTTCTGTTGAAGAAAGTGCGGCTTGGTTAAGCGAACTTTCGGCACGAAATTACAGTGCTGTTGTTCTCAATGCTACCGAAGGTGATCAGGTATGGTGGCAAACGGTTCGCGTACTCAAGGCGAATCCTGCCACACGCAATCTGCCGTTGCTATGCTATGGAATGAACGAACACCATGGTGCAATCATTGAATTGGATTATCTCACCAAGCCGATTGAGTTGGCCGATTTAACGCGCGTGCTTGATCAGTACTGGCTCAATACCGATCCTGCGGCTACCACCCATACCGTGCTCGTGGTTGACGATGATCCTGATACGCGCGAACTCCATGCCCGCATCGTGCAGGCGCACGGGGCGCTCCATCGGGTATTGTGTGCGCGTTCCGGACGTGAAGCCCTGAACATCCTTCACCAACAAGCGGTTCATCTGGTGTTGCTGGATTTGATGATGCCAGAGATGGATGGCTTTACCTTGTTGCAGATGATGCGCGAACATCCACAGTTGCGCGAGATTCCGGTTATTGTCATTACCGGACGCACCCTCACCGAGGAAGATATGGCGCGTCTCAGTCAAGGGGTTACCACTGTGCTCAGTAAAGGTATGTTCAGCGCGAGTGAAACCCTCGCCCATTTACAGATCGCCCTCGAACGGCGGCGGCGTCTAAGCGATCAGGCGCAAATCCTGGTCCGGAAAGCAATGGCCTATATCCATAGCTATTATGCCCATCCGATCACCCGCCAGGATATTGCGCACTACGTCGGGATGAGTGAAGACTATCTGACCCACTGTTTTCGGCAGGAACTGGGCACAACGCCGGTCGAATATCTCAACCGGTACCGGGTCCTGCAGGCACGTCGGCTGCTCGTTGAGAGTGATAAAAGTATTACCAACATCGCCCTGGAAGTAGGTTTTTCCAGCAGTAGCTATTTCAGTCGGGTGTTCCGCAAGGAGGTGGGACTTTCACCCGAAGAGTATCGACGGCTAGGAGGCAATGGAACTGTGCAACTGTGATGATCGGTTTCACGTCTGACGATCGTCCGAATATGACCCTGCCGACGGTAGAGAGACGGAGCAGCACGCACGGCAGTTGGGGATGTGCTGATGCAAACTGCCCATCAAAACTCGATCAAAATCGTGTAACTTTTTGCCTCCTCATACGGTTTCTATATCAAAAGCATATCCGTGTGAGGAGAGCCTATGCATCGTCGAACCCCGCTGATTGTCCTGCTTACGCTAATCGTTGTCTGTCCAGCTCTGCTAGCCGCTACAACGACGCCTCCAGTTCCTCTATTGCCTCCACCACCCCTCATTCTCGGCGTTGAACAGCTCTCCTCAACCGGATGGGCATTGCTGGTGCAGTGTCCTTATCCGCCGCAAGACCTGTATATCTGGACCAAAGATGCGTCGCTGCAACGACCACAACAGCTCACCGCGTTGGAACCTCCGCGCTGGCGAGCGCAATTCACGGGATCGTTGCCTAGCATGGTAACGATTTACGGCTGTGGTCAGCAGGCGGCACTGATGATAACTTCCCCAACCGGGCCGTCGTGGTTGGGATGGTTGTTTCTGGCCGGGCTGATTGTTGCCGGGTTGCTCGGCGTGCGGCTCGTCAAACGTTGGCGAGCCAGAGCAATACCGCTATCGGCGCCAGCGCCAGCACCGACCTGGTATGTTCACCTGCACGATGAACAGGGCGAACGAACGGTGGCCCTGCCCATCGGCATTTTCACAGTCGGGAGCGATCCCGCCTGCCACCTGACTGTCTTTGGCGCTGACATTGCGTTGCGTCACGCTCACCTGATCGCTGGCGAGATGAGTGCGCACATTGTTGATCTCGCCAGTCCCTCTGGTGTGTTCAGTGGCCCAGTACGGAGAAGGCTCCGTCCACATACCCCTACGCCTGTTGGCGAAGAAGATTTCTGGCTAGGCGCAACTGTGCGTCTACGGCTTACTCGCGAACGTACTCGCTAGTCGCTACTCGGTCATACTCTGACGGCTTGCTATCAGAAAGACCGGCGGTCGCACACGTAACATAAGGCCGAGATCAACCAGAATATGAATAAAAATAACCGTCCAGATGTCCTGGTAAAGATAGAGGCACAGACTCCAGCCCAATACCAATGCCATTTCGGCGAGTGGTCGTAGCTTGCGAATCCGCATTGAGCGCGGCGAGTCGTCGAGGTGCGGGGGAAGATATGGCAACCAGAACAATCCATGAATCACGCCACCGTATATCACAAATGCGGTAAAGCCGACCGCAAAGCCCAGCGATCCTACCAGACTCGGCCAGAACTGAGCTGCCAGCCCGTTGCCAATCCAGTCTCCTAGGCGATAGACCGTAGCAAATGCCAGTGTTTCGATGACGCCGTTGCCGATGCTGAAGATGACGGTAGGCCCTAGCAAGAATGGTCGACCATCATGGCGCGCTACCATTACGTATAGTACCTGGCTGAAAGCGAAGCTGACCAGCAAAAACACGACAAACCAGGGATTCGCTAGGGTTGCTGCTACATTCCAGCTCCTGAGCCAATCACCCAGCAGCGGGATGCCTATCAACAACGAGATGAGCCAGTAGAACAGAATGTACTGATCCAGGCGACTCAGAGTGCGTTGTTTGGTCAGTTCAAACTCCATAACGATAGTACTCCGTTTGTTTTTGATTGATGTGTACAAGAGTTGTTTATATGCAATATCTTAGCATGCTTTGCACAGTTTGCCTAGATCAGAAACCTGCAAATTGTTGCGTAGATGTGTGCATTTTTGCCCGCATGCTGCAAGGCGTTATTACGACGCTCGCCTGAACCGGGTCAGCCGTTCGTCCTGACTATCTCTACATCCTGTGGTGCATGGGTAGGGCTTTTCAACGTTTGCAGTTTTTGGTCGTGTTCGCAGATGCACATCTTTCCCACTCTCTCGCCGCTCTCTGATCTGCGCCGGTGGCCTGGGTGCGCGGGTTGCTGGCCCGCGTCTTGCTGTGGCATTTAATTGACTGACTGGTATCACTACTTCTAAAACGAGGTTTGTGGCCGTGGACCCGCGTCCTACATCGGCAGAACCCACGACCGTCTCAGGAACGCGCCAAAAGGGCGGGTTGGGCGCCGAACAGCATCGGTGCACCAACGTGCGTCTGGACGCACGCACTGCGGGCAGATTTGTAACTACTCTCTCATCCCTAATTTCTCCTTACCCATCTCCTTCACCCTGGTCCTCGTCCTCTCTCAACCTGGTAGGGGAGGGGGGAGCCTGGGCAGCTTTGGAACCCGCCCTCTCACTCCTATTTTCTCTTTCCCAACTCCTTTAGCTGGTACTCCACGCAGCACAACCTGGTATGATATGGGATAGAGCATAGTAGTTTGATAAAGGGAGTCTGTTGTGCGT
>JAGHYT010000007.1:0-59638 GCA_017743535.1 Chloroflexus sp.
GGCCTCCGGCCCGTCTCTTGCCAGCGTGCCTGGGCGTACAGGCCTCCGGCCCGTCTCTTGCCAGCGTGCCTGGGAGCACAGGCCTCCGGACCGTCTCTTGCCAGCTTGCCTGGGGCACGGGCTTCCGACCCGCCTCTTGCCAGCGTGCCTGGGAGCGCGGGCCTCCGGCCCGCCTCTTGCCAGCGTGCCTAGGAGCGCAGGCCTTCGGCCCGTCTCTTGCCAGCGTGCCTGGGAGCGCGGGCCTCCGGCCCGTCTCTTGCCAGCGTGCCTGGAGCACAGGTCTCCGGCCCGCCTCTTGCCAGTTTGCCTGGGAGCGCGGGCCTCCGGCCCGTCTCTTGCCAGCGTGCCTGGGAGCGCGGGCCTTCGGCCCGTCTCTTGCCAGCGTGCCTGGGAGCGCGGGCCTCCAGCCCGCCTTTTGCCAGCTTGCCTGGGAGCGCGGGCCTCCGGCCCGTCTCTTGCCAGCGTGCCTGGGAGCACAGGCCTCCGGCCCGTCTCTTGCCAGCGTGCCTGGGAGCGCGGGCCTCCGGCCCGTCTCTTGCCAGCGTGCCTGGAGCACAGGTCTCCGGCCCGCCTCTTGCCAGTTTGCCTGGGAGCGCGGGCCTCCGGCCCGTCTCTTGCCAGCGTGCCTGGGAGCGCGGGCCTTCGGCCCGTCTCTTGCCAGCGTGCCTGGGAGCGCGGGCCTCCAGCCCGCCTTTTGCCAGCTTGCCTGGGAGCGCGGGCCTCCGGCCCGCCTCTTGCCAGCGTGCCTGGGCGTACAGGCCTCCGGCCCGTCTCTTGCCAGCTTGCATAGGAGCACGGACCTCCGACCCGTCTCTTGCCAGCGTGCTTGAGGCACGGGCCTCCGGCCCGTCTCTTGCCAGCGTGCCTGGGGCACAGGCCTCCGGCCCGTCTCTTGCCGGTCGGAAACTCTTGTGTGGCGCCTCATCACGCTAGCGGATGCCGGTTCCAAATCCGCACCCCTGCTTACACCTTTTTCTCTCCGAACTCACAACAAAATGGGAGGGCAGGTTTCCCTCCCTCCTAGGCAATAAAACAAACAGAGTTAGACAGCTACACCCGGAAGCGTTCCAGATAAGCCTGGGTATTAAACGGCTTTGGAGTTGGACGAGGCAGTGGCTCAAGCGGTGGCCGACGATAAAAAATACCAAGCGGTAGTCGTTCACGCTCAACTGCGTAGTGCATCGCTGCATCGAGATCTGATGGATCGTGATCTGCGGGCAAATTGTACACCAGCTCCTTATACAGTTTATACGTATCGTAAAAGGTGACGCATGGACTTAACACGTGAATAAAGGCAAAACCGCGATGCTCAAGCCCGGCTTTAATCAGTTCTGCCAACTGCTTCGGCTGACTCGAAAAACCACGGGCAACAAATGAAGCCCCGCTCGACAATACAATCGCTAGTGGGTGAAGAGGCTGGGCTGATTGACCGTAAGGCGTGCTCTTGGTCACATGTCCGCGTGGTGAGGTCGGAGACGTCTGCCCTTTCGTCAGGCCATAAATTGCGTTATCCATCACCACAACGGTAATATCTAGATCACGCCGTGCAGCGTGTGGTAAATGCCCCAGCCCGATACTGAAGAAATCGCCATCACCACCCACTGCCATCACGGTCAAATCGGGGCGGGCAATTTTCAGCCCGATTGCTGCCGGTAATGCACGACCGTGTACCGTATGCAATCCGTATGTCTGCAAAAAGCCGGGTAGTCGTGAACTACAACCGATACCGGAGACCACAGCCAGATCCTTCGGATTAATTTGCGTCGCGGCCAACGCCTGCTGAATGGCGGCCAAAACGCCGAAATCACCACAACCTGGACACCAGATCGGTTTCAGATCGCTGCGGTAATCGGACGGTTTGTAAACAACGGGCGGCGTGGTAATTGGTACAGCAGTCATGATTGTCTCCGTATCCTAAGCTACGTGTGAAGCATATCGTCATCAAGACAAGACCGGTTCAGCAAGACCATTCAGAGCGTGAATCTGGCGTAGAATCTCTAATCGCGAGAACGGCATGCCGGTATACTTGGTCATTGACAGCACTTTAATCCCTAGTTCAGCTTGGAGTAATCTGGCGAATTGCCCCTGGAAATTCACTTCCGGTACTAGCACAACCTCGACCTGTTCAAGAAATTCTTTAATCGCATCAATTGGTAGTGGCGCCAGCATCTGAACCTGCAACATTGCTACCGGCACATCTTCCTGACCGGCCAGATAGACTGCACCGCGGCAGGGGCCAGCAGTAGTTCCCCAGCAAATAATTCCTACTTTGGCCCGCTCTGCGCCAAAGCGGCGAACGTACTCGCGCGAATGTTGCAAGGGGGCCAGCTTGCCCCAGCGCTTCTCGGTCATTAATGCGTGATTCTTCGGTGTGTAATCGGGGTTGCCGTACTCATTATGTTCAAGGCCGGTTGCAGTGTATTGCGCATACGCTACACCCGGCGCAACCATCGGCGAAATCAAATTTGCGGTTATCTCGTAACGTCGATACTGTTTGAGCGCCAGTGCACCATTTGGTCGCAAGCGATCAACGCGCGGATACTTGCTCAGATCAAACGGTTCAACTGTCTCGGTGCGAAACGAGAGCGAATAATCACTGAGCAAGATAACCGGCGTCTGGTATTGCTCGGCCAGATTAAATGCCCAAACCGTCAGATGAAAACACTCGGCGACACTGGCCGGAGCAAGCACGATCCGCGGACTATCACCGTGGCCCCCATGCAGGGCAATATTCAAATCCGACTGCTCCATCTTGGTTGGTAGGCCGGTGCTGGGACCACCTCGCTGAGCATCCACGATCACCACCGGTATCTCGGTCATACTGGCATATCCGATCGCTTCACTCATCAGCGATAGCCCAGGTCCAGAGGTTGCGGTCATAGCGCGCTTACCACCATACGAAGCGCCAATACAAGCCATAATCGCTGCAATCTCATCTTCGGCTTGCATATAACCGCCGCCAATCTGAGGGAGCATCGCTGCCATTCCCTCCATAATATCCGAAGCGGGAGTAATTGGATAACCGGCAAAGAATTCAACTCCGGCGTGTAGCGCACCGGCGACAATCGCTTGATTACCGGTCATCACGTAGCGTTCGTGTTCGGCGACCGACTCCATCCAGAAAGGATCGCGTTTCTCCAGCCGCTGAGCATAGGCAATGCCGGCGCGCAACGCTGCCAGGTTGCTCTCTAGCAAGTCGGCTTTTTTGCCCAACTTTGCCCGTACAATGTCTTCGAGCTTATTCAAACCTAAGCCAAACAACGCGGCCACCACACCGAGCGCCGCCACATTCTTCCCACGGCGATTGCCTACCTCCTGAGCTATGGCGCCGATTGGTACCGGATAAGCGACACCACTAAACTCGGTTGGCAGCTCAAATTCTTCGGGATCGTAGAGGAGTACCGCGTTCGAAGCCAAATCAGCATGGTGCAAATCCCACGCTTCACGGTTAAATGCGAAGAGCACATCAACCGCATCGCCCATTGAGCGTACCGGGCTATTCGATGCACGAACCTGGAACATCACCGGGCCACCCTTGATCTCGGCTGGAGTGGTCCGAAAGGTAAAGACATGCAAACCAGAACGGGCAGCCGCTTGCGCGAGCATCTCGCCCGTCGCCGTGCTGCCATCACCGCTTTCGCCAGCTACGCGGATGACGATATCTTCCTTCTGAATCATGGCAACCTCGCCGCAGCTTCGTTGCTTTGTACCTGCGTTGGTACATAAAGCAAATGAGAGATGGATTAACCCTATCATAGCACTGCCATAATCGCACCGCAATGCCCTTTTTATTGTGATACCTGGTGCGATGTTTGTGCAAAAATAATGCGTGATGGGGGACAGTGTATGACAAAGCGGCGCAGCAGCTAATTGTTAGGACGAATATTGCCGGCCTATGCAAGGGTGCACTCTGGTACGCCCGTTCGCAGTGTGTACGCAGGTGCGCTGATCCCCGTTCCGAATAAGCGTTGTCGCCTCACAACGGATACATCCAGATGATGGATGGAACATAATGGGCGATCGGTGCATAGTGGGGCAAGATGAGAGGCCGTACCGGAGGAGTGGTTTGCGAGCCGCCCTCAATTGTTCTTCGCCGGCAAGCCGGGTATTTCGGCTAGATTAAAAGCCCAGATTTCCCGTTGGACACGTAACGTACCCGCATTCGGGAGGTGCCAACATACTTTCGCACTAACCACGTTACCTCTCCCCTTTCTCGTTCTATGTGGGAGCGAAAGGGGGTAAGGAGGAAGGTGAGCGGCGCTAGGCGTGTGCCGCAGCACCGACGCTGAACCCGGTGCTACCCATTTCTATTGCGGCGAAGAGAAGCTTGCATTGCCCACCATCGTTCCCAGAACCATTCTAGAGACGCCACTTGCCTAGTGCAGGAAGTGCCGTCTCATAGTCGTGGCGATGAAGGATGATAGCCTCCCACAGAGGTGGCCGAGATCGCAGAGAGAAATGCGAGAAAAATCGCAACCTATGATTATCTTTTTTCTTAAAAGCAACGGATTGACATTTTTCGTTGATTCCTATATAATTTAGGCAACACACCACCGTTGCATGGTCTTCAACGAATACCGCTGAAGGGCGCTCGAATGTAGCGGAAGTTTCGCGGGAGACCAGCCGGGTGTCGGTCGCAATCTCGCTAATAGCAGAAAAGTGGAGGTTCGCCCATGCGCGACGACGACGATCTGGTTCCACCGAAATGGCGTCCGCTATTTAACAATCAAGACTGGCTGCTGCACGATATTGTGGTGAAGTCGTTCTACGGCTTCGGTGTCATCGCAGCAATCGCGCACCTGCTGGTCTATCTGTGGAAACCGTGGCTTCCCTAGTGTAGTGAGTAAAATGAGGAGGGATTATTCATGCAACCTCGCAGCCCGGTGCGGACGAATATCGTCATCTTTACTATTCTTGGCTTTGTTGTAGCGTTGCTTATCCATTTCATCGTGCTAAGCAGTCCGGAGTACAATTGGCTATCGAATGCCAACGGCGGAGCGCTGCTCCTGAGCGCCGTGCGCACGTTGTTCGGAATCTGATTGGGTGGCGGGCCGGCTACGGCTCGCGTAAGACGGCAACCGCCAGCAGCGCCTCTGCTGGCGGTTGTTGTTCGCAGGCGGTTGAGATTCGGCTTTTTGCACATAGATAAAAAATTGACCTTTAGAAATAATTCGTGTATACTGAAGATCGGTGTATACTGGTTAATAGGAACGTTAGGGGCGGCGTCGCCCTTCCGCCGCAATCTCACGCTTGCATTGGCGTCACTATTTTGGGGACGCCGATCTGGATCAGGAGAGACCCATGCAATCGTCACGACCAAGTGATCGGCAACTAGCGATCGTTGTCTCGGTGGCGGTAGGACTCGTTGTCGCAGTAATTACAACAGCCACCTTCTGGTGGGTCTACGATTTGACACTAGGTCGGGCCCAACGGGAGGCTGCAAAAACAGCCGGTGCGCGCTGGAGTCCGAGCGATGGAATCAAGGTGATCACCGAATCGCAACCGGTCAACCCCACTGATGGCCGCCAGAATTGGCTGGGTACGCAAGCATGGAATGAGGGAGTTCAGGCCGGTCAGGCCTGGGTGCAACAGTTTCCAAATACGGTCAATGTGCAGGTTTTGGTCGGGATGAGTTCGGCCCAAATCTGGACGTACATGCAACAATACGTGTCGGGTGCGCTGGGGGTTGGTTGCCAGTACTGCCACAATATCAACAATTTCGCCAGTGATGAGTATCCGCAAAAGATTGCAGCGCGCAATATGCTGCGTCTGGTGCGTGATGTCAACGCCGAGTTTATTGTCAACTTGCCGGCCTGGAAGGGTAACTACGTTCAGTGCGCAACCTGCCACAACAACGCGCCAAACAATCTTGAAAGCTTCGGCGCCCAATTTATCAACTCGATACCACCGATTAAGGTGACTGTTGATCCGCTTGATGCCAATGGACGTGCAATCCTCGATCCTGCTCAGAAGCCCGAAGCTATTCGCGACCAGGTCTTGTTGAAGGATGCTATTCTCTACTACATCTATAACTATCAGGTCTGGAAACCTTTCGATCCAAATGATCCGGAAAGTGGTCGCGGCTCGCTGGCACTGACCTACGATGGCGGGCGCACACAAGATCAGGTGACGATTAACCAGAATGTGATGAACTATCAGTCCTGGTCGCTGGGGGTTGGTTGTACGTTCTGCCACAACTCACGTAATTTCGTTGCCTATGAGCTGAATCCCGCCGGTGACAATGTGCTTAACCCGGCTTATGCGTACAACAAACTGAAGGCGCAGCGGATGTTGCTGCTCACGACATGGCTGGCCGAAAACTGGACGCGCTACGGTGCGATTGGGAAGCCTGAGATTCCTACCGGCCCCGGGGCGGCAAGTCGCTATTCATACCAGCGCCTTGGCGATGGACAGGTGTACAACGTTCCCGGTTGTTACACGTGCCATCGTGGAAACAATATCCCGCTGGCTTCGATCAATCAGGCCGACATCCCCAATAACGATGCCGGTGTCGTGATCCTACCACCGCAGATTAGAGGCCGCTAACCTACTCCTTGAAGGGGGCGCTTGGGCGCCCCCGCGCCGCTGGCGCGCTAGAGAGCGATGCTCTATGAGCGATATGAGCGACCGAACCAGTTTGACTTCACCACCTTCACTTCCGCTACCCAAACGTCTGCGGCTACGCCTGGTCTGGCTAACGCGATCCATCCAGCTCATGAAGCCGGTAACCTGGTTTGCGCCAACGTGGGCGTTTATGTGTGGGGCAATTGCCAGCGGTGCTCTGGGATGGAACGAATCGATTGGCCGCCTTCTGCTCGGTATGTTTATGGCTGGCCCGGTATTGTGCGGTTTGTCGCAGGTGGTCAACGATTACGCTGATCGTGATGTTGACGCCATTAATGAGCCACACCGGCTTATTCCATCTGGTCAGGTTTCGTTGCGTCACGTCTATATTCTGACGGCAGTGCTGACATGGCTTGGCGCGAGTATTGCGCTATTTTTGGGGCGAAATGTGGCCTTTTTTGTCGCGCTTGGTCTGATTTTCGCCCTGGCCTATAGTCTACGACCGATCCGCGGAAAGCGTAATGGCTGGATCGGTAATGCGCTGGTTGCTATTTCATACGAAGGCCTAGCCTGGATGGCCGGTCATTCGGCATTTGCTCCACTCACCGGCGAGAGCGTCACGATTGCTTTGCTCTATTCCCTCGGCGCCCACGGCATTATGACGGTTAATGACTTTAAGAGCATCCGTGGTGATACGCTGATGGGTATTCGCTCAATTCCGGTACAGTATGGCAAGGTTATCGCTGCGCGGATGGTGGTGATAACCATGGGAGTGGCCCAAATTGCAGTCATTGGTTTACTCTACTACTGGGGCCATCCTGTGGCGGCAACGG
The DNA here is from genome assembly GCA_017743535.1 of Chloroflexus sp. GTDB lineage: Bacteria > Chloroflexota > Chloroflexia > Chloroflexales > Chloroflexaceae > Chloroflexus. The sequence goes on from JAGHYT010000007.1 coordinate 7,398, forward strand.
TTGTTGCGATCTTACTAGCAGCGCAGAGCATCCCGAATGCGCGCTTTATCCGTGATCCAGAGAACAACGAGGTCTTTTTCAACGCAACTGCGATCATGCTTTATGTGTGGGGCATGTTAGCAGCAGCAATTGGTCTGGCAGCTTGATGGGCATCAGCCCCTAGAAGTGTGTTCTGATGGCACCACGAGTTCTGGTCGTTGGCGCATCGGTAGGTGGCGCAACCGCAGCGATTACGCTGCGGTCGTTTGGTATCGAGACGATCATGATCGAGAAGGAGCTGAGTAAGGCCAAACCATGCGGCGGCGCTGTCCCACCAGCAGCGTTCCGTGAGTTTGACTTACCGACTAGCCTGATTGATCGTAAGGTTCGTCAGTGCCTGATCGTTTCGCCGTCGGGTCAAGAGACTCACGTGCCGGTAGCCGGTTCTGTGCCTAGTGATGATGATTATGTGGCGATGGTGCGGCGTGAGGTGTTTGATAGTTTCTTGCGTCAGCGTGCGCAGGAACGTGGGGCAGAATTGATCCACGCTCAGGTTACCGGTTTACGGGTTGATCGGCATGGGGTGACGGCTACCTACCGTACTCCTTCAGGTTATGAGGGTTCGGTTTGGGCCGATGTGGTGATCGGTGCTGATGGTGCTTATTCACCAACCGCAAAATTCCTCGGCCTGCCGAATCTGCCGCGGGCTGTGGCAATGCAAGAGCGGATCAAGCTGCCACCTGATAAGATGGCGCGTTGGGAAGAAACTGCTGATCTCTACCTCGGCCACGAAGTCAGCCCCGATCTGTATGCCTGGGCTTTTCCCAAACGTGACCATATTGCGGTAGGTATCGGCGCCGGTCCTGGTCATGGATCGGCTGCCAAACAATTGCTGGCTAATCTCAAACGTCGCCTTGGTTCGGCCCTCGATGGTGGTCAGGTCATTTTGCGCGAAGCGCATGCATTGCCGATGGAACCGCGTCCGCACATGGCTTTTGATCGGGCAATGCTGATCGGTGATGCCGCCGGATTGGTGGTGCATACTTCCGGTGAAGGTATTTACTGGGCAATGAAGAGTGGTCAGATGGCTGCTCAAACACTGGCCGAGTACCTCGATGTGCCAAGTGCCGCCAACCTACGCCACTACGAGCGCCGCTGGTGGAAAGAGTACGGCACGATGTATCGCTTCCTACGCTTCTTGCAAATCTGGGGCTATGGGAACGAGCGACAGATGGAGGTCTTTACCGAAATGTGCCGTAATCCTGATGTGCAACGGTTAACGTTCGATAGTTACATGCACAAGAAGATGGCACCAGTGCCCTGGTTGGCCCAATTGCGTATGACCGCTGAGATTATTGCCAGTGAAGTGCGCAATTACCTGCGACCTCGTCCACCGTTACGCGAGCAATTGGGGTTAACAGTTGTCGAAAAGCAGCGGATGGTCACCGCAGATTGATTTTCCACCAATCTGATTAGCAGAGGGAGAGGGACGCAGCGCTTCTGCACTGCGTCCCTGCACTTCTGACTACACTTCATCAATAAAGGGATACAGCATCCGACCGGTTAGATCAGTGTGACTACCCAAGGCGTAAGGCGGACGGTAATCTTCAAGGACTCGCACGTAGTTGGCCCGCTCGAAGGCTGCCGGTTCGGCTACCGCTTTTTGACTCATACTCCCGTGCAGTTGTCTGATCGATTCGTATTCGTGCTCCGTGAGCCACAGTTCCATATCGTGCAAGATGCTGCGCAATACATCAGGCGCCCGGCCACGCAGCAGCGCCGAGGCTATCATTGCTACATTGGCCCCGGCCATTAGTCCTTTGAGTGCATCGATTGCACTATGTATCCCGCTACTGATTGCAAATTCAACTGGGATTCGTCCGTAGAGTAAGGCAATCCAACGCAGGGGAAGCCGCAATTCAGCCGAACTACTCAGTTGCAAGTTCGGCCGTACCTCAAGTTGTTCGAGGTCGAAGTCAGGCTGGTAAAAGCGATTGAACAGCACCAGCGCATCTGCCCCTGCTTCACGTAAGCGGGCGGCAAAGTGAGGTAAAGCCGTAATGTATGGACCGATCTTGACGGCTAACGGGATCGTTATTTCGGCCCGTACTGCACGAACCAAATCGATGTAAATGTCTTCAAGCTCGCTGCTGGTAATGCTGGTATCAACCGGTATGAAATAGATATTGAGTTCGAGAGCATCAGCGCCTGCTTCTTGAATGAGACGTGCATAGTGAACCCATCCACCTGCCGAGACGCCATTGAGACTACCGATGACCGGGATGCTCAGGGCTTTTTTCAAGGCTGCAACCTGTTCAAGGTAACGTTCAGGGCCGACGCTATACACACCGTGTTCGGGGAAATAGCTGAGCGCTTCGGCAAAACTCTCGGCTCCATGACTGAGCATGCGATCAATCTCGAGGCTGTTTTGAATAATCTGTTCCTCAAAGAGCGAATACATGACAATCGCTCCCAGGCCAGCCTCTTCAAGCTGACGAGCCAGCTCAACGTTGCGACTGATGGGCGATGCGGCAGCGACTAACGGCGTGCGCAGCCGCATCCCCAGATAGGTCGTACTCAGATCGATCATCGCAGCCCCTCCTTCGTCTCGGCGATCAACTCATTGGCCATCCACTGTAAGTGTGCCCACTTCAGTGCTACTTGCCGCCGCAGGCTAGCGACTAGTTGTTCGTAGCGAGCCGGATTGGCTTGCTGCAACATCTGGAAACGGCCTTCACCGCGCAGGTAGACCTCTACATCAATGCTGGGTGCCTTCGAGTCAATGGTTAGTGGCGAACCCTCGTGAATAGCAGGATTGTAACGATACAGTGGCCAGACACCTGACTCAACCGCCAGTCGTTGTTGATCGAGACCGCGACGCAGATCGTAACCGTGTGCAATGCAGTGGCTGTAGGCAATGATGAGCGAGACCCCGGGATACGCTTCAGCCTCCTGGAAGGCGCGTAATGTCTGTACATCATCGGCGCCAAAGGCCACTCGGGCTACGTACACATCACCGTAGGTCATTGCAATCTGAGCCAGATCCTTCTTTACTCCGCCTTTCCCACTGGCAGCAAACTTGGCGACGGCGCCGGTTGGCGTTGACTTACTGGCCTGCCCGCCGGTGTTGGAGTAGACTTCCGTATCGAGTACCAGGATATTGACATCGCGCCCTGAAGCAAACACATGGTCAAGCCCTCCAAAACCGATGTCGTAAGCCCAACCATCACCACCGACGATCCAAATACTGCGCCGGATCAACACATCGGCCAGAGCTAACAGATCACGCATTTGTGCTGCCTCTGGTGGATCACTGCTCAGCAGTTCGCGCAAACGCTGTTTGAGGATTGCGACGCGCTCGCGTTGTTCACGAATGCCGGTTTCGCTGTGTTGATCAGCATGCAGCAGGTCTTCGACAAATTCAGCACCAAGAATGGGGCGGAGACGATCAAGCAGCATTCGGGCATGGTCAAGCTGCTGGTCAATACTTAAGCGCATACCCAACCCAAACTCGGCATTGTCCTCGAAGAGTGAATTGCACCATGCTGGCCCGCGCCCCTCGGCGTTGGTCGTCCATGGCGTCGTTGGCAAATTACCGCCGTAGATTGACGAACAACCGGTGGCGTTGGCAATAATTGCGCGGTCGCCAAAGAGCTGACTAAGCAGCTTGAGATACGGGGTTTCGCCACAACCGGCACAAGCCCCTGAAAATTCCATCAGCGGCACAAACAGTTGCGTATGTTTGACGCTACCGGATGGGATTTGCGAGCGATCAACATCGGGCAACGAGAGGAAGAAATCCCAATACGCAGCTTCACGGGCACGAAGAGGAGGTTGCGGTTGGAGATTGATCGCCTTGCGGCCGGTCGCACGCTTATCTTTGACCGGACACGCTTCAACACAGAGGCCGCAGCCAGTGCAGTCTTCGGGGGCGACTTGCAATGTGTAGCGCTGACCGGGGAACTCTTTGAAGCGGGCCGGTGCGCTCTGGAATCCTTCAGGGGCTCCGGCAAGCGCCTCTTCAGGATAGACCTTTGCCCGGATAGTAGCATGTGGACACACAAAAACACACTTGTTACACTGGATGCAGATAGCCGGATCCCAGATCGGTATTTCGAGCGCAATATTGCGCTTTTCCCATTTTGTGGTTCCGGTTGGGAAGGTGCCATCGATAGGGATCGCACTGACCGGTAACTCATCGCCCCGCCCGGCAATCATCGGACCCAACACCTCACGCACAAACGGCGGTGCATTGGCCGGTACCGGTGGTCGCATTGGCAGACCGTTATCCTCGCTTGGCGGTGGGATCGGTACCTCATATAGACGGTCGAGCGTGCGATCAACCGCTGCCCAGTTCTGCTTGACCACGGCCTCGCCGCGACGACCGTAAGTCTTCTTGATCGACTGCTTGATCGCCGCAATCGCATCTTCGCGGGGCAGAACGCCACTAATAGCGAAGAAGCAGGTCTGCATCACGGTGTTGATACGTCCGCGCATACCCACTTCATTGGCAACAGCGGTTGCATCAATCACAAAGAAGCGTAGGTTTAGCTCGCGAATCTTACGCTGGACAACCGACGGCAACTGATGCCAGACCTGATCAGGGCCATAAGGGCTATTGAGCAAGAACACACCATTCGGTGCTGCATACTGCAATACATCAAATCGTTCGAGGAAACTGAACTGGTGGCAGGCTACAAACTGGGCCTGGCCCTTGCCAATCAGGTATGGCGTCGCCAGCGGTGATGGACCAAAGCGCAGGTGGGAAATCGTCACCGACCCTGATTTCTTCGAGTCGTAGACGAAATAGCCCTGTGCATAACGCTCAGCCTCACCCTCACTACTATCACCGATGATCTTGATGCTATTCTTATTGGCGCCGACCGTACCATCAGAACCGAGACCCCAGAAGACACAGCGCACTGTGCCGGGCGGATCGATACAGAGATCGGGATCGTAGCTCAGACTGCTCTGGCTAACGTCATCGATAATTCCAACCGTGAAGTGCTCTTTGGGGTGTTCCTTCGCCAGCTCGGCGAAAACGGCGGCTGCCATTCCCGGCGTAAACTCCTTCGACGAAAGACCGTAGCGCCCGCCGATCACCTTGATCGGCTGACCATGGAGTGCCGCAACAACATCGAGGAAGAGCGGCTCACCAGAGGCCCCCGGCTCTTTGGTGCGGTCGAGTACGGCAATTCTCTTCACGGTTGGTGGCAATACGGCACGAAATGCGGCCTCGGCAAAGGGTCGGAAGAGACGCACTTGCACGACCCCGACCTTCTCGCCTTGCTGGTTCAGGTAGAAAGCAGTTTCGCGGGCTGTCTCACCTCCTGAACCCATTATTACTATCACCCGCTCGGCATCAGGAGCACCGAAATAGTCAAATAGGTGGTACTGCCGACCGGTAATTTCGGCAAACCGATCCATCTGTGCTTGCACAACTGCCGGGAAGGCGTCAATGATTGGCTGGATCCGTTCACGGGCCTGAAAAGCTACATCGGGATTCTGTGCCGTACCACGAATCACCGGCTGTTCTGGTGAAAGAGCGTGAGCGCGATGCTCGTGGATCCATTCATCCTTGATCATCGCCCGAATTTCATCCTCTTCGAGCAGAATGATCGTATTCACCTCGTGCGAGGTACGGAAACCATCGAAGAAGTGAATCACCGGCAATTTCCCGGCCAGCGAACTGGCGTGGGCAATCAGGGCGATGTCCTGAGCCTCTTGTACCGATGCCGAAGCCAACATCCCAAGGCCGGTAGTGCGCGCTGCCATAACATCTGAATGATCGCCGAAGATGGAAAGGCCCTGCGTTGCCAAAGCTCGTGCGGCAACGTGGAAGACACCCGGTGTTAGCTCGGCAGCCATCTTGTACATATTGGGGATCATCAAGAGCAGACCCTGCGAAGCGGTAAACGTCGTAGTTAAGGCGCCGGTCTGCATCGCCCCGTGGAGGGCGCCTGCTGCACCACCTTCCGACTGCATCTCATAAACGGTCGGTACCACTCCCCACAGATTGGGCTTACCAGTAGCAGCAAAAGCATCGGCCAGTTCCCCCATCGGTGTGGAAGGAGTGATTGGGTAAATCGCTATAACTTCACTCAGTTGATAGGCAACGTTCGCAACTGCCTCATTGCCATCGAGAGTGACCCGTCGTGTTCCCATCGTGTTCCTCCTTACCTCCAAGCAGGAATTCATTTTGCCTGCTCTGTATAAGTATAGGAGTGGCAGCGGCATAGTTCTGATGAAACTCAAGCAACCAGCGGTAATGATTGCTTCATTGAGTGGTGAGGACGGTGGGAAAATTTTCATCGATTTTTTAACTTTCGCGCCAATTTCCTGTTTTACCAAGTGCTACGACAGTCTATAATAAGAGTGATTTCGTATCCTACAGAGATGGAGCAGCGCATGCAGCGCGTAACCTTGATCCTCGACCGATCGGCTGCTCTGCGCGAAACCTTTGGCCTTGAAGCCAATTGGTGGGTTAATGCGTTCATTGCCGATCTTCAGGCGCTCGTACTTCGTGTGACTGGCTCGACCGCGTATGTTACTTCGACCATTCAAATCGCCACGGAAGCCAGTGAAGGGCCATTACTGATTCTTAGTGGTGATACGCCACATCTGCCTGAGGCGCGGATTCGCGATGCCTATACCCTCTTAGACAGTGGCACCGATGTGGTGGTAGGGTTATGCGATCGTGGCTCCTGGTATGTGCTGGGTATCCGCCATCCGTCAGTTGTCGGAACAATTCCGCTGGTCTCAGAAGAGGTGCGGCCATGGCTGAGCGGTTTGCACCAGCGCGGTGTACGTATCGCTCATCTGCCACTCTGGTTTCGGATCATGTATGTATCGGATTTGACCACCCTGTCCGTTGCGCTCCGCACGATGCCAGAAGGGTATGCCCCTTCAACTCGACGTATCCTCGGTGATGGTGCTCGCGAACGCGAATGGGGGGCATGACCTCATGACAACTGGCACAACTTATGGTATACTTCGTATTGGCGTGCATCAGATGCACGCCAACCTTTTACGTTGGAAGCATTAGCACTCTCGCTTCGCGAGTGCTAATAATGACCTGCAAGGCAGGATACAGCGATGAGCGGACCTCTGACCGAACGCCGGCAGATGATTCTCAAGCTGGTCATACAAGAGTTTGTCGATACGGCAACGCCGGTCGCATCCGAGACGCTGGTACGCAAATATCGCCTTCCAGTCTCGTCGGCGACGGTGCGGAATGATATGGCCGCACTCGAAGAGTTGGGTTTTCTGACCCATCCGCACACGTCAGGCGGGCGCATCCCGACCGATGCGGGTTACCGCTTTTTCGTTGAGAACTTGATGGAGCGCACGTCGCTCTCTCCCGCCGAACAGCGTATGATTCGCCACCAGTTTTACCAGGTACGTGGCGAACTCGATCAGTGGGTGCAACTGGCATGTGCTGTGCTTGCCCGTACAGCGCATAACGCTTCGGTTGCCACCGCTCCCCGCGCCGAGCAACTTCGCTTTAAGAGCCTGGAGCTGATCGCAATCCACGAAACGATGGCGCTGGCGGTTATGGTCTTTCATGGCGGGATTATCAAACAGCAGACCCTGCCCATCGAACCGGGTCGTACCCCTGATGACCTGCGTCGGGCTGCCGGTGTGGTAAGCGATCTGCTCGCTGATGCAACCTTAACCCGGGCTGAAGAGCTGGCTGCCGTGGCGACCTTCAACGGTGTCCCGCTCAGCGAGTTTGAGCGGACACTGGTTGATATGGTGGTGCGAGCGATGATTGCTTTTGAAGAGCAGGCGCAAGAGCAGATCTATTCTGATGGTCTGCTTGAGATGTTGAGTCAGCCTGAGTTCATGCCTGCCAGTGGCCGTGATGATGCTGAGCGAGCCATTGAACGATTACGCCGTACTCTTGAAATTCTTAAGAGTGGCCGCGGTCTTGGTCCACTCATTCCCCAGGCTCTCGCCTCCGGTGGTGTTCAAGTGATTATCGGTGGCGAACACGGCGAAGACGCTATGCGGGATTACAGTGTGATCTTGGCGCGCTACGGTGTTGAGGGAGCGTTGGTTGGTGTGCTCGGTGTGATTGGGCCAACCCGTATGGCCTATCCACGTTCGATCTCAACGGTGCGCTATATCGCATCATTGATGAGTAACCTGTTGGCCGATCTCTATTACGCGAATCCTCGTCCTTCGGAACCCGATGTTGATACTTCTGCAACTTTGTGAATTGAGATATATCTTGTGAGGGAACTATGGCAAATACGGAAGAAGTAAAACCCGATACAGCAGCTCAAGACGCGGCTGCTGATGTTCAGAACGAACCAGCAAATGCGCCGACTACTCAGCCATCAGCGGCTACCGTCGCGGCAGAATCAGCAGACACATCGGCTACTCAGCCATCAGCGGCTACCGTCGATGGCACGGTTGTCGACTCAGAAGCGCTGATCGCCGATCTGCAAAACCGTCTGGCTCAGGCTGAAGCACAGGTCGCCGAATATAAAGATCAGTGGATGCGGGCCGTGGCCGATTATCGCAACTTCAAACGCCGCACCGAAACCGAACGCAGCGAGCTGATACGTAATGCTGGTGCAGCGCTTATTTTGAAGTTGCTACCGGTTCTTGATGATTTTGAGCGGGCGATTGCCAATGTGCCACCTGAGGTCGCTGAAACACCATGGTGGCAGGGAACGCAACTTATCGCCCAAAAATTACGTACAATCCTTGAGAGCGAAGGGGTCAAACCGATTGAGGCGTTGGGGCAGGATTTTAACCCCAATTTGCACGAGGCGGTGATCTACGAAGAAGCAGAAGGGCAAGAAGGCAAAGTCATTGCCGAATTACAGCGTGGCTACTTGCTCCACGACCGTGTCATCCGTCCGAGTATGGTTAAGGTAGGTCGCGGTTAGAAACCAGAACGTTTTTTGAGATAAGGGTAAGCTCCCATGCCAAAAGTAATTGGGATTGATCTGGGCACAACCAACTCGGTGGTCGCTGTGGTCGAAGGCGGTGATGTGGTTGTTATCCCCAATGCTGAAGGGTCGCGTCTGACACCGTCGGTGGTGGCAGTCACTAAGTCTGGCGAGCGCGTCGTTGGTCAGGTTGCCCGGCGGCAGGCGGTAACGAATCCTGAAAATACTATCTTTTCAGTGAAGCGCTTTATCGGTCGGAAGTATAACGAACCTTCAGTCCAACAAGACAAAGAGCTGGTTCCCTACCAGATCACCGCTGCACCCAACGGCGATGTGCGCGTGTTAATGGCCGGTCGTGAGTATGCGCCACCTGAAATCTCGGCGATGGTGCTGCAAAAATTGAAGGCTGATGCTGAAGCCTATCTCGGCGAGCCGGTGACGCAGGCGGTGATCACGGTACCGGCCTACTTTAACGATAGCCAGCGCCAGGCTACTAAAGACGCCGGTAGGATTGCTGGCCTCGAAGTGCTGCGGATCGTCAACGAACCAACGGCCAGTGCCCTTGCCTACGGGCTTGACAAAAAAGGGAAAGATGAACTGGTCGTCGTCTACGATATGGGTGGCGGTACCTTTGACGTCAGCATTCTTGAACTCAGTGATGGCGTGGTTGAGGTAAAGGCCACCAGTGGCGATACGCATCTTGGTGGTGATGACTTTGATCAGCGAATTATCGACTGGCTGGCCGATGAGTTCCAAAAGGAGCACGGGATCGATTTGCGCGCCGACCGTGTGGCGCTACAACGGCTGAAAGAGGCGGCGGAGAAGGCCAAAATGGAGCTTAGCTCGCTGATGCAGACGGAGATCAGCCTTCCCTTCATTACTGCCGATTCGAGCGGTCCGAAACATCTGCATGCCACGCTTACCCGTGCCCGGCTTGAACAACTCTGCGCTGATTTGATCGAACGCAGTATGGGGCCAGTCCGACAGGCACTGCGCGATGCAGGTCTCCAACCAGGTCAGATCGATGAAATTATTTTGGTTGGCGGACAGACCCGCATGCCGGCGATTCAGGCAGCCGTGCGCAACTTTTTCGGCAAAGAACCAAACCGTAGTGTCAACCCTGATGAAGTGGTTGCCATCGGTGCAGCGATACAGGCCGGTGTGCTTGCCGGTGAAGTTAAAGACGTGCTTTTGCTCGATGTGACACCGCTGACGCTCGGGATCGAGACGCTCGGTGGTGTAATGACGCCACTGATTGAGCGCAATACAACTATTCCTACCCGCAAGAGTCAAATCTTTTCTACCGCCAGCGATAACCAGACCAGTGTCGAGATTCATGTGTTGCAGGGTGAGCGAGCGGAGGCACGTTATAATAAGAGTCTAGGTCGCTTTGAGTTGTCGGGGATTCCTCCCGCTCCCCGTGGTGTACCGCAGATTGAAGTAACGTTTGATATTGACGCCAATGGGATCGTGAGTGTTAGTGCTCGCGATAAGGCAACCGGTAAAGAACAGCGCATTACTATCACGGCCTCTTCAGGCCTCTCGCAGGAAGAGATCGAGCGGATGGTGCGCGATGCTGAGCTTCATGCTGAAGAAGACCGTCGTCGCCGTGAGTTAATTGCCGCCCGCAATCACGCTGATAGTCTGCTGTACACTGCGGAAAAGACGTTACGCGAAGCCGGTGAACACGTCGATCCGAGCGTGCGGGCAACCGTCGAAGAGAAGATGATGGCGCTACGCAGTGTTGTCGCTGAAGATGATGAGCAGATGATTCGGAATCGTATCGCTGAATTGGCCGTTGCGTTGCAGCATATCTCAACCGGGGCAACATCAAACGGTGCTGCCGGTACCGTTGTTGATGAACCAAAGGTGGGAGAGTAGGATATACCAGGCTATTGGCCGGTAGCACACGTCGTGAGGACACCGTATGACAACGGGAGCCAAACGTGATTATTACGAAGTACTCGGGGTGAGTCGGAGTGCGACGCCCGATGAAATTAAGAAAGCGTATCGTCGGCTGGCTCGCCAGTATCACCCTGATGTGAATAAATCGCCGGACGCCGAGGCAAAGTTCAAAGAGATCAATGAGGCCTACGAGGTGCTCTCTGACGAACAGAAGCGGGCGATGTACGATCGGTTTGGTCACAATCCGCCCGGTTTCGGTGGCGTTGGTGCTGATCCGTTTGGTGGTGTTGATCCCTTTAGCTCGATTTTCGATGCCTTTTTCGGTGGTGTCGGGGTGGGACGCAGCACCCGTGGGCCGTTGCGCGGAGCCGATCTTCGCTATACGTTGCGGCTTACTTTTGAAGAGGCAGTGTTTGGGACCGAAAAAGAGATCGAGTTCCGTCGTCTCGAAACCTGTCCGGCTTGTCAGGGTTCTGGCGCTGAACCGGGTACCGAACCAACTCGTTGTCCTCGCTGCGGCGGTACTGGTGAAATCCGTCAGCGTGCGCCCATCTTCAACATGGTGACGGTGACGACCTGTGATACCTGTGGTGGTACCGGTTTCGTGATTCCCATTCCCTGCCGTGAATGTCGTGGTGAAGGTCGGGTGCGGCAGACCCGCAAAATCACTGTGCGTGTACCGGCTGGCGTTGATAGTTCACAACAGATTCGGATCAGTGGCGAAGGTGAGGCCGGGCCGCGTGGTGGGCCTCCAGGTAACCTTTACGTTGCTCTTGATGTTCAGCCGCATCCACTCTTCGAGCGTGATGGGAACGACATTATTCTCAATCTGACCATCAATGTTGCTCAAGCCGCGTTAGGTGGTGAAGTCAGTGTCCCAACGCTTGAAGGAACGGAAAAGCTGCGCCTGCCACCTGGCACCCAGCACGGCCAAACCTTCCGCTTGCGCGGGAAGGGAGTTCCTTATCTGCGGCAACAGGGTCGTGGTGATCAGATAGTCGTTATTCGGGTAGAAGTTCCAACGAAACTGACCGACCACCAGCGTCGCCTCTTCCAGGAACTGGCCCAAACCTTTACTACTCACGACGACAACCATGATGAGGGGTTTTTTGGGCGGATCAAAGATGCGTTTGGTTTGTAAATAACTGGCATTGGCATTGCGGTTTCACCTGCAATCTCAGGTGCGATGAGGTGTTGAGAGGGCCGAGGCGGCTGGGTGAAACATTCCTCACATCACCTAGGTCTGTTCGCGCCGATGGAACCTTTGTGAGCTTGAGTACTGAGTGAGTAGTCATGACAACGGAACTCCTCTATGGGCGCAATGCGGTGCGCGAGGTACTGCGTGCTCGTCGCCGTACATTGCGCCGTTTGGTTCTCTCGCGGAGCGTCCAGGAAAGTGGCGTCATCGCTGAAATTGTTCATCTGGCGCAACAAGCCGGTATTCCGGTGGAGCGTATCGAACGTCAGATGCTGGATCGCCAGTTGCGCGATGTTAATCATCAGGGGGTGATGCTCGAAGCTGGCCCCTACCCTTACGTTGATCTTGATGCCTGCCTCAATGCTGCTGCGGAACGACGGGAAGCTGCTTTGCTGTTACTGCTCGATCATCTGCAGGATCCCCAAAACGTTGGTACCCTGCTGCGCACAGCAGAGGCCGTCGGATGCCATGGTGTCGTGATTCCTAATCGGCGTGCTGCCGAAATTACTCCAGCCGTCGTTAATACGAGCAGTGGTGCAGTCGAGCATCTACGAGTAGCAATGGTGTCAAACCTGAATCAGACGATTGAAGAATTGCAACGGGCCGGTGTCTGGGTGGTTGGTCTCGAACAGGACGAACAGGCGCAAGACATCGACACCGTTGATCTCGATCTACCGCTGGCTCTTGTGATCGGTGCCGAAGGTACTGGCATTGCTCGCCTGGTGCGCGAGCGGTGCGACTTTCTAGTTCGTTTACCGATAATCGGCCAGGTTGGATCGCTCAATGCAGCGATTGCCGGGAGTATCGCTATCTACTACGCCTGGCGTCAACGCCATCGCCCGGTTGCTGACTGAGACAAGATCATTTCCTCTGGCTTGAAGCTCTGTTGGGTCTGCGCTAGAATACGCAACGTAAGAACAGAGAGGAGGCGTATGCGCTGGATTATACTCGCCGCTTTTGGCGTCGCGTTGGGATATATCGTATTCCTGCAACGCAAGCTGGCCGCTGCCGAGCGTCGTGGTGATATGTACCGCGATATAGCCCAGCGGCTAGAATTACAGCTTGCCGGCCTCAAGACTCAGTAAGTGTACGTGAGCATGTTTGCTGATATATCGTCTGGTGTATCAGCCAACGGTATTGTCATTCGGTCGGCACGTCTGAGTGATATTGATGCCATCGTTGCCCTGCATCGTGAAGCCTTTGCCGACACCTTTGGCGCTGCGTTTGGCCCGCACGGTGGTGAGCGTGGCGCTCGTGCACTGGCGATTGGTTGGCGCCGACAGGGAGCAGCCGCCTTGCAGGGGATGTTCGTGGCCGAATACGACAACCAGGTCATCGGTACCACCAGTTTGCGAACTCGTGATATGATGAGCAGTGGTGGCTTTACCGAGTCGGCATTCTTCGAGGTACTGGGATGGTGGGGGGCGCTTCGCTCACTCTTCGCACTATCGTTACTCGATCACCAGATTGGGCACGGCGAAGGGTTTATTGCCGATGTTGCGGTCGCACCGGCCTGGCGCCGACGTGGCGTAGCTCGTGCACTGTTGCAACAGGCCGAACAGCATGCTCGTTCACGTGCGCTGACCTACCTTGGCCTGTACGTGCGCGAGACGAACCGGCCAGCCCGCACGTTGTACGAGCGGCTTGGCTTTCAAGCGCTGTATGTACGGCACTCGTTCTTTGGTCGATTGTTTTTTGGTCAAAGTGGTTGGATCTACATGCGCAAAGACCTGGATTGAAACGTCTGGTAACCGGCACGGCGCCAACCATCATCGTTGACCCCTTGCTCTTGTATGTCCGGATTATGCACAGGTATCAGCAGCAACATCTGAATACCAATGGAGAACACAGACAATGACGTCTCACCGTATCAATCCGTTTCACGTTGCCCAACAGCAGTTTGATCAGGCAGCCGAGATGCTCCATCTCCCGGATGACATTCGGGCAATTCTGCGTGTACCTCAGCGCGAATTGACGGTTAATTTTCCGGTACAGATGGATGACGGCAGTACGCGGGTTTTTACCGGTTATCGAGTCCAGCACAACTTGAGCCGTGGCCCGGTGAAGGGTGGTATTCGCTATCACCCAAGTGTCGATATTGATGAAGTGCGCGCCCTGGCGATGTGGATGACCTGGAAGTGTGCACTGGTCAATATTCCTTACGGCGGCGCTAAGGGCGGCGTGATTGTCGATCCTAGGCAACTCTCGGTTGGCGAACTTGAGCGGCTGACCCGACGTTTTGCCACTGAGATCAGTATCTTGCTTGGCCCTGAAAAGGATATTCCCGCCCCTGATGTGGGTACTAATGCCCAGATTATGGCCTGGATCATGGATACCATCTCGATGCATCGTGGCTACACGGTACCGGCAGTCATTACCGGTAAGCCGGTGAATGTTGGTGGCTCGTTAGGTCGAGTTGAAGCAACTGGTCGTGGTGTCATGCTGATGGTGCGCGAGATGGCACGGAAGTTAGGCTGGTCACTCGATGGGCTGCGCGTAGTGGTGCAGGGATTCGGGAATGTGGGCAGCACCGCCGCTTATCTGCTGCATCAACTCGGTTGTAAGGTGATCGGGGTGGCTGATGCCTCCGGTGGTTACTATTGTGCGCAGGGACTTGATATTCCGGCAATGCGTGCCCATGCCGAACAACACTCGTTCCGTCTGCTCGACGGCTACAACGCTGCTGGCATCGAACGGATCAGCGGGAGCGAATTGCTCGAACTGGAGTGTGATGTGTTGATTCCGGCAGCGCTTGAAAATCAGATTACCGGTGCGAATGCTGAACGAATCCGTGCCCGACTGATTGTCGAGGGGGCGAATGGGCCAACGACACCAGAAGCTGATGCCATCCTCGGTGAACGAGGCGTCATTGTTGTGCCTGATATTCTGGCAAATGCCGGTGGCGTGATCGTCTCTTACTTCGAGTGGGTGCAGGGCTTGCAAGAGTTCTTCTGGGACGAACAAGATATTAATGAAAAACTCGAACGGATTATTGTCGGTGCATTTCAGCAGGTGTACGCGATGGCTGGGCAACGAAAGATTCCATTACGGCTTGCAGCGTATCTCCTAGCTGTACAGCGAGTCGCCGACGCTAATCTCACACGTGGCGTTTATCCGTAGAGGTATGGTGGCGCAGCGCCAGGTTCGATTGTGCCGATCGACCCTCGCTGCATCACCGGGCAGGAGGATTCATGCAGATCGTGCTCGTCGAGGATAATCCGCTGATGCAGCAACTGTTCACCATCTTTCTGCAAGGGCAGGGATTTGACGTAACAGTAGCTGCTACTGGCGCTGCGGCACTGGCTGTATCGGTGTCACTTCCGGCGTTGTTTATCATTGACTTGCGCTTGCCCGATTGTAATGGGTTTGATCTCGTTCAACAATTGCGCACCCATCCGGTATATCGTCACTGCCCGACGATCGCTCTGAGCGGCCTCGGCGAGAGTGATCGTCGGGCAGCGTTGGCCGCAGGTTTCGACCGTTTCCTCACGAAACCCACCGATCTCGATGAATTGATACAGGTGATTATCGAATTAGTAGATCAATCCTCTACGTACTAGATGTGTGGCTGGCAATGAAAGCAATCAAGCGACGTCTTATCTTGTGGGATATTGACGGAACACTTCTTTCGACCGACGGTATTGCTGCCAACGCGATGCGCACTGCCCTCCGTAAGCTGATTGGCCACAATGTACATATCGAGCGGACTTCGTATGCCGGGAAAACTGACTGGCAGATTATACGCGAGAGTTTACCTTCGCTTGATGCAGCAATCGTTCATGAGCGTCTGCACGAATTTATTGAATTGTATACTGCCGAGTTAAATGCACAACGTGAAGCATTAATTGCGCGCTCTACTGTCTTTACGGGAGTTGTTGAAGCTCTCCAGGCCTTGGCCGAATATGGGTGTCAGGCGCCACTGACCGGAAACGTTGTGGCTGCGGCCCGAATCAAGTTAGAATGTACCGGCCTGCTGCCCTGGCTTGATGTCGAAGCCGGTGCGTATGGCGATGACCACTTTGATCGTCTGGCGCTACCGCTTATTGCAACCGTTCGTGCGTCTAGCCGTTATCGTTACAACTTTCTGCCTGCTGAAGTCGTCATTATCGGTGATACCCCGCGTGATATTGCTTGTGGCAAAAACTTTGGTGCTCGCACTGTAGCTGTGGCAACCGGCCCCTTCACAATGGCCGAACTGGCCTGGCATCATCCTGACGCACTACTCCCCGATTTGAGTGATACTCCAACCGTGTTGAAAGCAGTGCTGGGCGTGTGAACACGTGGTGTGGAAAAGAGAAGTGTGCGTTATCGCAAAGAAGGTTTATACATGAAACTATGCAGTATGGCGTTTCCCCGCAACAATGACCATCTTGGTAGGGACGGATTAGACACCCGTCCCCTCATAAGATAATTCTAGGGTTACTGGGCTACTAAGCCACCATCAACCACCATCAGATGCCCGATCACATACGAAGCAGCCGCCGAACAGAGCCATATAACCGCCCCGGCAATCTCTTCAGGGGTACCAATCCGACCAATCGGTAAGGCTGCCAAGGCACCGGCTTCTACGCCGGGTTGGGCAAGGAGACGTTCCAACATCGGGGTATAGATTGAACCCGGACAAACGGCATTAATGCGGATTCCTGTCTTAGCATACTCAATCGCCGCCGCTTTCGTCAATTGCACCACACCTCCCTTAGCGGCACAGTAAGCTGGCAGCCCAGGTGCGCCTACCAATCCCACCACTGAAGCCGTATTGACAATGGCGCCACCGCCCTGTTGCAGCATCTGGCGTATCTCATACTTCATGCAGAGCCACGTTCCTTTGAGGTTCGTGTTGATGGTGCGATCCCACTCATCTTCTGGATAATCAGCGGTAGGTGCAATGATACCTTCAACGGCTGCATTGTTGTGGGCGAAATCAAGCCGTCCATAATGGGTGACGGTTTGTCGAATTAACTCTTCAACTTCCGGCGCTTTTGAAATGTCGGTCTTGATAAAGAGCGCTTCACCGCCCATCGAGGTAATCATCTGTGCCGTTTCCTCACCACCGGCGACCTGAATATCTGCCACAACTACTCGTGCACCTTCACGGGCAAACGCGAGGGCACTGGCCCGACCAATCCCGGATGCAGCACCGGTAACAAGTGCAACCTTGCCATGAAATTGAGACGTCACGGTATGCTCCTGTATGCTGAATGAGAATGCGTCTCCGACGGCTGTAGTATAAAAAAGTTTTAGTGCCTGTGCAACAGAAGGAAGCAGGAGTGATTTAGTTTAGCGTCGTTTATGGCGTTTTCCTTGGTGATGACCATCACCGCATCGGTAGAGAGAGATTTGCTGAAGCTATCACAAAAAGAGCGGGTTGAAAACCCGCTCTTGCGCTCCTACTAGCAAGACATCTTCACCATCCTAGAGCGCACGTGGCCCACCGTGTAGTTCTTCCACCAAATGCGCCCGTGCTTCGACAACGCTCATCTGCGTCGAAGCATAAAGCGATGCAGCACGCATAATCTCTTTCGCCTGCTCTTTGGGCATTGCCCGTACCTGTTCGAGGGTCAGTCCTTGACTGCGTAGATACTCCAGGATGTAAGCTTGTTCGAGGTGCTCGTAACCTTCGCGTACGCCGACATCAACCAGCTCATCATCTTTTTCAGGCATCGTTGCCATACTGCACCTCCTAGTTGCATACCGTCAACCCTATTATATTGGCGCCGACGCACGCTGTGAAGGGCAAATTTCACAACTCTTTCAGACGGCAGTCGCAGTGGCTTTGGTGCGAGCATGTTCCTGCTCGGCCAGATACCAAGTTGCTTCCATTGCGGCCCGACAACCATCACCAGCCGCAGTAATCGCCTGACGGTAAATGTGGTCGGTCACGTCTCCGGCAGCAAAGATACCGGGGACGTTGGTGCGGGTACGCCCATCGGTAACAATGTAACCACCTTCGTCAAGCTCAAGGATACCGCGGAACAGGTCGGTATTCGGTACATGCCCGATATAGGGGAAGACACCGTCGGTTGGCAGCTCACTCACCTCGCCGGTCTTCAGATTGCGTAATGTGACCGACTCAACCTTATCTTTGCCGTTGATCGCAATCACAACCGAGTTCCAAATAAAACGTATCTTTGGATTACTGAAGGCGCGTTCCTGTAAAATTGGATCGGCGCGGAGAGTGTCGCGTCGATGGACGATGACCAGCTCATTAACGTAACGGGTGAGGAACAGCCCTTCATCGAGCGCACTGTTACCCCCGCCAACGACGACCACCTTCTTGCCGCGGAAGAAGAAGCCATCGCAGGTTGCACAGTAGCTCACACCCCGATTAGCCAGCTCCTCTTCACCGGGCACCCCAAGTTTACGCGGTGAAGCGCCTGTACTGACGATGATGGCATCGGCGGTCACAATCTGGCCGCTATCGGTATGGATCACGAAGGGGCGTTGGTCAACTTCTACCTTCGTCACCATCGTATCGAGATACGTTGTGCCAAAACGGGCTGCCTGCTTTTCCATGGCCTCGGCCAGCTCAAAACCACCAATCCCATCTACGAAGCCCGGATAATTCTCCACTTCGCTGGTAGTGGCGATCAGACCTCCGGGTTGCAAACCGCGAATGACTAGCGGCTCTAGGTTGGCCCGTGCCGCATAGAGGGCCGCCGTCAGACCGGCTGGACCCGAACCAATGATAACAACTTTGTGATGCATACGACAGCAATCTCCTGGTATCAATTTCGACACATAATCACTCTTGCGACAACTCTGTTGTCGCTCACAAAAGGGAGTATAGCACGTACTGGCGGTTGTTGTCTGTAATCCAGATTACCCCCCTGGGGTATAGGGTAGATTTGTTGCTTCCTGGTCAGTAAGTCGTCGTGGTGTCCAATGGGATCGGACACCGGGTATCGGTGGTGGTGGTCGGTCGCCACAGAAGAGCCAGACGACCCGAAACCCAAGCTCATGCAACCGCAATAGTGCGGCCTGAACCGGTTCAGACGCGACTGCGCCGATCAACACAATCGTAGCACCGGGATGCAGGTCGGTGGTGATCAACCGGAGCAAGCGGGCAGCGGGTAGCACTGAATAGGCTGTCAGTCGGGCCAGGGTTTCCATGATCTGAGCAAGCTGGTTGGGACTACGGCCGGGCGGCAATCGTACCAGATGTTCATCTTCAACCGGCGCGCCATTGACGTACAATCCAACCGCATGGCCTGCATTGATACTATGATGAGCCAGCGTAGCTGTTACGCCGATCAGATGTTCGACCAGTTCAGGATCGATACCCTGAAAGTAGAACTCAAACGTATCGAGATCGAGAACCAGTGCCAGCACGTGAGCAGTTGTCGGTTCGTAGACGCGGGTTTGGAGCGTACCGGTGCGCGCCGTAGCAGCCCAGTGCACATCTTTCAGCGGGTCTGAAGGCGTGTAGTCACGCACTCCGACTACTCGCAACGGGTCGCGTACAAGCGCTGCTGCTCGTGTCAACCCAAGTGGATCGCGGGCCGGTAAACCGAGATCGGCCAGATTGAGAAGTTTTGGATAGACGAGTAACGTCGCATCGGCAGCAAAGGTCTCATCAGTGCGAAAGAGACCAAACGGGTCACCGCTCTGCACCTGAGCCGGCCCAAAGCGAAATGCACCACGACGTTCGCAATGCAATCGGTACCGCCAAATAACTCGTTCGTACCAGCGTAAACCAGTACTTCTGCGGATCAGGTTGGCCTGGCGACTTGCGCTAAAGATCACCGGTGCACCGACCACCGTGATCCCGTTGGGAATGGCATCAAACACCTGAATCTGCGCCAGGGGCAATAGCTTCCGATTGGTCATCGTTATCGTTAGCGTAAGCTCATCACCGGGAAACGCACGAAGCTGACTCAACTCGCGCCGGTATTCCACCCGCCGCAATGCCCAGTGTTGCCACAGACGGGCCATGCCAAGAGTGACCAGGATCGTTGCTATCAACAACGCCAGTGCCAACTGACGGAAGATCAGAGCTAGGAGAAACACCACGAGGAGCGCCAGAATCATGTAGCCTCTGCTCTTCTGAACCGCTGAAGCCATGCCTCAGCAGTTCACATAAGAATACCACGTTTTGCTTTATTCACCGGGTAATCGGCGTCGGCTGAGAGGGATGGTGAAGAAGAACCGTGATCCTCGACCGACTTGACTCTCAACCCAAATGCGACCGCCGTGAGCTTCCACAATCGCTCTAGCAATAAATAGCCCCAGCCCACTACCGGGTTGGTCACGCCGCAGGCGGGTGTCGACCCGATAAAAGCGTTCAAAGATCAACTCTTGTTCTTCGGGAGGAATACCGATCCCCTGATCAGAGACATAGATAATTGCCATATCGCCTTCAGCGCGGGCGCCGATCCGAACTACGCCGCCATTCGGGCTATACTTAACTGCATTCTCGATCAAATTATTCAGAACCTGGCGAATCCGCTCGTAATCAGCATAGACTGGCGGCATATCATCAGGTACCCGTATCTCGAACTCGATCTGCTCATCGACCTGGGCAGCGAAGCGACGTACTACCTCGGCCACCAATAGCTGTAATGCCACATCACTCCGTTCGAGTCGCAGCCCGCCAGCAGCGATACGTGAGACATCGAGCAAATCTTGAATCTGACGAGCTAGACGGTCAGCCTCTTCGCCAATAACCTGAAGTGCTTCGCGGTATTGTTCGACCGTGAACTGACCATCAGGACGGAGCATCGTTTCGGCAAAGCCTTTAATAATACTCACCGGTGTCCGCAACTCGTGCGAAATGACAGAAATAAACGTATTCTGGCGCTCTTCCTCGATCTTTTTGGCCGTAATATCACGCACATTCGCAATGGCGCTCAAAAGCTGTCCGTGACTTCCCCGTTGCGGTGCGTAGCGATTCTGAATAAATAACTCACGGCCATCATGAGTGGTAATCCAACCCTCGACTACGGGATTGGCGAGGTCGGGATGGCGTTGCAGCGGACACTCGTTCAGGCAGATATTTACCCCCTGTGCATTGCGAATGCCAAGGATTTCGGCGCATGGACGGCCAATCGCCTCTTCACGCGACCAGCCGGTCAATAATTCCATCGTGTGGTTGAAGGTCGTAATCCGCCAGCGGCCATCGATAATCATCACCCCATCGGCTGACTGCTCAATCAGCGCATTCAGATGCTGTTTCTCGCGTAACACACTTTGAAACAGGCGGGCATTTCCTACCGCGATAGCTGCCTGATCGGCGAAATCTTGTAATATCTGGCGATCATCGGCCGAAAATGCCACATTGAGAGCAGCTCGAAAAACATAGATCACACCGAGCGAGGTATCACGAACCGTCAGTGGCAACGCGATCATCTGACGCAGGGGAATACCGGTATCAAGGGATACTTCACGCAACACCTGCGGGCCATAGCGGCTGAGATCGGCAATGGGGATGTGCAGCAAAGGGGCAAAGGCGGGCCAGAGTTCGCGGGGCAACTGTGCTGAGGCTCGGATACGGAGCATCCCATCTTCTTCGTCGAACAGGGCAATAAAGCCGAGTGTGCCGGCTAATAATTCGACAGCATACGTGATCACGAGATTTAGTACGCTACCCAGGTCGAGCTGTGCCGTGAGTGCCCGGCTGATTTGCAGCAAGTATTCGCGCTGTCGGAGGCGTAGATCGGTCATGATTTCTTATTGTATCACAGGATAGCTTACGCCTATCGGTGTGAACGTGTGTAAACATTTACACTTCTTATTCCACGTTGAAGGCATCATTGTCAAATATTACATAGCTGCGTACAGGCCTTAAACCTCGACATCGGTATGATGATCCTTGTCTCATGCAATAGCATATCGTGCGAGTTATCCCTTCTCCGCTAGACCTATTAGGTTACTATTTACACAACGACTCGACAATATTGCTGATGCGTGGTATGATGATAAAAAATTATACCGTCAACTAACAACATCACGTTCAAGATTTCTGGGGACATGGGTATACGTGACGGTGAGTAGTGACCGTAGGCCGTTTGACCTGAGTGCGCGGAAGGTGGTGTAGCGCAATATTCACCACCAACGCCAGGCACAGGCGGCGCAGCCTTTGTTATTCGGTGTGGCGAGGAGATCGGCATGAAAATCAACCAAAGCAGCAAACGTGCCCAAAAACTCATTCGCGAGCACAAACTAACGCCCGAAGAGATTCAACAGATCATTGCGGCTGCACGCATCAACCTCGCCACATTTGATCCCGGTTATCGGGCCAATGTCACCCAAATTGCCGATGAATTACAGAAAAGTCGCCCAACCATTTATGGTTGGGCTGATCGGGCATTGGCGGCAACTATCCACTCGCTGCGGAATATTCGTACCGGTCGTCCCCCGAAAGATCGTGAACGCAACAATACAACTGGTGAAATTGAGTGATGGTATGGAAACATCCTGGTTCAACGACAGTGTATAATACACAGTGCGTGTGGTAAAGTGAGGCAGCATGAGTAGCGAGCTGAAAGAGCTTCTAACCCGATTCCGCATGGTCGAGAGTGTTGAAGCTGCCGCTGTGGTGGCCACTGATGGCCTTTTGATCGAAAGCATCACTCGCCCGGGGGTGGACATTGATGCTATCGGTGCGGTAGCATCCAATGGGCTGGCAATGGCTGATACGCTGGGACGGGAAGTCGCCAAGGGACGTACCGTTCAGGCAGTGCTCGAATACGATGACGGCCTGGTCATTATTGAACCAATCAGTAGTGATGCCATGCTCTTGTTGTTGACCAACTCACGCGATGATCTTGGCTTGCTTCGCTTTCTTGCTGCCAAACATCGAGACGAGATGATCGATGCGCTCAGCGCAATTTGACAACGGTATGTTATAATTTGAAGCAGTAACGCATCGACACCCGCCACTCTCATACGTGAAGGTAGGCTGCGATGGATCCTCAGTTGACAAGTATCATCGTACCTTCGGAAGAGATCGCTCAGATCGAAGAGTGTCTCTCCCGGCTGGTGGAAGACACCGGCAGCGACTATGCATTGCTCCTCGATAAAAGTGGTCAGGTCATCTCCTCGAAAGGCGATGGCGACCGGCAGGACATCACCGCGCTGGGTGCCCTAATTGCCGGTGTATTCGCTTCCTCGCGTGAGGTGGCCAAGCTCTTGCGCGAACGCGATTTTCGGGCATCGTTCCAACAAGGGGTGCGCGAAAATATTTTTATCGCGTTGATCGAGGAACAATGGATTCTGTGTATCATCTTTAACAAGGGTACCCATATCGGTCTGGTGAAGGTGTTGACCAAGAAGGCAACCGACGAGTTGGCTGCCGTCCTCGAACGGGTACGGCAACAGCATAAGGCTCGTGATGAAGTGCTTGGTTCGGCCTTCCGTACTTCAATGGAAGATACCATTGATCTGTTGTTCCGTGATTAGCCGCGCTTCCATCCTGCTGATTGGTCGTGTCGGGGCTTGATCCGACCGGCTCCGCGAGAGAATCTATGGCTCTGATCAATGTCGCTGCACGTGAAATACACTGCAAGATCGTGTACTATGGGCCTGGGATGTGCGGCAAGACAACGAACTTGCAGTATATCCATAGCCAGGTACCAAAAGAGGTAAAAGGCGATCTCCTCTCTATTGCAACCGAAACGGAACGGACACTCTTTTTTGATTTCCTGCCGCTCGATCTCGGTAAGGTGCGCGGATTTCAAACGCGCTTTCATTTGTATACCGTACCAGGGCAGGTACTCTACGAGCGGACGCGAGTGGCAGTGTTGAACGGTGCTGATGGGGTGGTCTTCGTAGCCGACTCGCATAAGAACAAAATGCAGGAAAATATCAATAGCCTGCGTGAGTTGGCGCAGAATATTACCCGTCAAAATAAACGATTTGCCGATTTTCCAATAGTATTGCAGTACAACAAGCGGGATTTGCCGCCAGATGTGCTCACACCGGTGGCAACCATGGATCATTTCCTCGGTGTGAATAAGATGAATTGGCCGCGGATTGAGGCAATCGCTACCAAGGGTGTGGGGGTCTTCGAGACGCTGCGGGCAATCAGTCGGGTTGTCATTAGCAAGCTGTGATGTTACGCTAAGCAACATCACACGCGCTAGTCAAAGGTGAGGCGCAGCTATGGCGCTGGCAGGTGATTTGAGCGAGTTTTCGCTCACTGACCTCATCCAGTTATTGCAATTGAGTAAGAAGACCGGTGGCGTTGAAATTGATGGCCGGCGTGGTGCACAGAAGTTGTCCGGCTGGATCTTTTTTCGCGATGGAAAGATTGTTGATGCAAAGCTGCCCGGTTTAGAACCACTGGAAGCGGTCTATGCGTTCTTTACCGTAACGAGCGGCCCGTTTCGTTTCCACGAGGGCGTGACGTCGCCCCAAATTACGATTACCGTTAGCAATGAATCGATTATCATGGAAGGGATCCATCGTCAAGAGACCTGGGCGCAGCAACAAGCAGCGCCCACGTTGTCGATGGTGCCCCGTCTAGTTCCTAACCCGTCTTCAGGTACGGTCGAGATTAGTCTCGATGCGGAAGAGTGGCGGGTGCTGACGATGATCAACGGCAAGCATACGGTTGGTCAGATCGCCCAGCGTAGTGGCCTGGGAGAAGCGCGAACCTGCGAGATTATTGCCAAATTAATGCAGAGTGGGCTGATCGAGCGTCGCGAAGCGGCAGCCGGTGAGTCATTGGCGCCAGAATTTGAACAGATTGCTGCCGGTTATCTCGGCGCCGGAGCAAACGTGCTGCTCCAGGAAGCGTATCGAATTGCCGGGGTGACCGATCCTTCACGGGCATCGGCAGCCGAGATGTTGGCGGCAGCCGATGCGTTTGAAGCTGAAGCACGGCGTTTGATTGGTGCTGATCGCGCCAGTCAGGCTGCTGCCCAACTACGCGAGCGAGCGCGTGAGGCGCTGGTTTGATTTGTGGTACAATGGCGATACACGACCCTGCCCGTCGCTGCGGGCAGGGTTTGGTCTTGAATAGGGTGAGGAGTATGTTGTGCGTGCGTTGATGAGCGTTTACGACAAGACAGGGATCGTTGAGTTCGCACAGGTATTACACAACCTCGGTGTTGAGATTATCTCCACCGGTCAAACGCAGCGGGTGTTACGAGAGGCCGGTATTCCGGCCCTGGCAGTGAGTGAGATAACGGGGTTTCCCGAAATTCTTGATGGCCGAGTCAAAACGTTGCACCCGGCCATTCACGCTGGCTTGCTGGCTCGCCGCGATCTCCCAACGCACATGGCCGAACTAGCCGCTCATCAGCTCAAACCGATTGATCTGGTTGTCGTCAATCTTTACCCGTTTGCGGCAACGATTGCCCGCCCTGATGTTTCTTTGCTTGAAGCTCAAGAGCAGATTGACATCGGTGGAGTCGCGCTGTTGCGTGCAGCGGCGAAGAATTTTTCAGATGTGATCGTTCTCGTTGATCCTGCCGATTATCCGGTTGTGCTTGATGGTTTGCGTACCGGTAATGTGCCTCTTGCCGAGCGACGACGGCTAGCTGCCAGGGCTTTTGCCCATACGGCCGAATATGATGCTACAATTGCAGCCTATCTCTGTACGGAACCCCTTCCTGAAATTTTACCGCTCGCCTGGCGTAAGTGTCAGTCGCTGCGTTACGGCGAAAATCCGCATCAGGCAGCCGCACTGTACGGTGATTTCGGAACGTTTTTCCGTCAGTTACACGGTAAAGAACTGAGTTATAACAATATTCTCGACACTGCTGCCGCGCAGGAGTTGATCGAGGAGTTTCCCGCCGCCGAAGGCGCCGCAGTGGCTATCATTAAGCATACCAATCCGTGCGGTGTCGCCGTTGGTCCCGATCTCCGTAGCGCTTGGGAGGCAGCTTTCGCTACCGACCGGGATGCACCCTTCGGAGGTATTATTGCTGTTAACCGCGTAGCTGATCTCGCCTTTGCCGAAGCGGTCAACGAAATCTTTTCGGAAATTATTATTGCCCCCGATTTTGAGCCTGCTGCCTTAGAATTGTTGCAGCGCAAGAAGAACCGTCGTCTCTTACAGAGTCTGCGACCGGTTACCGGGGCTGTCCGCTGGCAAATCCGCAGCGTTCCCGGTGGGGTGCTGGTGCAAGAACCGGATAGTGCCCCGCTGGCAGCCGAGGAGTGGCGAGTGGTGACCAAACGGGCGCCGACCGATGCTGAAGCGGCAGCGCTACGTTTTGCCTGGCGTGTTGTGAAACACGTGAAATCAAATGCAATCGTCTACGCGGCTACCGACCGTACCTTGGGTATCGGCGCCGGTCAGATGAGTCGGGTTGATAGTTCGCGACTGGCGGTATGGAAAGCGCAGCAGGCCGGCATTGATCTGCGCGGGAGTGTCGTAGCGAGTGATGCGCTCTTTCCCTTTGCCGATGGTGTCGAGGCGGCAATTGCTGCCGGTGCTACGGCGATTATTCAACCCGGTGGTTCGGTGCGTGATGAAGAGGTAATTGCTGCGGCTGATGCTGCCGGTGCAGCAATGGTCTTTACCGGCCGCCGCCATTTCCGCCATTAATGAGCGTAAAAGCGTCAGATTTCTTATGACTGATACCGCTGCTACCTTGCCTGGATAGCGACACGGAGATAGAGTAAACAAATGGTAGATATAATCGATTCCTTTCTACTACCGGTTATCGTACAGCACGCTCGCAGTGGTGAAGTGCTGATGCTGGGATACATGAATAAAGAGGCACTGACTGCGACTCGTACAAGTGGATTTGTGACGTTTTATAGCCGTTCACGTCAGCGGCTCTGGCAGAAGGGTGAAACGAGTGGCCACACGCTGCGCGTTGTCGAAATCCTGCAAGATTGTGATGGCGATGCTCTTCTTATCCTGGCGGAACCGGCTGGGCCAACATGTCATACGGGCCGGCCAAGTTGTTTCTTCCGTGATCTGAGCGAGAGCGAAGTGAATGGCCCGCTGCCAGCCGTGGCAATTCTGACCCGCCTGGCTGACCGCATTCACGACCGTCGCGATACCGATCCTGCTACCTCGTACACTGCCAGATTGCTCCACGGCGGTATTGACCGTATAGGTAAGAAGATCGGTGAGGAAGCAGCCGAGTTGATCATCGCCGCGAAAAATGGAAATCCGGCAGAGATAGCCTACGAATTGGCCGACCTGATCTACCATAGCCTGGTTCTACTTGAACAACAGGGGGTACCCACCGAAGCGGTTTGGGCCGAGCTGACCCGTCGTTATCAGGCCTCGTGATCGCAGATGATTGCGGGATAACCGTATGCATAGTTGGGCTGGTCGAGTGTTGGTTGTAGATGATGATCCGCTCTTGCGTGATCTATGCCGACAAACCCTGTCACGCGCCGGGTTTGTTGTGGTGACTGCCGCCAATGCAACGATAGCTCTTGAGGCCCTCGAACAGACCATCTTTGATCTGGTCATCGTCGATCTGGCAATGCCGGGCGTCGATGGTATCCAACTCCTTGAATTGATCCGGTTACGCGATATTAGCGTCCCTATCTTAATAGTCAGTGGTATCGCTTCGGTTGAGCAAATTGTCCAGGCCATGCGTCTTGGGGCGCGCGGTTTGTTGATCAAACCGTTCCACGCCCAAGAACTGACCAGTATTGCGCACGAATTGGTCAGTAAACGGCAGGAAGTTCGTACCCGTGACCGGTTGGCAACCCTCCGACCGCTGTTGCAGATCAGTCAGCACTTATTAACCGAACTTGATCAGTCACACCTCTATGCCTTAATCATCGAAACGGTGCGGAGCGAAGTGCACGCCGAACGGGCGTCACTTCTGTTATTGGAGCCTGATGAGCAGTCGTTACGAATTGTGGCGTGTACCGGTTTACCCGATACCGTTGGCATCGGTACACTGATCCCGGTTGCAAGCAGTATATCGGGTTGGGTCGTGCGTCATCGTCAATCTTTGTTGATCGATCAACGATTGACCTCATCACCATGGTTTGCCGAACTGCGCCATTACCTGTTGGCCCCTGAATTGACCACTGCTTTATCGGTGCCGATTATGGCCGGTGAGCGCGTCTTGGGGGTCCTCAATGCAGCTAAGGCAGCACCGGATACTGCTTTCACGATTGCCGATCAAGAATTGCTACAACTGTTGGCCAGGCAGGCAGCAGTTGCTATCGAAAATGCCCGCCTTTACGCTGAGGTCTCGCGCTCGGAGGCGCGCTATCGCGCTTTACTACGTCACGCGAACGATGCAGTGCTCTTGCTTGATGTCACTGGTACCCATGTACTTGATGCCAATCTGGCCCTGGCTCGTTTGTCGGGTTATCCGCACGAAACCCTCTTGCAGCTTCACCCGCACCGATTACTCCCCACCCTGCCTGGCCTATTAGCAACTGCGGTCAATGGTCGAAGTGAACAGCACGAGATTGAGACGACTCTTTGCACTGCTGATGGTCATGAGACGGCGGTAGCAGTGAGCGTGAGTGTTGTGCCTGAAGGCGAACAACACCTCTTTTTAGTTATTGCCCGCGACATTAGCGAACGGCAACGCCTAGCACGTGAGCTTGCCCAGGTGGAAAAACTGGCGGCTATCGGTCGTCTTTCGGCGGCGATGGCCCACGAAATTAATAATCCTCTTCAGGCTCTCTCCAATACGATACGTCTGTTGCAAAACCCCGATATACCGCCAGAGCGGCGAGAACTCTACCTCACGAAAGCTGCGGCTGAACTCGACGGATTGATCCAACGTGTCCAACGCATTCTCGACATCTCGCGTCCAAACTTAGACGGACGGCGTCCTGTTGATCTCAATCAGGTGATCAACGATGTGATTATCGCCTATCGACCGCAGATGAATGCTCGTGGGATTCGGTATATCGGTGAATTGACCTCAACCTTACCGTGGGTCACCGCAGTGATCGGCCATCTCAAGCAGGTCTGTCAGACGCTGGTTCAGAACGCGATTGAGGCGATGCCGAACGGAGGGACGCTCCATATTCGCACTTATCCTCGACCACCTGATGGCGAACCAGATCGGGCATCGTTCTGGCGGGCTGGCGGCGGATCGCGGCAGTTATTTGATCAGGCGGTTGTACTAGAGATTAGTGACACAGGGGTAGGTATTGCAGAAGCGGAATTACCCAAGATTTTTGAACCATTTTACTCGACGCGGTTCGACAGTCTCGGTTTAGGGTTACCGCTCTGCTACAGCATTATAGACTTTCATGGCGGTGAGTTGTTAGTACGGTCGAAACCCGATCAGGGAACAACGTTCCGCGTGATCCTTCCAGTTGCCCGCTAAACGATTTCTAATCTAATAGACCAGCAATCGGGCGAATCACCAATCGCCGTTCAATCAGATCAATGGCTATAATGAAGTCACGCACCATCGGGACGAGTGCGTCGGCACGTCCGCGTCGCCTGATCACCGCAATCTCACCAGCACCCGTTTCGAGAATATCGCGCACCTCACCAATACCCTCTCCGCTCTCGGTGATCGCCTGCATGCCGATCACATCGTGATAGAAAAACTCATCATCGGCAAGTGGAGCAGCATCACCGGCGGCGATATAGACTTCGGCGCCGCGGAGTGCAGCAGCCGCATCGCGATCAGTAATACTTTGTAGTTGAATAATGAGCAGGCCCGGTTTGTGCATGAAGAGGCGCGTAACCTGATGCGGAATCCGTTTTGGCCCAATGAACACAGTGCGCAGGTGGCGGATCAGATATTCGGGATGGCTCGAAATAGAATGGAGCTTAATTTGACCACGCACACCGAATGGAGCACCCAGAGCACCAATATACAGGAGATCATCCATAGGAGCCAGCAACAGAGCAAGCGGTCGGTCAGAAACACCGACCGCCGACTCTCCCTTTGCACTATTCGATGTCAACATGCACCCGCTTCTTTTTGCGGGCAGCAGCCACGCCCATCAGATCACGGATCGCCTTGGCAACCCGACCATTGCGCCCGATAACCTTACCGGTTTCAGAAGGCGCAACAGACAGATGGTACGTCACAGTGAAACGCCCGCTTCGCTCTTTGATGCGCACAGCTTCAGGCGTATCAACCAGATTGCGGACGATGTATTCAAGGAGCGCTTTCATAGAGGCTCCCTCCAGTAATGGTGATTACGCCTCGGCTACGACCTTACCCTGCTCGTCGATAATGTTTACTTGCTTTAGCAGCCTGACGACAACTTCAGTTGGTTGTGCGCCAACGCTGAGCCAATAACGAGCACGGTCGGGCTTGATTTCCAGCACTTTAGGCTGGCGGGTTGGAAGGTAGTAGCCGATTGTCTCGATAAACTTACCGTCGCGCGGTGAGCGCGAATCAGCAACTACAATGCGATAGCTTGGCTGCTTAGTCTTGCCGGTGCGGCGCAGACGAATTTTAACCATAGGTCGTTTCGTTCCTCACACTCAGACCAATAATAACACACTAGCCTTAGAGTATAACACAGATTTGGGTTTGTGTTGCAACAGCTCAGCGTAATCGCCGTAGCAGTTCATTTGGATCGATCCCGCCTCGGCCTTTACCACCTTTACCGGCAAGTTGCTTCATCATCCGCTGCATCTGCTGAAACTGTTTCACCAACTGACTCACCTCTTGCACCGAGGTGCCACTACCGCGGGCGATCCGCTCGCGGCGACTACCCTTGATGATTTCTGGTCGCCGTCGTTCTTCGGGCGTCATCGAATAAATAATCGCTTCAACCCGCTTAATGTGCCGTTCATCAAGCAGCTCCTCGTTGCGGGCCAACTGATTCAGACCGGGAATCATCGCAATAATCTGTTGCAGTGGACCAAGCTTGCGCATTTGATGGAGCGAGGTCAGGAAGTCTTCAAAGTCGAATTCACCTTTGCTCAGGCGCTTCTGCATCTTCTTTGCCTGTTCGGCATCGTAGAGCTGTTCAGCACGCTCAATAAGGGAGAGCACGTCACCCATGCCCAGAATACGTGAAGCCAGCCGGTCGGGGTGAAAGACTTCGAGCGTATTGCCATCTACCTTTTCACCGGTAGAGAGGAATTTGATCGGCACGCCGGTAACGGCCCGTACCGATAACGCCGCACCACCACGCGCATCGCCATCCATTTTCGTCATCACCACGCCGGTCAGTTTCACCCGCTGATTGAAGGTTTCGGCCACGCGCACCGCCTCTTGACCGGTCATTGCGTCAACGACCAGCAAGCGTTCAATCGGATGCACACGGCTCTCAATCTGTTCCAGCTCTTGCATGAGCGGTTCGTCGATCTGGAGCCGACCAGCAGTGTCGATGATTACCACATTAAATAGCTCTTTGCGGGCATGTTCGACCGCGTGTTCGGCAATATCTGGCGGACTGGCCTGCGTTCCTTCGCTGTAGACCGGAATATTCAGTTGCCGACCCAATGCCTGCAACTGGGTAATTGCTGCCGGGCGATATACGTCAGCCGCAACCAGTAATACCCGCTTCCCCTTCTTACGTAGATGGAGCGCTAATTTGGCGGCCAGCGTTGTTTTACCGGTGCCTTGCAAACCGACCAGCATGATCACGGTTGGGCCGGGACGGGCCTCTTGTAATGGCACGTGCTCGGTTCCCAATAGATTAATCAGTTCTTGATGAACAATCTTAATAACCTGCTGGTGGGGGGTGAGGCTCTTGGTGACCTCTTCACCAATCGCCTTTTCGGTGACTTTTGTCACAAAATCTTTAACGACGCGCAAATTGACGTCAGCTTCTAACAGCGCAAGGCGTACCTGCTTCATCGCCTCGCGCACATCATCTTCGGTCAAAATTCCTTTACTACCGAGTTTTTGAAAAACGGCCTGTAGTCGGTCGGAGAGACTCTCAAACATAGGTCAAACTCATTTCTACGAGTGTACCACCCAATACTATTGCTGGTTCCATTGTACGAGTGAAGCAGGTACACGTCAATGCGAGCAAGAGACGGAGTAGGGTTTTCAGCTTCATTCTTTCCCTAGGTGCGCGGGCCTCTGGCTCGCGTTGTGCAGTAGGTGGCTCATCTAGTGAGTGGGGCGCATCAGGCCATATCACTTCTCACCCCTTCCATTTTGGGGGAGGAAGGGCCAGGGAAAGGTGAGTCCACCGGCCTTCTCTTAGCGCACAATGGTGCGCAGAGTAGTGAAATTGTAAAGTAGAACGTTTTCTAAACCATTGAAGTCTCTGTGTTTTCTCGGTATAATGAGCGGTACCACATGCAGCCACGTCGCTTCCATTGCCAGGCCCGCAAATCGGTCATTCCCGACGAAGTTGTTCTGAGGTAACACTATGCAGGATTCTCAGGTAGCGATACTACAGGCAGAGTGTGAACGTTTGCAGGCACAGGTAGCCGAATTAACCCGCTTTCAACGGATTGTTGAAGATACCGATCAACTGGTTACCGAGGTTGACAGCAATGGTATCTTTACCTATGTCAACCCGGCAGCAGAACGCTTCTTCGGGTATCGACCGGCAGACTGTATTGGTCGCTCTTCGCTAGAGTTTTTGCATCCAGACGATCGCGAGCGAGCACGACGAGCGCTAGGCGAATGGGTACAACGTGGTGAGCGGACGGTCACGGTTGAGAATCGAGTGGTACACCGTTCGGGTGCTATCTTTCCTATACTTTGGACAATCGCGATTCGTTATGATAATCAACGCCAGTTTGCCGGTGCGACATCGATTGCGCATGACATCAGTCACATCCAACGCCTGCGCCACGAATTAGCCGAAAGTCGATCAATGTTACGCCTGATCATTGATAGTTTGCCACAGGCAGTATTCTGGAAAGATCGTGACGGGCGTTTTCTTGGTTGTAATCAGCAATTGCTGCGTGATGCCAGTTTTAGCTCTGAAGCAGAGATCGTTGGTAAGACCGACTTTGAGATGCCTTGGCACGATCAGGCCGATGCGTATCGGGCCGATGATCTGGAGGTAATGCGTAGTGGTCCGAAACTTAATATTGAGGAACCGCTGACCCGCAGTGATGGCACAACGATCTGGTTGCGCACCAATAAGCTGCCGTTGCAGCGCGATGGTGAGGTAATCGGTGTTCTTGGCATGTATGAAGATGTTACCGATATTAAGCTGCAAGCCGAAGAGCTGCGCACCTTCAAATTGCTCGTGGAAAACGCCCCTGACGGGATTGCGATAGCTGATCCCCATCTGGTTATAACCTATAACAATCCGGCTTTGGCGAAGATGCTCCAGTATCCTTCACTGGTAGGCAAGGCAGTTGCCGAAATTGTCTACCTGGCTGATCTTCCGATACTCGAACAGATAGCACAACAGGTGATGCAGGGCCTGACGCCACGGGAAACGGTTCGTTACGTGCGCAGTGATGGTGCGCTGGTTACGATTCAGGCCTCAGCACTGGCGTTACGCGATGAGCATGGCAATCTGACCGGCTACGCTTCGATTAATCGTGACATCACCGAGCAGTTGCAAGCTGAAGAGAATCTCCGCTTGAGCGAACGGCGTAAGCGTGCATTGCTCGACGCAATTCCCGACTTAATGTTTTTGCTCAGGCCAGACGGCGTATTTCTCGACTACAAAGCCGACTATAGCGGTAAGTTGCTTATGCCGCCAGAAGCATTTTTAGGCAAGCGAGTTGACGAAGTGCTGCCGCCACCACTAGCCGCGCAGGTGCTACACCATATGGATCAGCTCAAGCGCACCAATGAAATGCAACAATTCGATTACCAGCTTATCATTGGCGATCAGACACTAGAGTATGAAGCGCGCATGGTATTCAGTGATCGCGACATTCTGATTCTGTCGCGCAATGTGACCGAACAGCGCCGCATTGAACGTGAGCGCACCGAGATGCAAGAACAGATCATTGCGGCCCAGCAGGCAACATTGCGCGAACTCAGTACACCGCTGATGCCGATTGCCGATGGTGTGATAGCAATGCCGCTGATCGGGGCGATTGATACGATGCGCGCCCAGCAAATCATGGAGACGCTCCTGAATGGGGTAGCCGAATATCGTGCGCAGGTCGCCATTATTGATATTACCGGCGTGAAAGTGGTTGATACCCAGGTGGCCGGTGCACTGGTACGGGCTGCACAGGCGGCACGTATGCTCGGTGCTCAAGTTGTGCTGACCGGAATTAGCCCAGAGATTGCCCAGACCCTGGTGCATATTGGTGCTGAGTTGCGTGATATGACGACGCGCGCAACATTGCAAGAGGGCATCGATTACGCTTTGAAACGTCGGGGTACTGCTCCTCATGTGGTGGGAAATAATCGACAAAGCAGGCCGCGATGAGGTGGATGGCGAAGCCGGTATGCCGATGAGCGAGCGACGATGCACAACACACAGAGCCGGGGTGTAACCTCTTACCCGTTGTCGGTAACGGTTTTCTACAGTGTGAGAGTCTATCCAGACATTCGTCGTCACGTCATAACGCATCAACCCAGGCGATGGCTGGAACACGATGGATGTACAGCCTGATCTCGATGGTGTTGCATAGCGAAGCCAGACGATGCTTTTCCTCCACGAGTGACCCCTGACGAGCGAGCGCAGCGACGCTGCGCCCCGACCGATCTGACGTTGCCGGTGCTACCACAATGGCTTCATCTGGTATAATCATTGTGGTATGCAACCACTTGAGCTTCAAATTGACCACCGCGTAGTGGTGGCTGGGACAACCTTAGCGGAAAGTGCTCGCACATTGGTCGTAACACCTGCCCCTCAGCAGTTGGCAGCCGTTGCGCGTGGGCAGCTTTTTGTGGTGTGCGAACCGATTGGTCCGGCTGAGCGCGCCGAGCATGCCTGTCGAATTGTAACTCAGCGAATCCGCCAAACCTTTTATGAGAGTGATGCAACCAGTGTTGCATCCGCACTGCGACTAGCGATAGTTGCCGCTAATAAGGCGCTGTATCAAGACAACATGCGGTGTGCGCCTGCTCACCGCATGACCGTTGGGGTGACTGCAATTGCACGACTTGATGGCGATCTCTTTATCGCTCAGGTGCAACCAGCGCAAGTCTTCTTACGGTGTCGTAATAAGCTTCGTGCTATTCCTACCCATCCATCCTGGGATCCAGGGCAGGTCAATGCTGCACAGCTCGCATTTAGTGGCGCGCTAGGAGCCAGCCTGTTCGTTGAACCGGAGTTCTTTCGGGCGGTACTACAGCCCGGTGATGCTGTCCTCATCAGTTGTAGTAATCTGATTACGCGGTTTGATCCACCGACAATGGCTGCTCTCCTTGCCCAAACTGATGTTGCAGCCATTCTTGATACGGTACAGTCGCGCATCAGTCATCTCCCGGCGGTCGAATTACTAGCCTTTACTGTTCACGCGGCGGCATCGCGTTCAGCACCGCCACCGCAGGAAGAGCATGTACGTCGGTTTTTTCAGCGACCGAACCATAAACCGGTGCAGCCTGTTTCATCATCTGAAACAAAGCCCGATCCACTTTTTTCCTTGCCACCACAACCGACATATTCATCAAACCCGCCCCCGCGTCCAGCGCCAATTGATCTCGGTGAGTCGCTGGCTGAAAGAGTAGCCCAACATCGGGCGTCACTGCCGCCATCGAGCACCTTAGGTGAAAATCCACCGTCAGCACTGCCGATTGATCTCGGTGATACGTTTACCGATGCTCGTCCATACGGTCTGCGCCGTCCGCTCCGACCATCAGAAACCCTGACATGGGTTGAACGACTGAGTTGGCCGATCCTGATGGTGAGCGATCTGATCCGCGAGTGGCGACGCGAGCGAGCATTGCGGCGCAAAGCCCTCACTGTGAGCAGTTATGTTCCACGTGGCCGGGGTCTCACCTATCGCCGTACCGCTCCGCCATTCCCGTGGTCACTAGTATTGGTTACCATCTTAGTGGTGGGAATTGCTATTCTGTACGGGATCAACCTCTCACAGCAGAATAACCTGCAACTGGCTACTGAGTATCTGGTAGCGGCTGAAGAACGAGTAGCGGCAGTCCGTACAGCGCCTGATGAAACCGCCGCCCGGGAAGCATTGATCATTGCGCAACAGGCTATCGAAACGGCCCGCACCAGCCCTGAGATTACGACAACGAATCCAGGGTTATGGTTACGCTTTAGCGAACTCAAGCGCGAATACGAACGATTATTAGCCGCTGTTGATCGCGTCTCGTTCCTTGAACCTGTGTTGCTGGCAACCCATCCGCTCCCCAGCGGTGTTTTTACCAGCGTTATTGTTCCACCTGCAACAAGTAGTGTTACGGATACGGCACGTCTGACCGCCTTGCGTTACTTGTATGCGTTAGATAGTGACCCCAATGCTGCTCGTCTTTATCGAATTCCACGTGATGGCGGTGTGCCAGAACCGTATCTCGAACCAGGACAAATCGTAGGTGCTGCTGTAGTGGGTTCATTGCGTGCCGCACTCTGGCGAATCGATCAGGTGGTCGCAATCGATCAAGCGCCAAACGGCTTCGGTTACTATTTTCGCCAAAATGACACGTGGAACTACTCGAAGTTGGGTAGTTCTGAGATGTGGATCAACCCCGAACGTCTCGACGTTGAAGAGTATGCCGGTAATCTTTACGTTTGGGGTGCCCAGCCTGGTGAAGTATTGAAATTCTCGTCGGGACGCTACAGCGATACGCCTGAATTCTGGCTTAACCCTGGTGTTACGCGCGATGCAGCCGTGCTCTCGGCAATTGATATGGCCGTTGATGGCAGTATTTATCTGCTCCAAAAAAACGGTACGGTGTTGATCTTCAGTTTCGGTCAACTGGTAGGTCAGATCACGCCACGCAATGTCTCACCACCGATTGCCGAAGTGACGCGCTTCGTGATCACCGGCCCGCCCGATGCGGGATACATTTTTATGCTTGAACCAGTTCATGAACGGATTTTGCAGATTGATAAACGTACTGGCGAACTGATCCAGCAGTTACGAATACGAGTCGGGAACGATCTGAATCTGAGCCAATTGATGGCATTGACCATTGATACCAGTAGTGCTCGTCCGATCCTCTACATCGCCAGTGGTGGTGACATCATGCGCGCTGAGTTGCCGCCACCACCGCGTAGTTTTCGTGAAGAAGCTCTGCGATGAAACAGTTTTTCCTTTGCTGCTGCCTGCTATTGCTGATAAGTGGCTGTAGTACGGTCAGCCTGGATGAAGATATTGGTTTAGGCGGAGTCACGCCGGAAGCAGTAGTAGAGAGCTTTCTCGAGGATTTCAACACAGCTCTGGCTGATCCGGCGCTTAGCGAGCCAACGGCCCGACAGGTGTGGGCTAACCGTCTGGCGAGCTATTTTGCGCCCAGCGAACGTGCCGATCAGCGTCTAGTCATGCGCGAAATGCTCGACAGCTTCGCTCGTAATAACCTCCAACCGGTCCGTGGGAGTAAGGCTGAAGTGGTTATCACTTACGACCGTACCCGTGCGAATCGGATCGATGAACTGACGGCGTTAGTTGAAATTGTCAATGGGGTTATTACAGTGCGCTGGCGTGATGCCGAAGGGAATGTCGTTGTTGAACGCAATGGTGCCTTATTGCGCCTGATCGGTCGTGAAGTGAACGGGCTACCGGTTATTCGGGTTGATGGTCGCTGGTATTTAACCGAGGCTGGCTGAGAGCCTTCCATCCCGAGGCGCTCTATCAACACGATTTGGGGCGGATTTGGAATCCGACCTTACCTCTCAATGCTACTTTCTATGTGAACCTACCGTTGTCGTCTCCTGATAGTGAGTGCCTGCGACGCAGCACAAACGTCGCATGAAGTACTACACGCCGTGAGCTGTTGACCAAAGTAGGCTGCCAAAAGCTGATGGCGGCAACGCGGTTGGCGTGCGTAATTGGCCATTGCCTCTATTCGTCGCTCTTGCCACTGTTGCGCAGTTGCCAGCCAGAGATCAATCCGATTACCAACGTCAGGTGGCAGTGGTAAGCATTCGATGAGCGGCAGTCGTAAACCGGGACGATACAACAATTGACCGCTGGCCTGGGCTTCGAGCAGCATGGCTTCGATCTGTGGCACCGGAAGGTTGTGTTGACGGGCAAGCATCACTAGGTCAAGTTCAATCGCTTCGTGCGGAAGCTGTCTTAACCAGTCTGGAGCATGAAGCTTATCAGCTCGACGCTCTATCACAGCCGAGAGTGGCAGATCGAAATGACGTCGCAAAACACCGACCTGTTCAAGCACACTGATCCCTACTCGAACTAATGTTTCACCTTCGCTACCAAATTGATCCTGCAAGGCATCGAGATCGATTACCCCTACCGGATACTCGATCATATTCCGAATGTGCCGATACAGTTCGCGTAGCTTTGGACGTGTAATTAATGTAGCCTGCAACCATCGGCGTAGGGTATTGACATCATTCTCGCTAAAAAAGAGAATGCAACGCGCTGGCAATCCATCACGTCCAGCGCGTCCTGCCTCTTGATAATAGGCTTCCAGTGAAGACGGCAAATTGTAGTGAATAACTGCACGAATATCGGCTTTATCAACTCCCATCCCAAAGGCGACCGTTGCCACTAGTACCCGCGTTCTGCCATTCATGAATCGTTCCTGCACGGCTTCCCGATCGGGATGAAGAGCGTGGTAGTGTTCAGCAGCGATTCCGGCCAGGCGTAATTCACATGCCAGTTCCTCGCACCGCTGACGGGCACGGGCGTAGATGATAATCGGGCCATTAATTCGTTGACAGAGTTCGATGAGACTGTGGGTTTTCGACATTCCTGATTGTATCCTCACCACCTGAAAAAAGAGGTTAGGCCGGAAGATAGGAGCCTGGATGAGGTCGAGTGGCCCCAGCATAGCTTTGATGGCGTTGATCGTATCAGGTGCCGCAGTAGCTGTGACAGCCAAGACCGGCGGTGTTCCCAATTCGGTAATTGCCTGTCCGATGAACAGATAATCGGGCCGAAAATGTTGTCCCCACAAACTGATGCAGTGCGCTTCGTCGATGACAAGTCGGGCTACCCCGCAGCGACGCAGCGCATACAGAAATGAACGCTGTCGCAATCGTTCTGGGGCGATGTAGACCAGTTTGTAAGTGCCGGCTGCGATGGCCTGCAAGCGTTCACGCATTTCGTGTCCGCTCAACGTTGAATTGATGACGGTCGCACGCTGCTGTATAGCAGGAGGTAATCGGTCAATCTGATCCTTCATCAATGCAATGAGTGGGCTGATGACGACGGTAGCTTGCGGCAGTAATTGCGCCGGTAACTGGTATGTCAGTGATTTACCAGCGCCGGTCGGTAAGATAGCCAGAGTGGACTCGCCACGTAGGACGCGAGCGATAATCTGTTCCTGATAAGAACGAAATCTGCTGAAGCCAAATACCTCTCGCAATACTGTGGTGGCTTCAGGTGGTAACAATGGTCGGTGGCGGTATTGTTGATTTGACATAGACATGTTGTGCTGCCGAAAGTTTGTTTTACCTCAGACAGTTCACGCAGCGTTCTGGGTAGTGAATGTAGCATGTCGAAACAAACATGCTATATATAAAACCGTTTGAGAGACAAAAAAGATACGCTTTCTTTTCACCACAGAGACCACGGAGATCACAGAGACTAAAGATAATTTTATCTTTCATTAAACATAGGGTTGTGTTCTTACATGTACCCAATAGCCAAAAATTATCCTTAATTATTCATAAATCTTAGACGCTCTGCGTGCTCTGTGTGCTCCATGGTGCGTTTTTGCAGTGGACTCTTAAATCAAATAATGTTCATCGCACGTGGCAGTCGTTCGCCGACAAGATGCAGTCAAGATATGCAAAGCTGAAATCGCTGAACATTCTGATAAGCATTAAGCGATACGTGCCCGATGACCGTCGCTGCCTGGCAGAGTGATTTGTGTTAACCAGCGGGCAATAATTCTGGCGACCTCATCGGGGCGTTCCATCGGCAGCATATGACCAGCTTCGACCTCGGCAAAGGTGGCCTGGGGAACAACCCGATGGAGCCGTTGCCAAACCGAGTCGGTTATCAGATCGGAGCGTGTGCCGCGCACGATCAACAGCGGCAGCGTGAGACGGCGCAGATCACGCCAGGCGTCGATTGGTGAAGAGGCAAAGATATGCGATTCCCAGCGTTTCGGCCATGCCAGGGTATAACCCTGACCATGCGGATGCGGCCGCAGCCCACCGCTCAGGTATCCTTCGAGCGCCTCTGGAGTAAAATCGGCGAACACACCACGTCCACGCCAGCGTTGTCGAGCTTCATCGACGCTGGCGAAATGATCGCGGCGTCGTAATGCACCCTGGGCCAGCGGGAAGCGGTACCCCTGACCACTTTGACGTAGGAGCCAGATCAGCACCTGTAAACGTCGCCGGAAGAGTACCGGATCGATCAGCACAATCCCTCGAAAAAGATCAGGGCGTGCCACTGCCGCATACAAGGTGAGAATACCCCCTAGCGAATGACCAATACCGATGACAGGTTCGCTGGTTACGGTCTGTAAGTCGGCGATCAGGTCAGCAGCCAAATCGCGCCATGTCCCTCCCGGCTGCGAATCCCCATCGACACGC
The DNA here is from genome assembly GCA_017743535.1 of Chloroflexus sp. Taxonomy (GTDB): domain Bacteria; phylum Chloroflexota; class Chloroflexia; order Chloroflexales; family Chloroflexaceae; genus Chloroflexus. Next base: position 47,763 of record JAGHYT010000007.1, read on the forward strand.
AGCGGACGTGGCCGGTACCCAAGGATGCGCCCAAACGACGCAAGGCCGGCGGCGAGAGGGACATACGCTTCTGGCGGAAAGCCATTAGCAGGCGCGATATGGATGAGACGGGGGCCGGAACCCCCGAGCTCACAATATGGTGTAAGAGCGGTTTGTGTTGTCATAAGATACGTTGAAGGGCAACCGCGTTATATGAAGGGGCCGTGCGCGGTAATATCGGCGCACGGCACGCGCAACGTCCGAACTCCACCCTAATCATCGCGGCGACGTGGTCGAGGTCGGTCGGCTTCACGGCGAGGCCCGCGTAACTCTTCGCGCAAACTGCGCGGTTCTTCACGGCCACCACGTTGTTCCTCGCGTGGACGAGGACGTGGTGCAGCGCCAGCAGCCTTGCGTTCTTCAGGTGTCTCACCGGTCAGAACGGCACGTCGGCTGAGGCTGATCTTCCCGGTGGCGCGATCAATATCGATGACCATCACATTGATCTCATCACCGAGTGAAACCACATCTTCCACATTCTCGACCCGCTTGTCATCGAGTTCTGAAACGTGAACCATACCATCTTTGCCGGGCAAGATGTTGACAAATGCTCCAAATGGCTTAATGCTCACTACCTTACCGAGGAAAATATCACCTACTTTGGCTTCGCGGGTCAATCCTTCGATCATACTGATGGCCTGTTTAGCGGCGGTGCCATCGGGTGCGGTAATAAAGACGCGGCCGTCATCTTCGATATCGATTTGGGCGCCGGTCGTATCGCAGATATTGCGGATCGTTTTGCCGCCAGGTCCAATCAGGGCGCCAATTTTATCAACCGGTATCTGGATTGTCATAATCCGTGGTGCATAGATTGACAACTCCGGTCGTGGTGCACTGATCACCGCATTCATTTTATCGAGAATAAAGAGCCGTCCGGCACGCGCCTGGGCAAATGCCTGCCGCATAATCTCGTAGGTAATACCTGTTGTCTTAATATCCATCTGCAAACCGGTAATACCCTTTGCGGTTCCGGCTACCTTAAAGTCCATATCGCCGAGGGCATCTTCAATACCCTGAATGTCCGTTAATATACGCCAACGCCCGGTCTCGTCGGTGATCAAGCCCATTGCCACGCCAGCAACTGGCGCCTTAATTGGTACACCGGCATCCATCAAGCTGAGCGACGAACCACACACTGAAGCCATCGACGAGGAGCCGTTTGAGGAGAGCACTTCAGACACCAGGCGGATCGTATACGGAAAATCCTTTTCATCGGGTAATACCGCATATAACGAACGCTCTGCAAGAGCGCCGTGACCAATATCGCGACGACGTGGCGTGCTTACCCGACGTACTTCACCGGTACTAAAAGGCGGGAAATTGTAGTGATGGATATAACGTTTGGCCGTCTCGATCCCAAGATCGTCCATCTTCTGCTCTTCACCGGGTGAACCGAGGGTGGTAATGGTCAAGACCTGGGTTTGACCGCGGGTAAAGAGTGCAGAGCCATGGACACGTGGGATGAGGCCAATCTCAATGCTAATAGGCCGAATCTCATCAAGTCCACGACCATCTACCCGTATCCCCTCATCGAGAATGGCGTTACGCACCTCGTCCTTCAGCAGCTTCTCAAAAGCTTTTGTTACTTCTTTGGTTCGGTTGGGGATTTCTTCTTCCGGTTCATCAGCGGTGAAGTGGGCAATCACCTCAGCCTTCAAGGCCTCAGTTTGGGCTTCGCGCTCTTGCTTGATAGGGCTACGCACGGCTTTGCGCAAGCGATCGCCCATCCATGCACTGATCGCCTCTTCCAGCGAGGTATCGACCACCGGTGGGGTAAATGGACGCTTTGGTTTTCCACAGAGCTGCACGAGTTGCTCTTGCAAGTCGCAGATTTGCTTACAAACGGCATGGCCCTCGATAACGGCTTGCAGCATCTCGTCTTCGGTTAACTCGTAAGCACCGGCCTCAACCATCAACACCGCGTCCTTCGTTCCGGCGACTACCAGATCGAGACGGCTGTTGGCGATTTCATTCATCTTCGGATTTACCACCAACTGACCGTTGAGATGCCCCATCTGTACTGCGCCAACCGGGCCGGCAAAGGGAATATCACTAATACACAGTGCGGCTGATGCTGCAATAATTGACAGCGGGCCAGGGTCGTTCTCCATATCGATAGAGAACGTGGTAACGATCACCTGTACTTCGTTGTAAAAACCCTTGGGAAAGAGGGGGCGTAGCGGTCGGTCGGTAAGCCGGGCAGTGAGAATGGCGGTTGTTGTGGGGCGTCCCTCGCGCTTAAAGAAGTTACCGGGTATCTTGCCCACCGCATACATCTTCTCTTCGTAATCAACAGTCAGCGGGAAGAAATCGGTTCCTTCACGGACTTCTTTGGCGCACACTACGGTCGCCAACAGCATCGTATCACCGTAGCGAGCCACAACCGCGCCATCGGCCTGCTCGGCAAAACGTCCGGCTTCCAAGGTTAAGGTACGGCCAGCTATCTCTGCGCTCACCGTATAGATATTACGTTCTGTCATACGCTTCTACTGCTCCTGTGTTTCGTACCTGATTGGGGCGCCCTTTGCGCCCTTTTTGCAACGAATCCAATCGCCGTTTGCGACCGGGGCGCGGTGTTCGGTACTGGCGTATAGGCATCCTGTTCATGCGCATACGCCAATCCCGAACTGCCGCGCCTGACAATATGCAAAAAGCGCCTGGCGGCGGAGGCCGCTGGCGCTCTTTGTCGCTTATTTCACACCAACGAATACCCTTATCATACTAGCGGCGTAGACCGAGCCGGTTGATGACGTTACGATAGCGTTCGCGATCCTTAGACTGTAAATAGTTCAGCAGCCGTCGTCGGCGCCCAACAAGCTTAAGTAGACCACGACGCGAGTGGTGATCGTGCGTATGCACGCGCAGATGTTCGATCAACTGGTTGATACGCTCGGTCAGCAGTGCCACCTGAACTTCGGGCGAACCGGTATCAGACTCATGAATCTGATAGTCGTTGATAATCTGTGATTTTTCTTCTTTTTCGAGCGCCACGAGCAATTCCTCCTCGTGTAATCGCGCACGGGCTGGCGCAGCCCGGCGTTCCTGATATAAGCTGCTATATTATAGCATGGGTTGTGGTAATTTGCCAAATTATGTCGTGCTGCGTGATGGGTCAGGGAACGGTTTTTCGGATCGGCGCTAAGTGCCTATTCGGAAGACCCTGGCGCAGAATCGGTTGGGGCGCAGCAGCGCTGCGCCCGTACATCTATCAGGTATCAGGTTTCATCCGCTGTACTGTGAGACGATTGTTCGGATCGGCTCTAGATGTATGCTCGTGATTTACCTGGGTAGATCGCTCTGAATTGCTTCGGCGCAACGTTCGCCACTGAGCATTGCAGCGTTGATACTGCTCGCTTCAGTTAATTCGCCGGCCAGGTAGAGACCACGTCGAGTTGTGCGGTTAGCGGGCAGTGTCGGATGCAGACCGGGAGGTTGAGGGAATTGAGCGAACGGAATGCGATTGACCCGTAGTATGCGAGCATTTGCCAGCGCTGTCGTTGCTGCGCGGTCATTGACGAATATGCGGCTCAGATCCACCATTGTGCGGGCAATGACGGTACTGTCATCACTTTGGGGAATACCAAGAATCGCCGCTGCATACAGGTGCCATCCGTCAGGTGCGTATCCTGGGGCAACTGCGCTCAAGGGGGCAAGTGTGTTGACGAAGGCATTTTGGTCAGCGTTCAGCAGGAGTTTTTTACCCCGATACAATGGGGTGCGGGTAGCCAGCCAAACGCACGATGAACCGAGTTGTCCGGTTGGCACCGGCAGTTGGCTCAGACGGGCCGTCTCAGGAGCGGGTGTCGCCAGTACTACCGCATCGGCTAAGCGTTCACTCCCATCGTCCAGACGGACACCGATGACCGTGTCACCGTTGTGCAATAGCGCAGTAGCGCGTGTCTTGAGGCATACTCGCCCGGCTTTCAGTAGTTCGCTGCCTAATTGTTCGGCGATAGCACCCATCCCGCGATTTGGGACAACCGTTGCACCATCACTCATCATCTTGAAATTGAAGCGGAAGCACTTGGCACTGGTTTGTAACGAGCGGTCAAGGAAAATGCCACCAAAGAAAGGACGGAAAAAGCGATCAATCATCTGATCACTGAAGCCGAGTGCCCGCAATTCATCACTGGTGGTGCGGTCAGGACCGGCCAGTAGTTCATCTATCGTCTGGCGCCGCATGCGCAGCGATACTTGCAAGGTGCGTAGCTTATCACTGAAGGGGACAACCGGCGCCAGTACTGCTGCAAGGAGTGCACCTGGCTCGCGGTCACGAAGTGGATCGGTGAGCATGTAGTGTCGGCCTTGCCAGGCTACAATAGCTCCTGGATCGAAGGCGCGTAGATCAAGGGCAGTGAAATCGAGTTGTCGTTGTGCCGCAGGGTACGCGGTGAAAAGTACCTGAAACCCGCGGTCGAGGGTGAAGCCCTCAACCCGATCCGAGCGTACTCGCCCACCTAGACCATCGTCGGCTTCGATCAACGTGACCTCATATCCCTTGCGATGCAGTGTTCGTGCGCATACCAGGCCGGCTACTCCACCACCGATGACAAGTATCTGCATGAACTCCTTCCTTCTAGCTAGCGAAAGACGTTACCATATCGAGTATACTATGTTTCACAGCAAGCCTGCTCGCAAGGGAAAAGGGGGAACCAATGATCCACAACTTCAATCCCGGCCCGGCGGCCTTACCGCCCGAAGTAATTGCGCGTGTCCAGGCAGAATTGCCCGATTATCGCGGCTGTGGCATGTCGATCCTCGAGATAAGCCATCGGAGTAAGGAGTACGAAGCGGTTAACGCTACTGCCGAAGCTAATTTAAAAGCGTTGTTAGGCCTGGGTGACGAGTATCGAGTGCTCTTTATGCAGGGTGGCGCGTCGATGCAATTTGCGCTCATCCCGCTCAACTTTCTCGCCGCAGGTGCAACTGCTGCTTACATTATCACCGGTACATGGGGCGAAAAAGCTTACGAAGAGGCGCAACGGTTGGGTACGGTTCATCTGCTGGCCAGTACATCGTCTGATGGATACCGCAGTCTACCGACTGACGTCCCAGAGCCTGATTCGCAGGTCGCTTACCTGCACCTGACCACAAATGAGACGATTCAAGGTGTGCAATGGCCGGCGGAACTTCCCGATTTTGGTGCAGTGCCGCTCATTGCCGATATGAGCAGTGATTTTCTCTCGCGCCCCTTTACCGCTAACCGATTTGCACTGATGTACGCCGGTGCGCAAAAGAATCTAGGACCGGCTGGGGTGACGGTTGTGGTTATTCGCCAGGACATGATCGAGCGAGGGCGCAAAGATTTGCCGGTGATTATGCGCTATGCAACCTTTGCTAAAAACAACTCGCTCTATAATACACCACCGGTTTTTGCTGTCTACATGGTCAATCTGGTGTTGGAGTGGATAAAGGATCAGGGTGGTCTATCGGCAATGGCCGAACGCAATGCGCAGAAAGCTGCACTCGTCTATGCTGCGATTGATGATAGTGATGGTTTCTACAGAGGCCATGCAGTACCAGCGGCGCGTTCGCTGATGAATGTAACCTTCCGCCTTGCTACCCCTGAGTTGGAAAAGCAATTTCTGGCCGAAGCTCAGAAAGCCGGGATGGTTGGTCTGGCCGGTCATCGTTCGGTTGGCGGGATACGAGCATCGCTCTACAATGCGGTATCGCTTGAATCGGCCAGGGTATTAGCCGACTTTATGCGCGAGTTTGCACGACGGTATGGATGAGTTTCCCTACGCAGCGGCGATCACCTTTGTGCCGGTAACCAACTTGCAGGCGAGTGCAGTCTGTTATGGGACTGCGCTCGGTTTGCCGCTCGTGCTTGATCAGGGCGGGATTCATATCTATCGAGTGGCACGGGGTGGGTATCTTGGGTTATGTCAACAATTGGCGCCACCGATTGCTGATGATCGTTTGATCTTGACGATTGTCAGCGCGGATGTTGATACAATCTATCAGCGGCTGATTACTGTTGGGATAGCCACTGATGGCCCACCCCGCGAGAATCCACGTTACCGGATTTATCATTTCTTTGCCCGCGATCCTGACGGTTATCGGCTGGAGGTACAACGATTTTTGCATCCGTTTGATACCACCTAGGGGGAACGTGACACGTTCATTGCTCTCTAGATCGCTCATCGCTGTCATTCTAGCAGACTGCAAGCGGGTTGATCAGAGCGCATACCACTGTGACCTGGGATTGCGAGGCTCTGGCTGGTGTCCTGACGTAAGCGAGTGGACCCCCGTCTGATTGAGTTTCTGCCAATGCGCTGCTAGAAGTCACGGTGCTGGGCATTCAGGAACTATGCCTTTCCTCTAATACTAATCCTGTTTGTGTAAACCGAGTATCATCCTGTCCACGTTGCTGGTGTCCTCCCTTCCCCTCGCAATCTCCCCGCAAGCGGGGGGTGGCGGAATGAGTAACGACTTGATTCACGAGCGGCGGGTTCCCAACCCGCTTTTTTCAGGCACCGGAACAAACACATACAATACTCAGGTTATAATGCGCCTGCACGATTGCCGGTTGTGTCTGGCAGTCGCTTTCGACATAACCATCGTAGCATAGGCATTGTATGCGTGTTGTGATGCTTTCAAAGGCCGTGGTTGCCGGTGCCTACCAGCGCAAGTTGGAGGAGATTGCACGGCTCGGCGTAGAATTAACCGTGCTGGCGCCAACCGGCTGGCGTGAACCACGGGTTGGATTGATACCGCTTGAGCGTCGTTTCACGAGCGGTTACACCCTACTGACGCTGCCAATTGTCTGGAATGGACATCATCATATTCACTTTTATCTGGGGCTACGTCCGCTGCTCAATCGGTTACGTCCACAGGTGTTTCACATTGATGAAGAGAGTTTTAATCTGGCCACGTTTCTGGCCATGCGAGCAGGTGTGGCGATTGGTGCACGTTGCTGTTTCTACAATTGGGCAAACATCGACCGCCGCTATCCCCCTCCATTCTCTTGGTTTGAACGGTACAACTTGCGTCATGCATCATATGCGATTGCCGGTAATCAAGAGGCGGCAGCAATTTTGCGGCGGCACGGCTATCGCGGTCCACTAAGTGTTATTCCACAGTTTGGGGTTGATCCCGACTTGTTTGCTCCGTCCGATGCCATTCGCCAACAAGGCACCTTCACTATCGGTTACGTTGGGCGTCTGGTTCCAGAAAAGGGCGTAGCCGATCTGGTGAGGGTTCTGGCCGATTTACCGGCGCAGGCCCGTTTGCGGCTAGTTGGTGATGGGAGTGAACAACCGCGTTTGCTGCGACTGGCAACCGATATAGGGGTTCGGGACCGGATCGACATACAGCCAGCGGTGAGTAGCACTGCTGTCCCAGACGTTATGCGCGAGCTTGATGTGTTGGTGTTACCATCGCGGACACAATCGAACTGGAAAGAGCAGTTTGGGCGGGTCCTGATCGAAGCAATGAGCTGTGGAGTTCCGGTTGTTGGTTCAACGTGTGGTGAAATTCCACAGGTGATCGGTGATGCTGGGATTGTCTTCCCTGAGGGTGATCTGGCTGCATTGCGTACCGCTCTGCTGCGATTGATGGATGATGACAGGTTGCGTACCGAGTTGGCGCAGCGTGGAAGGCAGCGGGTCCTGGCTGAGTTTACACAGGCAGCAATTGCCCGGCGCCATGTGGCAGTCTATCAGGCGATGGTGAATGATAGTGGCTAAGTGTCTATCCAGAATACCCTGTTGCAGAAGAAGATTCGGTTGGGGCACAGCGCTGCTCGTACATCTATCAGGTTTCGTCCGTCGGATCGTGAGAAACGGAAAGGGAAGCGAAGCCAACGGGGTAGTACGCACGTTCATCATGATAGTGAACGGTAGATAGTGCATCCCGCAGCCATTGTATATAGCAGGTTGAAACAAGAATAGGAGTTACCCATGTCGGTTAAATCTGATCGCTGGATCCGCCGGATGGCTCTGGAACATGGGATGATTGAGCCGTTTGTCGATCATCAGGTCCGCCGGGGAGTCATCTCGTATGGCTTGACCTCGTATGGGTATGATATGCGGGTCACCAACCACTTCAAAGTGTTCACCAACGTCTATAATGCTCTAGTCGATCCCAAACGATTTGACCCGCGTTCGTTCGTCGATATTCAGGCCGATTATGTCGATATTCCGCCCAACTCGTTTGCGTTGGCGCAATCGCTCGAATACTTTCGGATCCCTCGGAGCGTATGTTGCATTGTGATCGGTAAATCGTCGTATGCGCGTTGTGGAATCATCATCAACGTGACTCCGCTCGAACCGGAATGGGAAGGGCATGTCACGATTGAGATCAGCAACACCACGCCACTGCCAGCACGCATTTACGCCAACGAGGGTATCGGTCAGGTCTTGTTCCTGGAAAGCGATGAACCATGCGAGATTTCGTATGCCGACAAGAAGGGGAAGTATCAGGGACAGACAGGCATTGTCTTACCGCGGATCGATCCATAACGTGGTGTGCAAGCCGTTGTGGCAAACCGCAACGGCTTGCACAGGCGACGACAGCTATACTTCCATGACCATTGGTAACACCATAGGACGGCGACGAGTCTCGCGGTAGAGGAATTCGCTGACCACGTCGCGAATCTTGCGGTTGATGTAGGCCGCATCGAACGAAGGATTACCCCCGTTTTTGTTAGTTAATGCAGCACGTACCGTCTCTTTTGTCGCCTCAATCAGGTCTTGACTCTGGCGCATATAGACAAACCCGCGCGAGACCACGTCTGGCCCGGCCACGAGTTGACCGGTCGCGCTATCGATGCTCACCACCACGATCAACATGCCATCTTTCGCCAGTAACTGGCGGTCACGGACGACCACATTACCAACATCGCCAACGGTTGTGCCATCAACGTAGATATACCCGACCGGCGCCTTACCGGTAATCTTGCCAAAGCCGGGTGAAAACTCCATGATCGATCCGCCTTCAGCCAGCAGAACATGCTCACTATTGGGGACTGCACCCACCGTCATTGCCAGTTTGCGGTAGAGCATCAGATGGCGGTAGTCCCCGTGGAACGGCACAATAAAGCTGGGGCGGAGCAAGGCCAGGATCAGTTTGAGTTCCTCTTGGGCGGCGTGTCCGGAAACGTGAACCCTGGCTTCAGGGCCGTAGATCACCTCAGCACCGAGCTTGAAGAGGTTATTGATGACCTTATTAACGCTTACCTCATTGCCGGGAATCGGCGTGGCCGATAACACCACCGTATCACCGGGCTTAATCTTGACATGCGGGTAATCGCGGTTGGCCATGCGGTTGAGGGCCGACATTGGCTCACCCTGACTACCGGTACACACAATTGCGATCTCTTCATCGGCGTAAGCTGCCATTTCATGAGGCCGGATCATCGTGCTTTCATCGGCACGCAGATACCCTAGCTCGAACGCAATACGAGCATTGGTTTCCATACTACGACCGGCCAGCATTACTTTACGCCCATACGCTTCCGCCGAGTCGATCACCTGTTGCACCCGACTGATATTTGAGGCGAACGTTGCCACAATAATGCGCCCAGGAGCGGTGGCAAAGATGTTATCAAAAGCTTCACCGACCGTTGCTTCGCTGGGGGTATAGCCTTTCGACTCAACGCGCACACAGTCGGTAATGAGGACCAAAGGCTTTCGGTTGCCAAGTTCAGCAATCTTTTCCAGATCGGTCGGGCGCCCATCAACCGGTGTATGATCGAGTTTCCAGTCGGTGAGATAGATAAGCAGACCGGCCGGTGTCGTGATTGCAAAGCCAACCGTATCGGGGATCGAGTGTGCGATATGAAACGCCTCGACGGTGAAACAACCAACCTGAAACGGTTCGCGTTCCGTAATTAAGACGGTTTTTACCTTATCTTGTAAACGATGTTCGCGCAATCGGTTACTGAGCAGCCCAAGGGTCAACCTGGTGCCGTACACGGGGGGAAAGCCCAGGTCGGCGATCAGATGTGGTACTGCGCCGATGTGGTCTTCGTGACCGTGCGTGATCAGAATCCCGCGAATGTGGTCAGTCTTCTCGCGTAAATAGGTGATGTCGGGCAACACGAGGTCAACGCCGAGCATGTCGGCATCGGGAAACATGACACCGCAGTCGAGAATGACGATGTCATCGCCATACTCAACCACCCACATGTTCCGGCCGACTTCTCCGGCGCCACCGAGTGGAATCACACGGAGACGTTGTTTGGCCATAGGTTCCTACCAGGGTCGGTTGAACACGACCCCCTACTCCTTTCTGTTTTGTTCGTTTCATTCAGCGAGCGCATGTCGTATGCGCCTTGCCATAACCGTATGTTGACAGGGCCTGCATGACCCTGACATGACCATCCGAATGCTACCCTAACGGTATACCTGTGGTTGCCGTGGTTGCCGAGGATTGGCTGGTGACCATTGCCTGTTCAATCGCTTGCAACAATTCTGCACGCCGTTCTATCCCCGGTCCAATCAGCAATCGTTGCCGGCCATGCATCTGTCGGTGAAGCCAGCGGTGAAGCGGATTTTTTAACGTATCTACCGGATCATACCGACACACAATCACAACCGCTTCATCGGCTGCGACCGGTTGTGGTTGAATAGCGAGAATATTATGCCAGTGATAGCACAAGCGAAATCCCAGCGTCTGATACTCCAGGCCCTTGTTGGTTAAACGAAAGGTTGCATCCCATTCGGCGATCAAGTTCCAGAGCAGCAGTGGTGTAGCAACGATCAATACCAGCATCAGCAATGCTGGCACAGCCTGTTCAATCGCGGGTGGCTGGGTGAATACCTGTTGCAGATCGAACCAGAAAACCGCGGGATGCAGACGCAATCGTAGTGTGCTGGCAATGCTCCACACTGCGAAAACCCAAAGGATCATTGCCACAATAATCATCAACAAATTGTCTCGCCGTCCAATCGGCGAAAGGCGGTAACACTGTGACATCGCTTCGTCGCACACAAGCGACTTGCGGCCAATGCTCAGAAGAGACGGAGCTGCTCGGGCGGCTCGTCGGCCTGGGGAGAGAGGAACGAAGCCTGCTTATGGAGACGTTCGGCTTCGGCCAGAATCTCAGGCAGACGACGAAAATCGGCTTCCAACAATGGCCGGTTTTGGGGCTGGTGGAGCGCAGCAGCCGGATGGATCATTGGCACGATCAGTCTGCCGTTGACAAGACGTGGTTGACCGTGGATGCGCGAAATCCGCTCACCAGGTAGAAACAGGCCCATCGAAAAGCGGCCCAGCGTCACAATCACTGCCGGATCAATGGCCGCAATCTGGCGCATCAAAAATAATTTAGTACATGTCGCAATTTCGTCTGGTTCGGGATCACGATTCTGCGGCGGACGACACTTCACAACGTTCGCAATATATACTTCATCGCGCCGCAACCCAGCCATCGCCAACAGATCGGTCAGGAATTGGCCGGAGGGACCAACAAACGGACGACCCTGCCGGTCCTCGTGGTATCCGGGTCCTTCACCGATCAACATAATCCGTGCATTGGCTGGCCCTTCACCGGGCACTGCACGGGTACGTCCTTTATGCAGATTACATGCGGTGCAGCATTGCACTTCTTGCGCAATTGCGAACAATGTGTCTTCGGCTGTCACACGCTTACCTTTGCATATTTAGGTTTACCAATTTATATTATAGCATATCATTGCCCCACTCCAATCCCTGGAATTGCCGGAACTTGAAGGGGGATATTGCACCACGGAGAGCACAGAGGACACAGAGGGAGTACTCTGTGCTCTCTGTGTTCTCTGTGGTACCCAACAGTGCAGTAAATGAGGGCGCTTGTGTTCTCTCAGCTATATCATAGCGTAGCATTGCCTGATGCCAATCCCTGGAATTGC
>JAGHYT010000085.1:0-18665 GCA_017743535.1 Chloroflexus sp.
CGATGGTGCCGACATTGACGTGCGGTTTCGTCCGCTCGAATTTTTGTTTGGCCATTGTGTTTTTCCTCCGCGTTCTTGCGCGATCTACATATCCTTAATATCAGCCAGAAAAGGCTATTTCCCGATCAGACCAGGCAGCATAGATAGCTGTTGGCAGCAGACGCCGGGTTGTGCGTTCCGGAATTGCCAGCTCGCCTGCACTCAGATAGCCATCAAATGGAGCCATCGTTTCTGCAAGCAGATTACCGATAGTCAATGCCGAAATTGTGGTTGCGTAGGCACATACTAACACTCCTAACGGTTGCTGACTCAAGAGGCGAGCACACTGAGCCAACAATTGTGGTAGTTGTTCGTGCAAACGCCAGATTTCGCCGTTAGGACCTCGCCCGAATACCGGTGGGTCGAGCAAAATCAGATCATAGCGATTGCCTCGTCGCAACTCACGAGCCACAAACTTACCGACATCATCGATCAGCCATCTGATCGGACGATCTGCCAGATCAGCCAGAACCTGGTTTTCCTGTGCCCAACGCACAGCAGGCTTAGAAGCATCGACATGCGTGACGTGGGCGCCGTAGCGTGCCAGATGCAGACTACTCAACCCAGTGTACCCGAATAAGACCAATGCGCGTGGTTGCACACGACGTTGCACTTGACTGGCCAGCCAACCCCAGTGAGCGCTATGCTCTGGGAAAACGCCAGTATGACGAAACGGTGTCAAGCGCACCCAGCAACGCACCCCTTGAGCATTAAGCGCCCAACGTTCAGGCAACGGTTGACGTTGATACCACTCGCCCGACCCTTCTTCACCACGAGTACGACGAAAGGTCGCATCGGCTCGTTGCCATTCGGATGCCGGTAAATGCGGCGTCCAGATCGCCTGCGTTTCCGGTCGAGCCAACAGGTAGGGACCAAATCGTTCCAACTTCGCACCGTGGCCCGAATCGATTAACTCATAATCAACCCAAGGCGGTGGTGTTAACAGGCGTAGCTCCATCGTCGCAGCGAAGGGACGAGCGCTTGCTGCGTTCGTCCCACTCTCTCCTCGCTAATTCGTACTACGCTTCTCGATAATTTCCTTCGCCAGTGCCTCGGGCAATGGCTCGTAATGATCAAATTCCATCGACGACGTAGCACGACCCTGAGTTGCCGAGCGAAGGTCGGTCATATAACCGAACATATTTGCCAGCGGTACATAGGCGCGTACCACCTGCGCATTCCCACGAGCTTCCATACCCTCGATGCGACCACGGCGTGAGTTGAAATCACCGATCACCGTACCGAGGAACTCTTCTGGAGTAACCGTCTCGACCTTCATAATCGGTTCGAGCAGTTGTGGCTTCCCACGGCGAACGGCATCTTTGAGACACATCGAGGCCGCAATCTTAAAGGCCATTTCCGACGAGTCGACTTCGTGGTATGAACCATCGTACAACGTAGCCTTAATGTCAACCACCGGGTAACCGGCGATAACACCGGTCTGCATCGCCTCGCGTAAGCCCTGTTCAACGGCAGGAATGTACTCTTTCGGGATCACGCCACCGACGATAGCATTGACAAACTCAAAGCCACTACCGGGCGGCAAGGGTTCAAACTTGATTTTCACGTGACCGTACTGACCCTTCCCACCGGTCTGCCGCACGAAGCGAGATTCCTGATCGACCGGAATAGTAATAGTTTCACGATATGAAACCTGGGGCTTACCCTGATTGGCCTCAACCTTATACTCACGGCGCATACGGTCGAGAATCACCTCAAGGTGCAGCTCACCCATCCCTTTGATAATGGTCTGGCCAGTCTCAGGATCGGTATACACGCGGAAGGTCGGATCCTCTTCAGCAAGGCGGCTAAGCGCAATCGACATCTTGTCCTGATCGGCCTTCGTCTTTGGCTCAACTGCCAACTCGATCACCGGCTCTGGGAAGCGAATGCTTTCAAGTACGATAGGATGATCGGGATCGCAAATCGTATCGCCGGTGTACGAGTTCTTAGGGCCGACCATAGCCGCAATTTCGCCCGTGTACACCTCTTCGATATCCTCGCGATGATTGGCATGCATGCGCAGGAGACGGCCAAGGCGTTCACGCTGGTTTCGCGTTGAATTCAGAACGTAAGAACCCTTCGTAATTTTACCGGCGTAAACGCGGAAATAAGCCAGCTTACCGACATAGGGATCGGCGACAATCTTGAAAACCAGCGCTGTAAACGGCGCATCATCGCTCACCGGTCGGGTGATAACCTCTACACCTTCATCACCCATCACCTGACCAGGCAATGTGCCAGTAATTGCCGGGCGGTCGAGGGGCGAAGGCAAATATTCAACGATCGCGTCGAGCAGCTTTTGGACACCCTTGTTACGCAAGGCGGCGCCGCAGAGCACCGGTACTAACTTCCGTTCAATCGTCGCCTTACGCAACCCACGCTTCAACTCTTCGACGGTCAACTCTTGCCCTTCGAGATAGAGCAGTGTCAACTCATCATCGGTCTCAGCGATCATCTCGACCAACTCACTGCGTGCTTTTTCCGCGGCAGGAAGCAACTCTGGTGGGATCTCCTCTTCGCGAATATCTTTACCCAGCTCGTCGTAATAAATCGTTGCCTTCATCTTGAGAAGGTCAATTGTCCCGCGGAAGGTGTCTTCGACCCCAATTGGCAACTGAATGACGGCGGGCTTGGCGCCGAGGCGATCTTTGATCATCTGCACGCAGCGCTCGAAGCTCGCGCCGACGCGATCCATCTTGTTTACAAAACAGATACGCGGCACGTTGTACTTATCAGCCTGTCGCCAAACGGTCTCAGACTGCGGTTCAACACCAGCCACGCCGTCGAACACGACGACGCCGCCATCGAGCACGCGCAATGAGCGTTCCACCTCTACGGTAAAGTCGACGTGACCGGGAGTATCAATGATATTAATCCGATACTCTACGCCGTCCAGGCGCCAGGAAGCAGTTGTGGCTGCGGCAGTAATCGTAATACCGCGCTCTTGCTCCTGCGGCATCCAGTCCATTGTCGCGGTTCCTTCATGAACCTCGCCGATCTTATACGTGCGGCCTGTGTAAAACAGAATCCGCTCGGTCGTCGTGGTTTTACCCGCGTCAATATGGGCGATAATGCCGATATTGCGTACTTTGTCGAGTTCGATCTGACGTGGCATACCCGTCACATACTCCTAACGTGAGGCGACACATGGTCGCCATTTACTCTTATGCCGATAGCCAGTCTTACAACCGGCCATAGTGAGCGAAAGCACGATTAGCTTCCGCCATCCGATGAACATCTTCTTTGCGCTTGATAGTAGCACCAGTATTATTATAAGCGTCGATCAATTCAGCGGCGAGGCGCTCAACCATTGGCTTACCGGTACGAGCACGAGCTGACATAATCAACCAACGCATCGCCAGCGAGTGACGACGGTCACTCCTGACCTCAACTGGCACCTGGTAGGTCGCACCACCAACACGTTTTGGCCTTACTTCAATTGAAGGACTGGCGTTGCGGATCGCCTGCTCAAATATCTCCATTTGCGGCTTCTTGAGCCGTGCCGCAGCCAGATCGAGCGCCTGATATACGATTCGCTCGGCAAGACTCTTCTTGCCGCGCTCCATCACCTTATTAATAAATTTTTGCACGAGGACACTATTGTAGCGTGCATCAGGTGGAATTGGTCGCCGCTCAACATTGCCACGACGGGGCATAACGCACCTCTCTACTTCTTACCGCCCTTGCCGGCGGCAGCACCTTTACCGACCGGCTGATTCTTCTTGGTACCATACTTGCTGCGACCCTGCTTGCGCCCACTGACGCCCTGGGTGTCAAGGGTACCACGGACGATATGGTAACGCACGCCGGGCAAGTCTTTCACACGACCACCGCGTATCAGAACCACTGAGTGTTCTTGCAAATTGTGGCCTTCACCAGGAATATATGCCGTCACCTCAAGGCCGTTGGAGAGCCGCACGCGGGCGATCTTGCGCAGCGCCGAGTTAGGCTTCTTCGGCGTCATTGTCGTTACCTTTGTGCAGACGCCGCGCTTTTGTGGTGATCCGCGGCCGCGAGTCAGCTTCCCCTTCAGCGAGTTGTAGGTGAAGCGCAGGGCCGGGGCTTTCGTCTTTTTCACCACCGGCTTGCGCGGCTTCCGAACAAGTTGGTTAATGGTCGGCATGTAATGCTCTCCTTCAAACCGGCCTACTCTAAGCAATCTCTCGTAGACAAAATAATAACTGGCCCAAAGATCTGGTCGCAGTATGCCACTGCGCCTTAGAAGTGGGCCGCATGGCGCACAAAGATGTTGCTGCGTACTTCTTCGCAGCAGTTACGCAGTATAACATTGGCTTCGGGCTTTGTCAAACCCGATTGGCCACGACGGAACGAGAACTCGTTACTGTTACGACAATCCAATATCAAAACCAGCTTCGAGATCACGTCGTGAATAACGGCGGAAAGCCAAAACTGTCGTGGTGTGCCGCACACCATCGATGCGAGCAATCCCACCTGGTACGGCATCGTCAAGTGATTCGTAGGCATTCACGCGCAGAACGGCAATGATGTCGTAGTCGCCCGTAACCGAATATACTTCGGCAACGTTAGGTAGCTCGGCAATTTCCTGGGCTATGTCGCTGATCCGTCGTGGTTCGCAGGTAATAAATACGAAGGCAGTGACCATAAGCACACTCCTATGCTTCCCAAAGGGCTGATACGGCAATGATACCAGATTCTGTCTCTAAGCAGAAAAAGGCATTGATCGCGACCCAAGCGTCTTGCTCTTCCAACGGTTGCCCGCTGCTATTCTCCCCTGGTCACATTCCCGCCTGCCCGTCATCAGAATGGTTCCGGTGGCCGTGCTCGCCAGAGCATTGGGGTAAGCCAATACCACAAGGTATTGCCGAGTACGAGCAGACCTACCCCGATGATGGCAAGCCGTTCGATCTTCCCCCGATGCCAGAGCGCATCGCTGGCCGCTGCACTTCCCACAGCAATGACCCAACCGAGTGCCATCAGGTAGCGTGGACTATTGGAGATTTGGGTGATGAAGGGGAGGGTGGCGAAGACGAGAGCTACACCGAAACTGAGAACCATGAGTATCAACGTTATGTGCCAGCCTTGCTGACGTTGCAGTAACCAGAGACCACCCAGTGCAAGTGGAATTGGGAAGAAACCGTAGTGTGCAATCAGGCCGGCTTGCCAGAGTGTTTGCCAAAGCCTTTCCCGACTGATCGGTGCTCGTCCGGCAACGGCAGTTAGGCCACCAGTTCGAGCTGTTTCAAGTTGTGAGAAAAACATTGGCACATACGAACTGTAGAAAAAGAGGATCGCAAACGTGGCCCCAACAACGATTGCAACGGTGAAGGGGAGACAAACCCGGCGTGCCCAAGCCACTCCTGTGCGATGGGCAATCCAAACAATCGCGAGCAACAATCCTAAGAGGGTACCACTACTTATCAGGAAGCCGAAGTGGCCAAGGAACACCATCGCGCTGATGGTGGCCAGCCCTAAAACCCATTCCCAGTAGTATTGATCGACTTGCCAGTCTTCCCATGCCCTGATGATCGCCCAAACTAAGAGTAGGTAGAGGCTTTGCGTAATGATGTGTGTATCGAACGACCACCATGTGGTCAGGTAGGTAGCAGCGGTAAACACATAGATTGCCGCAGCCAGTACTGCCGGTCGCGGTGGCAGAACGCGGCGAGCAATGACGTAGATGAGCAACGGGCTAAGACTATCGGCCAACGCAGCACCGATCTGCAAGAGTAGAGACGTTTCGATGCCCAATACGCGCAGTGGTGCGAGGAGTAAGTATGGCCCCGGCGGATAGGGAAAATCAATTCCGCGATTCTTTGAAACAATCGTGATCAGTCCACCGAGTGCTTCGTGAAAGCGGTTGGTGTGAAAGCCAATATCACCCGGCATGCTGGTCGGGTAGAAGCGCCCACCGATGCGGGTAGCAAAGGCAATGGCAACGATAGCGCTCAGTGGAGACCTGACATGATGATCGATTGGCAACCGCTGTAGACCAAACTGCACTGCCAGCGTAAGAACATAGGTAAGTGCCAATGCCGCCACTACGGCTTCGGCGCCAAATGCCCACCGTACTGGATCGAGGATGATAGCCAGACTTATTGCTATCAGCCCGATCAACAAGCCCCAGCCAGCCCATTTATGGATAGTACGGAAAAGGATGAGCCAACCGAGGATGACTGCTCCGATCCATCCCATAAGCGGAGATACTGCTGGCCAAACCCAGCCGCCAGGGATAGTAGCAATAACGATCCGTTCAAGTGGAAGACCGAGCTGACGAGGGTCTTGAGCTGGTTGAAAGACACTACTGACAAGCCGGATACGCAAGTGCCCATCCGCCGTCGCCGGTAAGACGAACCATTGTCGGCTACCGCTGTACCAGACCGGAGATTCGGTTAGCAGGCGATCATCAACCCACACCTGGTAGCTATCTGACACCTGCGGGCGAATAGGTTCACCGATCGGGAGCCAGCGTAATTCGATCAGAGTTGGCCGGACACCCAGAGCAGGTAAGAAGATTTTAGAGTCGCCGCCAGTCCAGCGAAACCGTCCATATACACTTTCTTCAGGGGTGTTGAAATCGTTCAGGAAGGGGAGATCGGTATGACCGATACCCTCTTCATAACCAACATCAATGACGTATTGATAGGAAAACTGGGCAGAGAGGGTGGCAATAGCAACAAGAAACCCTACCGCTATCCAGAGGATCGGTACACGGAGTGCACGCCATTCGAGTTGCAGCCAGTTGTGGATCGAAGTAAACAGCGTTTGCATGCTGGTATCAGATTTCTGCACAACAAGAACGTCATAGCAGCATTCCGTATCTACAGTAGCGCATGTAGCCGATTGTAGTGCAAGTAATCATTTTATACGCGGGTAAACACACAGATCGGGCATCATAGCCACCTTGTCTGCGTCGACTCATCCTATGTTGGTAGTATCAAGATGCTTCTGCTTTCAAAACGGGAGAAAAAGGAAGAGTTGCACCAGATAACTGGCGGGAAAGATTGGTCTCACTCTCATAAAGTGAGGAACGTGCGAACACGGATAAGGGGCGGGTATGATACCCGCCCCTCCTGTGAAACAAACTAGAATGTTGGGTGATCTGCATCTTCCTGGTCATCCTCGTCTTGATCATTGTCACCGGACAGCAACTCTTCAAGCCGTGCCCGCAACAGGGCATCGGTTTCACTTTCCGGTGTTGCCTTGCCGTTTGGCGTCGGCAGGGCAGTCGTGCGCTGACTTTCTGCCTGAGCCGCTTCTGCCTGTTGTGCCTCTTCGAGCATACGGGCCATTTCGCTGATCAGATCCTCGTGGGGGCGTTCAAGCCGCTTCTCGATACCGGTACCGGCTGGGATCAGTTTACCGATAACGACATTCTCTTTCAGCCCACGCAGGTAATCAACCTTCCCTTGAATAGCGGCATCGGTTAAGACCCGTGTCGTCTCTTGGAATGAGGCAGCAGCCAGGAAACTATCGGTATTGAGTGAAGCCTTCGTAATACCGAGCAACACGGTAGAAGCGGTTGCCGGATCGCCACCCTGGCTGACAATATCGTTGTTGAGACGGCGGAATTCACCGCTATCAATTAATTCACCCGGTAAGAGGCCGGTGTCACCCGGATCCTCAATCCGCACTCGGCGCAGCATCTGGCGCACGATGACCTCAATATGCTTGTCGTTGATATTCACACCCTGTGAGCGGTAGACCTTCTGGGCTTCATTGACGAGGTAGCGTTGCACGGCTTCACGGCCTTGCAGTTCGAGCAATTCTTGTGGGTTTGCGCTGCCATCGGTCAACTGCTGACCCGCCATCACCCGCTCGCCGTTTTCAATCCTGATACGAGCATTGTGCGGAACAACCAGCTCGCGCTCCTGGCGATCTTCCTGGCTAACGATAATCCGGTCGCCCTGAATGAACGCTTTTCCGGTCAGGCGTGTCACAATCTGAGCACCACCTGGCCCTTCAGCGATCACCTGTCCTTCGTAGACATCGCTCTCGTTGCTGATCGTTGGGCTAAAGCCACGACCCAACGGATATTCATCCGTGTAGACATCGGTTGAGACGATCCGAATGGTGCGAACTCCTTCTTCATCGCGGATAATCTGAGCCACGCCATCAATTTCGGCCAGCAGGGCTTTACCTTTCGGCACCCGCGCCTCAAAAATTTCCTGGACACGGGGCAAACCCTGGGTAATGTCATCGGCTGAAGCGACACCCCCGGTGTGGAAGGTTCGCAGCGTAAGCTGGGTACCTGGTTCACCAATCGACTGCGCCGCGATGATGCCAACGGCCTCACCGATTTCAACCAGTTTCCCGGTAGCCAGGTTACGACCATAGCAGAGCCGACACAGCCCATGTTCCGCCTGGCAACTCAACGGTGAGCGCACAAAGACCGACTCTTGACCACTGGCGATAATAGTAGCGGCCAATTCCTCATCAATTTCGGTATTGCGGTCGGCAATAAGCTCACCTGTCTCTTTGTGATAGATCGGCGCAGCCAGGATACGACCCAACATACGTACCTGGAGCTTCTCCATCAGCTCGCCATCATCAGCGCTGTGGAGCCATAGACCCTCTTCGGTACCACAATCCTCGATGGTGATGATCACATCCTGCGCTACATCAACCAAGCGGCGAGTCAGATAACCGGCATCGGCAGTACGGAGCGCAGTGTCGGCCAGACCCTTCCGACCACCGTGGGTGGAAACGAAGTAGTCAAGCACCGAGAGACCTTCGCGGAAATTCGCTTTAATCGGCAGCTCGATAATCCGACCGGTAGGATCAGACATCAGACCACGCATACCGGCCATTTGTGAAATCTGGTTGATGTTACCACGTGCACCAGAGGTAGACATCATTGCCACCGGCCCAAAGGGGTTCAGATTTTCTTTGACTGCGTTAATAGTCTGCTTGGTGGCTTCCTGCCAGATGCGCACGATCTCCTGGTAGCGCTCTTCTTTGGTAATCAGACCACGGCGGAACTGTTTTTCGACATCGGCTACCAGTTGCTCGGCTTCACGGACAATATCGTACTTCTTGGCCGGTACTTCGATGTCATCGATAGCAATAGTCATACCACCCAACGTCGCATAACGGAAGCCAAGGGCTTTGATCCGGTCGGCCTGTTGGGCGGTCATTTCAGAACCATAGATACGAGCCAATTCTTGAACGTGCTTGTTACCGTGCGAGGCACGTACTTCGTTGAGCTGGGCCTCGTTTAGGTTGCGTAAGTTCGTATAGTACTGATAGCAATCGGCGATGATCTCCTTAAGACCTTTCTTGTCGATCAGGCGATTACGGAAGCGCAGCGGTGGTTGAAGCTCGTTGTTGAGCAAAATGCGCCCAATCGTCGTTTCAATCAAGATGCGCGGAGTACCATCAGCGGCCGGTGGCAGTTCGCGTACCGGGCGATCGCTCTTGCCAGAGATCGTACCGTTCATCCGCACCCAAATCGGAGCCTGAATATCGATCAGGTGCTTCTCGTAGGCCAGCATTGCCTCATCGATAGAAGTAAAGCGCTTGCCCGATCCTTTTGCACCGTCGCGTACCATCGTCAGGTAGTAACAACCCAACACGATGTCTTGCGAGGGGGTAATAATTGGTTCACCGTGGGCAGGACTGAGCAAATTATATTTGCTCAGCATACGGGTACGCGCTTCCTCCTGTGCCTTCCGCGAGAGTGGTACGTGCACCGCCATCTGGTCACCGTCGAAGTCGGCGTTAAACGCGGCACAAACGAGTGGATGAAGCTGAATTGCCGAGCCTTCGATCAATTTCGCCTCAAACGCCTGAATCGAGAGACGGTGCAACGAAGGCGCCCGGTTAAGCAGCACGAGATAGTCTTTAATCACCTCTTCGAGCGCATCCCAGACTTCAGGGCGAACACGCTCAACGGCGCGCTTGGCGTTCTTAATGTTATGGGCAACACCGCGTTCGACGAGGCGACGCATCACAAAGGGCTTGAACAGCTCAAGGGCCATCTTCTTGGGCAAACCACACTGATGCAGTTGCAGATTTGGCCCAACCACGATGACCGAGCGACCAGAGTAATCGACGCGCTTGCCGAGCAGATTCTGGCGGAAGCGACCCTGCTTCCCCTTGAGCATATCACTCAGGCTCTTGAGGCGGTGCTTGCCTTTGCCGCTCACTGCTCGACCGCGACGGCCATTATCGATCAGCGCATCAACTGCTTCTTGCAGCATGCGCTTCTCGTTGCGCACAATGATTTCCGGTGCATTGAGTTCAATCAGCCGCTTTAGCCGGTTATTGCGGTTAATGACACGGCGATAAAGATCGTTCAGATCGCTTGTCGCGAAACGGCCACCGTCGAGCTGCACCATTGGGCGCAGATCGGGAGGGATCACCGGCAGCACGGTAAGGATCATCCATTCAGGGCGATTGCCACTTTTACGGAACGCTTCGACGACGCGCAAGCGCTTGGTCGCCTTCTTGCGTCGCTGACCCTGTGAGGATTGAATTTCGGCCTGTAACTCTTCGGCCAGCTTATCGAGGTTGACGGTCTTCTCGATCAACTCTCGAATCGCACCTGCGCCCATATCAGCGCGGAAGACGCCAGGAGCGATCTCGCGCAACTGACGGTATTCGGTTTCATTGATAATACGGCCAACCTTGAGGTTATTGAGCTGTTCGAGCTTTTCTTTCTCCTCGCGCATCAGATTATCGAGTTCGCGCTGGAGACGCTCTTGCAGTCGCTCTTGCTCTTGAGTAGCCTCATACGCCTTGCGCTCGCGTTCGGCGTCGGTGAGCATCTCAGCATCGGCCAGATCACGACGGCGGCGCTCTTCGAGGACATCAAGCTCTTGCTCGACCAATTCATCGAGCTGATCAAGCGTGCGCTCGTTGATGAGTTCACCCTCTTCAACAATCGTCACGCCACGGAAGATAATATCTTCGTCGGCCAGCGTGCCACTCAGCTCCTCCAAACGCTCACGCAGTTGTTCAGCTTCGCTGGCAACCTCATCACGAAGACGGTGATATTCCTCTTCGATCTGGCGCTGTGCGCTGCGTTGCGCCGTTTCCATACCGCCGAGGTCTTGCGTCAGTTGAGTGCTCAACTCGATCCGTTTTTCTTCAGCCTGTTTCTGAATCTTCTGGCGGCGAGCAGCGTACTCCTCTTGGATCATCTCACGAGCGACCTGTAGCATATCTTCTTTTACCTCGACAATAATGTACGAGGCAAAGTAGAGCACACGCTCCAGATTTCGCGGTGAGATGTCGAGCAAGAGACCGAGCCGGGATGGCGTACCCTTTACGAACCAAATGTGGCTGACGGGTGAAGCCAGCGTGATATGCCCCATCCGTTCACGGCGCACCTTGGAACGAGTGACTTCGACACCACATTTATCGCAGACGACACCTTTGTAGCGTACACGTTTGTATTTACCGCAGAAGCATTCCCAGTCCTTGGTTGGACCAAAGATACGTTCGCAGAACAGACCATCACGCTCGGGTTTAAGCGTGCGATAGTTAATCGTCTCAGGCTTCGTAACTTCCCCGTGCGACCACGATAAAATATCTTGGGGTGAGGCGAGACTAATCCGTATAGCGTTGAAGTCGTTAATTTCCAACATGTGGGCTTACTCCTGTAGCGGGAGAATATCACCAATCTCCAGCATGTACTATCAGCCACAACAGTGCTCGTATGAGCGAAGGTCCGTTTCATCTATCTGGCAGGCAGTGCTACCCATCAGACAGACGCCTCAGATTAGGGAAGAAAGCGACTCTGATACTGTCGTTACCAACAACTTTCCCCTCAACCTGCATAGCGACGAGAAGAACCGCCGTGTATGACGAGGCGAGTAGTGCGTATCTGAACATTCTCCTCAGATCAGGGCAACGTCACAAACGGACCACAACCCTCATCACAGTCCATACCTCTTCCGCTACCAACATACGCGGAAGAGGTATAACATTCAGAAACACGCTCAGAACTCACCACGTTCCATACCGCTCAGGTTAATACCCTCCAGGGCACCGATGTCGCTGTCGAAATCATCACTCAGCTCAACCGGCTTCTCATCGGCACTCAACACTTCGACACTGAGACCAAGGCTCTGCAATTCCTTAATCAGCACCTTGAAGCTCTCGGGCACACCGGCTTCCTGGATCGGTTCACCCTTCACGATAGCCTCGTAAGTCTTGACGCGACCAACCACATCGTCTGATTTCACGGTCAGCATCTCTTGCAACGTGTAGGCAGCACCGTAGGCTTCAAGTGCCCAGACTTCCATCTCACCGAAGCGCTGACCACCAAACTGCGCCTTACCACCGAGGGGCTGTTGGGTCACCAGACTGTAAGGGCCGGTTGAGCGAGCGTGGATCTTATCTTCGACGAGGTGAGCGAGCTTGAGCATATACGCATAGCCCACCGTCACCGGATTATCGAACTTCTCGCCAGTGCGACCATCGTAGAGGGTAATCTTACCATCTGCGGGTAGACCCGCCTGCACCAACAACTCCTTGATCTGATCCTCACGAGCGCCGTCGAACACAGGCGTAGCTACGCGGAAACCCAGACGTGCCGCAGCCCAGCCCAAGTGAGTTTCGAGGATTTGACCGATATTCATACGCGACGGCACACCGATGGGATTCAGAATAATATCTACTGGGCGGCCATCGGGCAAGAACGGCATATCTTCAATTGGCAGGACCCGTGACACCACACCCTTATTTCCGTGGCGACCGGCCATCTTATCGCCAGCACTAATCTTGCGCTTCTGACACAACAAGACACGTACCGTCTGGTTCACACCGACCGGCAATTCAGCACCTTCACTGCGTGAGAAGACCTTGACATCGATCACCTTCCCGCGCACGCCGTTAGGTACGCGCAGCGAGCTATCTTTGACTTCACGGGCCTTCTCACCGAAGATTGCCCGTAACAAGCGCTCTTCAGCAGTGAGATCAGTTTCGCCCTTCGGTGTAATCTTGCCAACCAAAATATCATTTGGCTGCACTTCAGCGCCAATATAAATGATGCCACGCTCATCGAGATTCCGCAGGCTCTCTTGCCCAACGTTGGGAATGTCGCGAGTAATTTCTTCAGGGCCAAGTTTGGTATCGCGAGCTTCCACCTCATACTTCTCGATATGGATTGAGGTAAAGATATCTTCGCGTACCAACCGTTCACTGACAAGGATGGCGTCCTCGAAGTTACCGCCTTCCCACGGCATATAGGCAACTAAAACATTCTGACCAAGAGCCAATTCACCTTGATCGGTGCTTGAGCTATCGGCGATCACCTCACCGGCCCTGACCCGCTGACCACGTACCACTGCCGGACGCTGATTGATACAGGTGTCCTGGTTGCTGCGCATAAACTTGCGCAAGCGGTATTCAGTGCGATTTCCATCATCCTCCTCAATCACGATCCGGTCGCTGGTGGCACTGACCACCACACCATCACGCCGGGCGACAACCACCTGACCACTGTCACGGGCAGCTCGGTACTCCATACCGGTACCAACGATGGGTGCATCAGGGCGCAGCAACGGTACTGCTTGCCGTTGCATATTCGACCCCATCAGCGCACGGTTTGCATCATCGTGCTCGAGGAAGGGGATCAACGATGTAGAGACACTCACCACCTGCTTGGGTGACACGTCCATGTAATCAACCCGTTCCACTCGTTCGGTGACGAAATCTTCGCCAAAGCGACACGAGACGGTCGTTTCAAGGAAGCGGTTATGCTGATCAAGTGGAGCGTTCGCCTGCACGATAACGAAGCGATCCTCTTCATCAGCACTGAGATAATCGACCTCTTGCGAGACGACCGGACGAATCTTGATATGCTTGATCGGCAATTCAACAATTCGTTCGGCCAGCGCATGATTAATTTCGGTACCGGCCTCAGCGATCAACTCATCGGTCTCAGGATCAACGATGTCTTCACGTAGAATCTGACCACGGAGGAGGCCGATGGTAATCTGGCGGGCAATCTGATCATCTACCCTCGTTCCCTTGGCGGCGATCAGATCACCAGTGCGCAAATCACGCACATCGCGCAACAGGATACCCTTTTCCTTCCAGACTTGGGCGTTATCAATGCTGTTATACACCTTGCGATAAGGTGTTTCGAGAAAGCCCATCTCATTCACACGGGCAAAGGTCGACATCGTACCGATCAGACCGATGTTTGGCCCTTCTGGGGTCTCGACCGGACAAATACGCCCGTAGTGCGAGTGGTGCACGTCACGCACTTCAAAACCGGCCCGGTCACGCGAAAGACCACCAGGACCAAGGGCAGAAAGCCGGCGCTTATTGGTCAGCTCAGCCAGTGGATTGGTCTGATCCATAAACTGGCTCAACTGCGAACCACCAAAAAACTCGCGCATGGCGGCGACAACCGGCCGGATATTGATTAAGCCATTGGGAGTAGCACTAGCCGGGTCTTGGAGCGACATCCGCTCTTTCACCACGCGCTCGAGGCGAAGCAACCCAACCCGGAACTGCTGTTGAATCAGCTCTCCCACCGTGCGTACCCGCCGATTACCGAGATGATCAATGTCATCAGGGCGCCCGTGACCATTGTTGAGCAAAATAAGCTGCTCAACGATGCGGAAGATGTCACGCGGGAGCAATACTCGCACACTGAGATCAGGGGCTTTTGCATGATCGCGACGGGAATCACGCTCCCAGAGATTCTTATTCAACTTGTAGCGCCCAACCTTCGCTAGATCATAGCGACGTGGATTGAACAGCAGCGCCTCAATCAGTGAGCGAGCATTCTCGAGCGTTGGTGGGTCGCCAGGACGGAGCCGCTTATACAGTTCCAGTAATGCCTCTTTGGCATTACGCGAAGGATCCTTATCGAGGGTAGCTTGGATGTACGGATGTTCGGGTACCGTATCAACGTGGCGGAACAGCTCGATAATCTGGTCATTGTGACCATACTTGTCGAGTTCGTTATCCGGCACCCAGCGGCCATGACCATTCTCTTCGGCCTGCCAGGCCATAATCGCACGCAGCAGAATCGTTACCGGAATCTTGCGTTTGCGATCAACTTTAACGCTGATCACATCACGCTTATTCGTCTCAAATTCAAGCCAGGCACCACGATTAGGGATCAGCTTGGCCGTATGGAGCGCACGCCCACTGGTGGGGTCTTTCTCATCTTTGAAATAGACACCAGGAGAACGGATCAACTGTGACACCACTACCCGCTCGGCGCCGTTGTACACAAAGGTACCGTTATCGGTCATCATCGGGAAATCGCCAAGAAAGATTTCTGACTCCTTGATTTCACCGGTTGTCAGGATACGCAATTCAACTTTAACGCGCAGCGGGGCGGCGTAGGTCAAATCACGCTCACGGCACTCGAATTCATCGTAGCGCGGCTCACCAAACGTATAATCACGGAAGTGGAGTTCAAGGTTTTTTCCGGTAAAATCGGTAATGGGCGAAATCTCATCAAAGAGTTCGCGCAGCCCCTCCCGCTTGAACCATTCAAAACTCTTGAGCTGAGTTTCAATCAGTAATGGCAGATCGATGGCATCTTTAATGCGGGCGAACGAGCGACGCTCAATCCGGCGCGACCGACGCCCATCGGCGCCCGGGTCGATCGGGGCGATCAACGGCTGAAGAACCACGCTCTCAATCAACGGGGGCATACGCACCTCTCTCTGTATAATGCTTACGGTTCAGCACACGGTGTTGCGTTCGACGTTGCAAAAAACATAAATAGCCAACCTGCGGCACTACCCATCAGCGGGCCGCAGGTGGACTGCTCCGGCACGTCATCTGTTTTAAACTTGTGTTGCCCCGCACGGGGACGTCCTACCATTTATACTGCTTACGTCGTGCGCACAATGTAGATCGCGAATAATGATGATACCACAACTATGGAAGAAGAGCAAGTAGTTTTTTGACGAACTTAGAAGTTTTCAAGGCCCAAGCTGTGGATCGCGCTTCGCCGTATTCCCCTCTTCAGCTCCCAGTCCGGAATAAGGACTGGAGTAGATTGGTAATTTGCTTTGCTGGCATGCTGATACGTCAAACAACGGTTGCCGACTACATACCGCATAAATCGGGCCAGAAGCCCGCGCACCTAGGCAAATCGACAACCATCTCCAGAAGGGTCGTGCTGTGGAGTGTACCATCCCTAGATGCTCCCTGCCCCTCCCTCTTCAGCTCACATCCAGAGAGTAGAAGAGGTGGAACCCACCCCGATAGCGTGCTGATGCGACAAACGATGGACTCAATCGTGCAATGTAGGACGCGGGCCAGAGGCCTGCGCACCCAGAAACGCGGTACCGGTCGGGTATCTTTGTCAGCAAGTGCGTAATGTGCTTCGGTGTCGAGCCACAATCATGAGCAATCATCGAATGCAACGCAAAGCAGAAAGTGTTGAAAAGCCCTGCTGTTAGACTGGAATGTAGTTGCTATAACAGCATAGCATGAATTGCCAGGAGATGAGAGGACAGCCTTCCCTTGAGATCATGAACAGAGGCAGAAAACCATACTCCGGAATATCAGGAGCACTTCATAAACACACGCTCATACGCCGAACTGGAGGCAGTGAACCCGATCAAATGTAACCTTTTTCCCATATTCAACGTACTGATAGCGTGCTACAATGCGATTGTGCTTGCACATCACCAGGGGAAATTACTCTATGACAGCCCGGATCGTTGCGATAAGTGGCCCGCTTACTGGTCGACTCTTCCCACTAGGCGATACGCCAGTCACCTTTGGCCGCTCACCAGAAAACACCATCGTCATTGCCAGTCAACGCGCTTCGCGTCGGCATGCTGAGATCAGACGTGAAGGCGGGGTCTACCTCTTAATAGATTTGGGGAGTTCTAACGGTACCATTCTGAACGGTCAACTGATTCAGCGCCAGATATTACGCACAGGTGATACCTTCGTTATTGGCGACGAGATGTTCCGGTTTGAAGAGGTAGCCGGCGCTACTCTCGATCCGACGTTACCGGTTGGTTCAGCACCGGCGCCAGCCGCACCCGGCTGGTCGGTGCAACCATTACCCTCGCCGTCAGACGGTGGGTTTCGTCTACCGCCCGGCCCACCAGTTCCGGCGCAGCCACAACCACAGCCACGTCGCTTGCCAATCTGGCTTTTGATTGGTGGACTGTTTACCTGCATTATACTGGCCGGAGCTGTCACCGGCGGCGTGATGCTGTTCAATCGGAGCGGTATTATTGCTGGTGGTAGCAACAATAGCAGCAACAGCGGTGAGGGAAATGTCATCTCTCCCTCGCCAACTACACCTCCACCGGCCATTCCTACCCGTGAGCTACCTGAAGACGCTATCGATTGGACAATTCTCGTTTACCTTGATGGCGACAACAATCTGGAAGCGGACGCGATTGACGACTTTCTTGAAATGGCGCGAGTTGGTTCGAGTGAACGGGTACAGATTGTTGTCCAACTGGATCGAATCCGATCGCCGGAAACCTGGGATGACGAACGTTACAACAATTGGGAGGGAACGCTGCGCTTCCGGGTTGAGGCAGGTATGGAGCCAACCCCAGATAATGCAGTTGCTGATCTGGGCGAGACCAACATGGGTGATCCAGCAACCTTAACCGACTTCCTTATCTGGGGCATTGAAAGCTATCCAGCCCATCGCTATGCCATTATTCTCTGGGATCATGGTGCTTCGTGGTTGGGAATTGCGAGTGATGACACCGACAACGATGTGCTCAATTTACCCGAAATCAGCTCAGCCTTCCAGACTGCTCTGAGTCGTACTCAGATCGGAGGGTTTGAACTGATCGGATTTGATGCCTGTCTGATGGCACAGATCGATGTCTTACAAACAGTTGCTCCTTACGGACGAGTCGCAGTGGCGTCAGCCGAATTGGAACCGAATAGTGGTTGGGCCTGGGATGCATGGCTCGAACAACTGGTTGCCAACCCCGATCAAGATGGCTTCGCGATTGCACCGGTTATTGTCCAAACATATATGGATTCGTTTAAGGGTAGCAGAGCAGACGAAGTCACGCTGTCGGCATTCGACTTGACACAAGTCAACAATATCGTGAATGGCATTGACACCCTGGCACAAACATTACAGCGTGAAATACAGCAGAGCTACACAGCGATTGGACAGGCCCGTTCGTTCACCAACGTGTACGCACCAGCCTACTCAGAAGACTTCAACGCCATCGATCTGCCGCATTTTCTCACCCTTCTTCCCCAACAACGCGCCAGTAGCACGATAGTAGATCGGGCCACACAACTACTACAAACCATTGAACAGGCGCGTATTGCGCATGGATCAGGCAGGTATCATCGGGCGAGCGGTGGCCTCTCGATTTACTTCCCGCAACTGGCCGAACTCTATGCCGAGATGTACGAACGGGCTTCACCGTTACCACGAGCGACAGCGTGGGAAGAATTTCTGCAAGCCTACCATCAAGCCGGAAGGACCGCCGTACAACGCCCAACCATTAGCAATCTGGTTATCAACCGTGAGGTAGTGAGCGTAAATACCCCGGCTCATTTGACCGGTACCGTTGTCGGCAGTGATATTGCCTACGTCTTTCAATTCATCGGCATTCCCAATGATCGACGCGATACCGTTGATCTGATCCAGGTCGATTTCATTTACCCACCGGGAACCATTCCCGGTAATCAGGTACCGGACTGGAGCGCTGGCGAGT
>JAGHYT010000086.1:0-18549 GCA_017743535.1 Chloroflexus sp.
CCCTTAGCCCCCTCATTTTCTCCGTGTACTCTGTGATCTCTGTGGTGCAACAAAACACCTTCTAGCCCCTTAGCCCCCTCATTTTCTCTGTGTACTCTGTGATCTCTGTGGTGCAACAAAACACCTTCTAGATCAAGCGTGAGTGCCATATGGTATCATAGGCGTGATTTTGCAACAATATTTGCTTTTGAAATCACAATGCACAAAGCAATACCGGGACACATCCTGATCATTGATGACAGCGAATATAATCGCTTACTCCTCGAACGCCAACTTACCCGGCGTGGACATACCGTGCTGACCGCGGGTAGTGGGCTGCAAGGCATCACCTATGCCCGTCAGCAGCGCTTTGATCTTATTGTGCTCGATTTGATGATGCCCGAAATGGATGGGCGGGCGGTTTTGGCTGCGCTAAAACGCGACCCTCAATTACGGCATATTCCGGTTATCATCGTTTCAGCACTCGATGAGATCGACGATGTTGTGCACTGTATTGAAGCTGGTGCTGAGGACTATCTGACGAAACCGATTAACACAACGTTGTTGTATGCCAAAATAGACTCCTGTCTTGAGCGAAAAAGATTACGCGATCAAGAGCAAGCCTATCTGATGGCAATGCGCTATGAACTAGAGTTAGCGCGACGCACTCAGGCTGACTTTCTTCCCGCGACATTACCTTCAATTACGAACTGGCACATTGCGGCTAAACTCGTGTCGGCGCGTGAAATGGCCGGCGATTTTTACGATGTGTTCCATCTATCTGACCAGAGATGGATGTTTCTGGTCGGTGATGTTTGTGATAAGGGGGTAGGGGCGGCACTCTTCATGGCATTGACACGGACGCTGCTCCGTGCCTTTGCCGGGCAAGCGGTAGCCATTCATCATAACGATCCGTTGCAGGCGGTGATGATGACGAATGAGTACATTGTTCGCCATCATCATGGCAGTCGCACGTTTTCGACCATCTTTTGCGCGATTATTGATTCTTCCAACGGCGCCTTGAGCTATATCAACGCCGGGCATCCGCCGCCATATATCTTTCGTTCTGCTGGCGGTATTGAAACGCTAGAGCCAACCGGGCCAGCAGTAGGTTGGATCGGCAATGCCCGTTTTACTGTTGGCACAACGTTGTTAGAGGTCGGTGATAGTTTATTTGCCTATACTGATGGTAGTATCGAAGCTCGTGCGGCAGATGGTACCCTATTCGGTGAAGAACGACTGCTAGCGACTGTCGCCGCGAATTACCGTAACGGAGCTTTGCATCTGGAAGCGATAACGCAGGCAATACTAGACTATTCGGGTCGTCAGCTTCCTGATGACGATATAACGCTATTGGCCGTATGTCGCTTGGGGAGCGTTGAATGAGTTGTCGCTGCAACCGTTCACTGTTGCGCAGCAGTTGCTGATAGAAATCCCCTTCCGTTTCTGTGGCAGAAATCGGAAGGGGACGTAACAAATGGCAAACGTGGAACGTTTAGCGCTTTCGCTACATAACTTCAACTTCCAGCGCTACTGCTTCGCCGCCACCCAGACAAAGTGCTGCGATGCCTCGCTTCCCGCCTCGCTGACGTAATGCAGAGATAAGCGTTACCAAAACACGGGCGCCACTCGCGCCAATGGGATGACCAAGTGCAATCGCACCGCCGTGAACGTTTACCCGGTCGGTATCGAGCGCCAGGGCACGCAGATTTGCAATCACCTGAGCAGCGAAGGCTTCGTTAATTTCAAATAGATCGTAGTCGTCAAGCGTGCGGCCTGCCCGTTTCATTAACTTTTCGATAGCAAAAGCTGGTGCAGTGAAGAGTTCGAGCGGCTTGACAGCAGCCTGAGCAGCAACCCCAATCCGTGCTAGCGGTTGTAAGCCGAGTTGAACAGCACGATGTTCCCGCATCAAGACCAACGCTGCCGCACCGTCGGTAATACCAGGTGCATTACCGGCGGTAACAGTACCATCGGCGACAAAGGCCGGTTTGAGTCTGGCTAGGGCGGCCATTGAGGTATCACGGCGTGGCCCTTCATCGGTAGTCACCAGATTGACCTGCCCTTTTGCCCCTGGTACTGCAACCGGTGCAATCTCTGCTTGAAAGGCGCCACAGTCTTGGGCAGCAATGGCGCGTTGATGTGATTGTAATGCGTAAGCGTCCTGCTGTTCACGACTGACGTGAAAGGTACGGGCAATCCATTCGGCGGCGACACCCATATGATGGTTTTCAAACGCACACCACAGGCCATCGTGTACCACAGCATCGATAATCTGTCCGTGGCCGAGCCGGTAGCCGTGGCGGGCCTGTGGCAGCACATAGGGCGCTCCGCTCATATGCTCCATACCACCGGTGACGAGTACCTCGGCTTCTCCTGCTCGGATCAGAGCGGTTCCGATCATCACGGCCTTGAGACCGCTGCCACACACTTTGTTCACGGTCAAACCGCCGACTGTGTGCGGAAGGCCAGCGCGAAGTGCTGCCTGGCGGGCTGGTGATTGCCCTAAACCGGCAGTAACTACACAGCCCATAATACATTCGTCAACTGAGTCTGGTTCAATCCCGGCTCGTTGGACGGCCGCCTGTATCGCGGCTGCACCCAGATCAATGGCACTCAGTCCGCTGTAGGCGCTGTTAAAGCGCCCGATAGGGGTACGAGCTGTCCCAACAATGACCACATCGTCCATAGGTTGCTTCCTCGTCGTGTCGAAATAGATAGGTCAGACCACACGCTTAAGATACCGGATATTATAGCGAGCAATGGTACAGAATACCAGTCCCCGTTCCACGTTTTAGGATTCTTCAATGTCTTCAACTTCGAGAGGATGCAGATTAGGAGGTTGGGCGAAAATCACGCAATCCATGGGTGCGCGGGCCTCCGGCCCGCCTGGTGAGTACACAGTCAGAAACCATTGCCCACCTGAAGACACGGGCCTCCGGGCTACCTTGTAGGTATACGGCCAGAAACCATCGTTTATCGCATCAGCAAGCCTTCAATGGCAGGTTTCTAACCCGATTCTCTCTTCTTGCGGAGGAAAAATGAGAAGGTTTTCTTCAATAACCAACTGGAATGAAACGGAACATTCCTATGCTTAATAGTTTTGCAAGCCCCCATTCGGTCAATGGAACATAAAAAAGACGGCAACCCTTCCCGTCTCGTACAACCGCCCCACAACAATCAAGAGCATCAACATAATGCCGGCATACGCCAGACCAGCATTGCGTGGGGGGCGATGTCGTAGCGCAATCTCTGCTGCCGGAATCAAACCCACAGCAACGATCCCGTAAATCACATGGAGCGCCATCCGCAGCACATCAGCCTGCCAGAGTAGCACAAGACCAATGGCGGATTGCGCCATTATCAGGAGTTGCAATATCCCACTCAGTGGCTGCATCCCACCCTGGTTACGCCATGCTACAATCAGCGCCCAGATCAGGCCAACCACTATCACCGCCGTAATCGTGATTTGCAAGCGACTATGCAGTGTGAACAGCCGTTCCATCATACGGCCATTGTAGCATGATGTGGATCGGTTGCAGTATACTGGCATTATGACGGAACTACCGTCAGCTCAGCTCCGAATATCTATGTCAACTATTAGCTTTATTGAATGTCTGATCATCCTGCTGCTGGTGGCCGTCGTTGCGGCAATTGCCTTTCGCGCCGGATACGTTCGGGGACGCAATCGGTGATAAGAAACGAAGAACAGGGGCAACATTGGTGTTGCCCCCTCCTGAGATCGCCAATGGGTAGACTTTTGCAGTTACGACTGATGTGTCGTTACTGGTTGCGTGATCATCTGCTGCCCGCTGGTCGGCCACCACCAGATGATCGCCATACTCAACAACAGCACGATAGTCGTTGCCAATCCGCCCTCTGGCCCGAATGCCCCGCCGGTCAACCAGTCAGGCCCGCTCTCCATCAAGTTGAAGATCATACCGCCACTGACACTCTGACCACTCACTTCCAGACCGAAGAGGTTCCCTTGTGCCCAATTCCAGATGGAATGAAAGGCGCATATTCCCCACAACGATTCTTCGCGCAGCGCATAAAGCGCAGCAAAGAGACCGTACAACCCCAGGTTAATCATTGCCAGAATGCTCAGGTTAGGATTAAGACCGTGCATAACAGCGAAGAAGAGTGACGAGATGAGCAGTCCGAGCCATGGACGATAGCGAGCTGCCAGTGTCGGCAACATCCAGCCACGGGTGAGAACCTCTTCGGCAGCGCCCTGGATCAGCCAGCCCGGAAAGAAGACAAGCAAAACTCCACCGAGGGCAGCCAGACCAACCTGCTCCGGATTGCTGTTTTCTACCGTGATGTACCCCAGTGGTGCTAACAGTCCTACAGTCGCCGTGAACGATGCTAGGCCGATCAAGAGACCGCGACCGTATAGAAAGAAGACCCTACCCGGCTCAAAACCAAGTGTCACGAATGAACGCTTCTCAAAGAAACGAATCCACAGCCAGGTCAGCAAAATCACAGCACCAAAGGAAACCGCTAGTGTAAGCGACAATATCAGTCCTGATACCAGTGGCGGTTGATTGACCGTGTTTTCCTCGAGCATACCGAGGAAAAACAACACGAGTGAGATAGGAAGAGCAAAAATTTGCGAACCGAAGGCGATGAGGACTCCAATACCTATGACGCCCCACCAGGGTGTCAGGCGTCGACCGCTGCGCGCCAGCTCGTATAAACGGTTGTGTGTAAGCCACTGCGGGATCATGGGAGACTCCTTTCCTAATACACGACAATCGGTGTGAAGTTTTGTCGAGTGTTCCTGTTAATTACGTAAGCACATCTCTGGAATCCAACAACTGACCATCGTTCACAACTAGGACCAACTACGATAACGTTTGTATCCCATTTTGCCAGACAGACTCAGTTGAGGATTGCGCCGTTGGTGCAGGGTAAGTCACAGGCTTACCCTGCACTTTCTGACCCACGCCTTACTTGAGATGCTTCCGGAACCAGCTAATCTGCTCTTGCGCAGCGTAGAGCTGGTTCTCTTCCATAAACAGCCCGTGTCCTTCGAGGATAAAGCGTACCATACGGGCCGTCACTCCACGATTGACCAATTGCAGGTGGAGGTTCTCATTGTGTACAATTGGGAGGAAGTCATCGGTTCCGTGGAATGTCAGTACTGCCGCCTTTATCCAATCAGCGTTGAAAACTGGCGAATCGTTCGTGTATTCAGCGATGGCTTTGTAAGGTGGCAACCCTTGTAAATACGCCATCAGCGTCTTGTACCCCGATTGCCATTCACTGATCGTATCGGCCAGAGCGCACTGCGGGTTCGCAGCAGTGTATAAATCGGGGTAGCGAATGATGCTTTGTAAGGCGAAGTAACCGCCATACGAGCAGCCGGTAATCCCAACCTTACCCCGTGATGTCCAACCGCGGGCAATCACCTGCTGCACAATCTCAGCCTGCTCGTCAATATCGATCTGGCCGAAACTATTGCTATCGTACAGCGAGTTAAAGGCTTCCGGTGTATAACCACTGCGACCGGCCAGCGGTGTAATCAGTAGCGCAAATCCGAACGAAGGCAGCAGCGCATACGGATTCTCGACATTTGCTGCCCAGCGGTTATCCATCGATCCACCTGGCCCGCCCTCTTGCCAAACGATCAGACGCACATCACGCGGTGGAAAAGGTGCATTCGCAGCCTGGATCAATGTACCGACACGTACCTGACCATTCCGCAACGTGAAGGTAACTGGGTCCTGCCGCAAATTGGCTTCCCGGCGCAGTTCTTCATTAAACCAGGTCAGCCGTGCCAACGCTGTGCCATCCCAGCGGAGACGATAGATGTCCGGCGGGGCTGTATAGGAGGTATACACGAAGATGATTTGACGGGTCCGACTACTGGTCGCTACCAAACCATAGTAGCTACCGGCACGGTCGGCGAGGTTACGCAATTCCCCAGACACACGATTGTAATAATATGGATGATGGTTACTACCGACCACACCGCGAACGATCACCTCATCAGGGCTGACGAACTTGGCATCTTGAGATGCCAGCAAAGCGGAACCAGAAAACATCGGGTGTGAGAACGTACTAGTATGACGTAGTTGACCGTCACTCCCCTGATCGTAGAACCGAAGGCTTGCTCTGGAAGAGAATTGAGGATAGTAGAGAGGGTGGGTGCGCCCTTTCAGATAAGCCGGGTGATGTGCTCGGACGAGGAGCGATCGGCCACCAGGCGCCCAATCGTATGCCTCCAGAATTGGCGCACCAAGTGCAGGATCGGGCCGGATCACCTGGGTGCGACCGCTAACAGCATCAACGACATAGGTGTTGTTGTTCTGGATGAACGGATTTTGGGATGGCGGCAGATTACCGGTCGCATCGCGGTATATCTCTTCCGAAAAGAGTGAACCTGAAAACGTAGGTCGCTCTCTATCATCGGCTGTACTGAAAAATGATACCGCCACGCGAGCCGAGTCATCTGTCCAAGTCGCCCTAAGAAGACTCGAAGCGGATGGGATGGTGGTAATGTACTGTTCATCCCCAGTGATTGCGTCGTAGAGGAACAGGTCAGTAGTAGTATTAGTGACTTCCAGGATGTTTGTGTCATTCTGCCGCCAGAGCAGACGGTTGAGTAAATCGGGTCGCTGCTGGCGCAGCCGATCAACACCCCGTTGGATGTGAGCTGACCATCGGTGCCAATCGTTGAGACGGTCACCTACTGGTAACGGGAAGCTGATAGTATGGCGGGTGGTGAGAGGTTTAAATTCTTCAGATGTACCGTTACCTGCGCGCAGGATCAACCAGGTCGTTACGTTTGGGGCAATCGAGATAATTCCGTCTGCAATACTCGCATCGGGAACGCCAATGATGGATGCGGCGATCTCGCCGCTGTACCGATCTATCGCCAGCACAGCAAAAATGTCTTCATTGCTGGTAGCGAAAGCGTTTAAGGCTAACGTACCAATCGTACGCTCGTCCTGCCAGCTAAATTCACCTAACCCTAGTGCAGGAAGCGGTGTCAGAAATGCAAAGGCAGAGGTGTCAACCGGAACGGTATCGCCGGTTTTGATCTCGAGAAAGGCCAGGCCATTGCTCGTGCCGATCAACACTGCGCCGTCGTCCGGGCTGATGTCACTAATGATTCCGACTCCTATCGCCCCATTTTGTAAGCGGTTGATTCGCTCAATTTCTTCATCGCTGAGCAAGTTAGGGGGAAGGTCTGCTTCGTCAGCAAATTGATCAACATTCACTATGTTGTTGCGCATCGGCGCAGCAGTTGCTGGTGCTACCAGGCCAACCACTACGATCAATAATCCAATCCAGGCTATCGAGCGAAGGTATAACATTGCGCATCTCCTGTGTGGTAAGCAGTGTATCTCGTAATGTGTTCGGACGGACTGCCCTTATCGTTGGAGCATTAGGCCATGCATCCTAGCTACAAATACCGTTTGTGTTTGAATTGTTCGACATTACCCCCTTTCAAATCGTCGTTGCCTGGTAGAGCAGCAGATATTCACACGCGATGAGAAGACAATAGGCGCCGTATCTTCCCAGAGTGATGCACGGTTCGTGAAAGCGTGTTGGCAGACATTATCTTATATGAGAACAAAGTATTTTTATAATATCGTTATCATTAATTATAACGAATGCTTGACTCTTTGTCAAGGGGTATGTAAATAAGCGCGTTTCAACGTTCTTTTTCTACCCGGCAGCGGTGATAGGAGCGCGAGAAGAGAGTAGTGAGCGGGTCTATCCCTCCTCGGACTCTCCCTTCCCCCACCCTGTGGGAGCGGAAAGGGGCTTGAGGGAAGGTGAGAAGGTCAGGCACGCGGTGACTTCCACTTATTAGGGCGTGGACCAGTGTCCGCGTCTCCGGGTAACCGTGCGGATTGTGAAGTTATCGTTAATGGGTGTATTGACGTTCGTCAGTTTCGCTCCGCTGTTGAACCGTTTGGTCATCGGATGTAACCCAAAGCTGAGAACGCTGAAAACCTCTAACGCGCCAAAAAGGTATTGCACGACATATTATGCTTTGTTATCATGGGCATGCATCCTACAGACCATCTTGCCTAGTGTTCGGAGGATATTCTACAGAAAGGCCCCCCTATGAGTGATCCTCGCCGCTCGGAAGATTATGGTGGTTATCAACCAGATCAGCAGCCGTATCAATCCCCGTATCAGTCCTCGTATCAGCCTTACCAGATTCAATATCAGCAGGCATCAGGGTATCAGGCCGCTGATACCAAACCCGGCGAGGTCTTGACAATCGGCATTATGGCCATTGCTGATGCGGCTATCAGTGGATTGTCCGGTTTGTTTTGGATCATGACGATCTGCGGCATTCCATTTGGAATTTATTCGATAGTCGTGGCAGTCATGGCAGGGATGTATGCTTACAAGCTCTTAAGCAATCCCCCGCAACCAGTACAGCCAAATAAGACCTTGGCGATTATGCAAATCGTCAATATCATTACTGGCAATGTCTTTTCGTTG
This sequence comes from Chloroflexus sp., assembly GCA_017743535.1. Taxonomy (GTDB): domain Bacteria; phylum Chloroflexota; class Chloroflexia; order Chloroflexales; family Chloroflexaceae; genus Chloroflexus. The sequence continues at coordinate 8,452 of JAGHYT010000086.1, forward strand.
ACTTTTGGGATTGTCAGTCTGGTGCTATATAATCAACCTAAGGTTCAGGCCTATTTCGCCTACCGAAATGGACAACCCCTGGCACCGCATCAGTATCAGCCACCGCCGTTTTAGCGAAGGGGTAGTATTAATATCTTACCCGCAGCAGATGAGGCTTCCCATCACGCCCCTGTTGATGATCGAGGTTTTCAGATTTCTCTCCCTACCCGACAGGTGATAGAGGAGCGAGGCGTGAGCGGCTAGGGCGGGTTCCCAACCAGCACGCTGGAACGTGCAATGGCAATTCCGGAGCGGTTGGTAATGGATGTCACGGTCGTAGAGGCTGAACCCTGGACTGCTTGAAGCCTGGGCTTCAGCAGTTCATAACCAGCAGAGGTGGTGAGCGGGAAGAGCGGGTTTCCAACCTGCCTCAGTATCCCCTTCCTCTCCCGCACGGGGAGAAGCAGGGGGATGAGGAAAGATGCAGGGACATGGTGTGCGATATTTCTATCCATCAGGATGCGGGCCAAAGGCTCGCGTTCCCAGGCAACAGGCATCCGAAGATGTTGAAAGGCCTCCTAGGCGACAACATTGTGATTGTCAGTTTCGCTTAACGTGCAATATCACGATGTACTTCCTGCCACACCTGCGCACCGGTTGCTGGAAGACTGCTAATATCTAATCTCCCGTCGAAAACCACTGCCTCGGCGCCGGTTAGTATTTCTCGCATCCGTGTACCGTCGGCCAGACCAGCATGTCTAACCGGCAATGACCGTTGTCCATCATTGCTACGGCGTGCCACAATGACTAGGCGCTGCTCTGGCGCTTCGCGTTGAAACGCAATGGTCTCGCCATGAGCATAGAGCTGCTGAAATCCACCCCAGCGTAGTGCTGGTGCACTGCGTCGTAACCGTACCAGTTGTTGCACAAGGGTGCGCAGGTCGTGATCCCACGTGGATTCGTCCCACGGCATTGGGCGCCGACAATCTGGATCACCGCCACCGGTTAAACCGATCTCATCACCATAGTAGATGCATGGCGCCCCCGGATAGCAGAACAGGAGGGTCATTGCGACTCGTACTCGTGCCAGATCATTCCCAACGATGGTACGTATTCGTGGTGTATCGTGACTACCAAGCAGGTTGAATTGCTGGCTTGCTATTTGCCAGGGAATCGCCGCCCGGAATGCAGTCCATTGGTCGGCGACTGTTTCGGTAGCTATCGGGCGTGGATCGGCTTCGGGCCGCTGGGGGTTGAATTCAAATCCGCCCAGCCAACGCCAGATGGGAAAGGTGAAACCCTGGTAATTCATTGTCGCATCAAGCTCTTCACCTTGCAGATGCGGCGTACCATCAAAGAAGTGTTCTCCAAGAAGGTAAGCGTCAGGTTGTTCGGCTTTTACGGCCCGGCGAATACCTCGCCCGATTTTATGCCCCAGGTTATCTGGCCCTAGACGCCCCAGCATATTGGCGACATCAATCCGCCATCCATCAATCCGGTAGGGTGGACGTAGCCAGTGCCTCATAATAGCATCGTGACCGGCGTACATTATTTCGCGGAGTCGCATACTGCGATAGTTGAGCTTGGGCAAGGTTTTTACTCCCAGCCAACTCTCGTATTCGTGCGGATGTCGGCGGAAGATGAAGAACTCGGATGTCGGTGCGTGCGGATCGCGTTGGGCGGCTACAAACCAGGGGTGGGTCACTCCGCAATGGTTTGGCACAATATCGAGTACCAACTGCATCTGATGCTCGTCAAGGGCTTGTCGTAACATCAGCAAACCGGCCTCGCCGCCAAGATGCGGATCAATGCTCGTGTAGTCTTCCACATCGTATTTGTGGTTCGACGGTGCCCGAAAAATGGGGTTGAGATAGAGCGCCGAAATACCCAAATCGGTCAGATAGTCGAGTCGTTGGGCGATACCCTGCAGATCACCCCCGTAAAACTCAAACGGGCCGGTTGCACGGTTGGGGTGTTCGTGCCAACGTCGGGCAATTACCGGGTGTCCATGGTACAAATAGGCGCCACTCCGAACATTGTTGGTCGGATCACCATCGGCAAAGCGATCAGGAAAGATTTGGTAGAAGACAGTATCACGAACCCATGCTGGTGCATGGTAGTTGGCCAGTACCACAAAATCATTGGCGTCAGTCGGGTAATAGCGTGTCATACCACCCGCACTATACCAACGTGTGCCGTCATCGGCCCGGATCAGAAAGCGATAGTTAGTACGCAACATCCGAATGGGAAGTGTACCTTCCCACCACCGACATACTCCCCGTATCCCTTGATCTTGGAGTGGCGTGATCTGTTGTTCACCATCTGGACAGGTGCGGAGAAAGACACCACGCACCGGCGCATCGGCAGCCATACGCAGCCGAAAGACTGCTGTATCACCCAGACGTCCACTGAAGCGTAGATAGAGTGGCGAGCCGTCGTGATGCACACTGACTTCCCAGGGTAGCAACTTCATAGCATTTGCTCCAATGCAGCAATGGCAGCGTTCAACCGCGACAGGCTGCGTTCACGTCCGATGCCGGCCAGGGTGTCGAACAACGGCGGTGCAACGCTCCGTCCGGTTACTGCAACCCGGATTGCACCGAACAGTGGGCCAGGTTTGACCTGAAGTTGCTCGCAAAGGGCACGCAAGGTTGTCTCAAGGGCAGGCGGCGTCCAATCTGTGATCTGACTCAATGCCTCGTGGGCTGCCCGCAATAAGGTGATAGTCTGCCCGGCATCGTGTTTTTTCGGAATCAGATCGGCAGGATTGTATGTCTCGCCGGGTATCACATCTCGATAGAAGAACATCAGCAATTCAGGTGCTTCTTGCAGTTCTTCCAACCGTTCGTGAATCAGCGGAATTAACGAGATCAGATATGACCACTCTTCTTCACTTGCTGGCTCACCAATAAGACCGGCCCGTTGCATAAACGGTAACACGCGCTCGGCCAACTGCTCAGTAGTAAGTTTACGGATGTAGATCCCGTTCATATCCCGCAACTTCTCAGGATTCCAGCGGGCAGGTGACGGCTGAATCCGTTCGAGGGTAAAACGCGCAATCAGTTCATCACGAGTCATGATTTCGGTAACGCCATCGTAGCTCCAGCCCTGTAAAGCGAGATAGTTGAAGATGGTTTCCGGCAGGTAGCCACGTTCACGGAAGCGGTAGGTCGCAACATCATCCTTCCGTTTCGACAACTTGCCACGGCCATCTTGACGTAAAATTGCCGGTAGATGAGCAAACACCGGTCGCGGCCAGCCGAAGAAGTCGTACAGCAAGACGTGGTACGGCGTGCTCGGTACCCACTCCTCGCCCCGCATGACATGCGTGATCTTCATCAGATGATCGTCGACGAGATGGGCAAAGTGATATACCGGCATCCCGGTTGATTTAATCAATACAATATCTTGCAGTTGATTGTTCTGCACGACAATCTCATCACCACCACGTATCAGATCGCGAAAGCGGGTTTCGCCCTCTAGTGGTGTCTTGAGGCGAATGGTGTATGGTTTACCGGTGGCAGCTACTTCGCGCTGTTTCGCCAGGGGCCAATCGCGTTCGGGGCCACGGAAACGAAAGGCCTTAATACCGGCAGCTTCAGCAGCCGCTCGCATCTGAGCCAACTCCTCTTCAGTGGTAAATGACATGTAAGCGAGTCCGGCCTCTAGCAATTGCTCAATGAAAGGTTTGTAGATACCCTGCTCAAATCGCTCTGATTGGACGTAAGGACCATATGGTCCGCCAATATCGGGGCCTTCATCCCAATCGATCCCGACCCAGCGTAGTGATGCACTGATGTCATCGGCTGCACCCGGCACAAAACGCTTCTCATCGGTGTCCTCAATACGCAAAATAAACTGACCACCGTAGTGGCGGGCGCAGAGCCAGTTGAAGAGGGCGGTACGTACACCGCCAATGTGTAAACTACCGGTGGGGCTAGGAGCGAACCGTACCCGCACCGGCCCTTCGATTGAACTCATAAAACGCTCCTTAAACTGTTTGTCCGTTGTATTGCATTGTCTCGCTTGCAGACATCACGTCGATGACTGCTTCCCATCGTGGGGTAGCTCAGTTGTTATCCGGTCAACACGACCATATCGTCGCGATGAACGACCTCTGGACCGTAATCATACCCCAAAACGCCGGCGATTTGTGATGAGCGAAGACCGGCAATCAAGTGAAGATCGCTTGATCGATATTGAGTAAGACCACGTGCGATCTCGCGGCCATCCTGAGTAAAGATACGTACCGTCTGACCGCGTTCAAATTCGCCGCTGACATCGCGAATACCGGCGGCAAGCAGACTTTTCCCATACTGAATGAGGGCCGTTGCTGCTCCTTCATCAACGACAATCCGTGAATGGCGAACGGTTTCGGCTAAAATCCAGCGCTGTCGAGCATCGGGATGGCTTGTTGTAGCCGGGAAGAAGGTGCCAATTCGTTCACCACTGGCGATGCGCACGATAACATCCGGTTCATGCCCGGCCGCAATGACCACCGCTACACCAGAGCGAGTTGCCAGATCAGCAGCCTGAATCTTGGTCTGCATTCCTCCTGTGCCCCGGTGCGTACCACTTCCGCCTGCCATCGCCCAGATTCGCTCATCAATCACCGGTACTTCACGTAGCAATTCGGCATGCGGATCGCTCCGCGGATCGGCACTGTATAAGCCAGCAATATCGGTCAGGATCAAGAGCAGATCGGCATCTACCAAACCGGCAACGAGCGCCGAGAGATTGTCATTGTCGCCAACCCGAATTTCAGCCGTCGCTACCGCATCATTTTCATTGATGATCGGGACGATTCCCTGCGCGAGGCAGAGGGTAAGCGTATTACGAGCATTGAGGTAGCGGCGCCGGTCGCGGAGATCATCACGGGTAAGTAACGCCTGTGCCACCTGCAACCCGTACAATTCAAAAATCTGTTCGTAAAGATGCATCAGACGGCTCTGACCAACTGCGGCAAATACCTGCTTCATTGGAATAGTGCTGCGCTGCTGCGGACTGACACCGAGTCGCTCTTTACCAGCAGCAACTGCCCCAGAAGAGACAAGTACTATTTCATGACCGATCTCTTTCAGACGGGCAATCTGCCTGGCCAGTTCGATAAAATATGGTCGATGAAGTCGATCGGTTCCGGCTGTCAGTACACTGGTTCCCAGTTTAACCACGAATCTGCTCATATAACACCAGATGGTATGTTTCCCCTGACCTCCCTCGTAGGAGAGCGGTAATTTTTATCTCTCCCAGCAGAATGGGATGTAGGGAGGGTTCTCCTATATCCCCAACTCAGCCAGTCGCGCCGATGTTGGATCACCAGCCGAATCCCAGCCGTGGCGTGCATAGTACTCGGCCAGAAGTGGTTCGAGCGGAGGTGTATGGCCGGCAGTCGGGCCACTGTTCAGCGGTTCACGCAGATAACGCTCAGGCAGAGTATCCTGACTATTACTGGCGTAACGGCGAGTAAACAGACGGTCGAGTGTGACAATCCGCTCGCCGATGCGAACCAGATCGGCACCCGAGACGGTACGCCCACTCACCGCACCGAGTAAGGCAATGAGTTCACCGGGCGTAATCTGGTAGGCCATCAGGCCCATCCGCCGACAGAAACCACTGGCATCAAGTGCAGCGGCAAACCGTTCGTGCCAGATTAACCGTAATGCTTTTCCTTCACTCTCGCGCGGCCCACTGGCTGGTGGTGGGAGCCAGGCTGGAGGTTCGGTGACCAGCTCTTCAAACGTCATCGCATAGCGATAGTCACCTCCTATCGGACTGGTTGCCATTGCCAGCCCGATTTCAGTTAATGCCCGCGGATCGAGCGCTGGCATTGCCAGTCCCTTCACCTGCGGCGCAAACGCTGATGAACCCCACACGGCCTCTTGCATCTCGCCTACGCCAAGTGAGAGAATATCACGCTTCTCTTGCCGCTGACTCATTCGGTCGAGAGCGGCAATCACCGCTGCACTGTCTCCCCAGTTCAGCGTGCGTTGACGCACAAGACCTTCGTCTTGGGCCTCGGTCATAAAAGTGATGGCGGCTGCGGCAGATGCCGGATCAATACCCAATCGGAGACAACGATCGGCAATAGCCAACATCGCATCGGCATCGGTAATACCGACACGGGCAGCAAAGCCGGCAATCAGTTCAAGACTTGGGAGTGGATGGGTTTCTCCACTTCTGGTCCGTAGATCGATATAGCAGGGCAGCGGACAATGCGCACAACCCCGTTCGAGTCTACCACCACGGCGTGCGATCTCGCTGAACATACGGGCAATTGCTACCCCATCAGCCGGTGCGCGCGCATCGCGACTGGTAAGTGCCCCTAATTTGATAGCAGCCGGCAGCAGACCGGCGCTGCCGATTGCCCGAATAGCATTTGCGGTCGGATGTTGTTCACCGCGCTGCTGGATCGATTGAAGGACGCTTTGCATCCGCGCAGTATCAACGGCTGGCAGAGGTGCTCGATCCCGCACGACAATAGCCTTCAGCTTTTTGTCAGCCATCACCGCACCGGTTCCTGCTGGTTCAACCAGATACTGCCCTTCGGCGACAATACTGGCATACGCTACCCCGGCCTCACCGGCAGGGCCAAGCGCCAATACCCGTATATCGCTACCTAGTTCGTTACTGAGCGTGGCCGTCGTCACAACGGTGTCGCGGCCAATCAGATGACGGGCTGAACGCAGACGCACGGTGTCACCATCGATGAACAGGTAACACCAATCGGGTGCTTCGCCGCGAATAATCAAAACATCAATTCCATTCCGGCGCAGTGCCGCCCCCCAGTGCCCCGGCGCCCAGCCGTACCCAATCCCGCCGGTTAACGGCGAACGTGTACCCACCGTAAAACCTCCGGTGGCAAAGGCACTGCTACCGGCCAGAGGACCGGCAGCAAAGATGAGCAGATTATCCGACGAAAGTGGCGGTGTATCCGGTTCAAGCTGATACCAGAGTAACCACGCAATAACCCCTCGCCCACCCAAATAGTCACGTTCGACTTCGTTGGGTAAGGTCTGGCGTGCATGGCCACGAGCAAGATCAATAGTAAGACTACGCAACGGCATGCGATTATCCTGTATGGGTGCGATTTTCGCCGTTCTATTATACTGCTCTTAGGCGATCTGTATGGTACAATAGAGATGCTTTACCCTCACTCTGTATTGTACCGCAGAGCTGCCTATGTCGTCATTAAAACGCCCCAGGCGCAATCATCTGGATCAGGCGCGTACTGCACATCTGCAAGAACGTCGGCAAGCTGCAATCGCCGCATTAGCCGCGCTCGACTGTCTGCGCGGCGTTTCGCCCACCGAGCTGGCTGTCTTGTACGAACGAGGCGTCTTTCGTGCCTTTCCCTCCGGAGCAACAGTTATCGGTCAGCGGCGTGGCTTCCGCTACCTCTTTTTTTTGTTGCGTGGCTCGTTGCAGTTGCGATTGCGTGACAAAGATGGGCACGAAGTGCTAATGGGAGTGTTGGGGCAGGGTGATTGCTTTGGCGAAGGGCCGCTCTTTGGGAAGTTCTTTCGCCATATGAGTGCCCTTACCCAGTCGGTCTGCTATCTTTTACAAATCGAGATTGCCGCCCTGCGTGACGAGCTGGCAACATTACCTCTGCTCACCACAGCCCTCCGTCAGGTGTATCGGCGCCGCATGATCGATGCAACGCTGGCCCGTATTCCCGTGTTGAGTCAGTTGCTCCCGCTTGAACGCATCGCAATTGCTGCCCGGTTGCAACCACGCCATGTGCCACGTGGTACGCTGGTGGTCAAACAAGGTGAACCTGCCGATGCGCTTTACCTCATTGAGAGCGGTCAGGTGATTATTGAACAGAGTGGGCAAACAATTGCCAGCCTGAGTGAAGGCGATCTCTTTGGTGAGATTTCATTACTGACCGGCAGTACCCATCGGGCGACTGCCCGTACCCTCACAACGACTGATTTGTTGGTCTTGCCGGGCACGGATTTTTATCGTCTGATTCAGCAGTATCCAACCCTGGAAGCTGATTTACGGACAATTGCCGAACGTCGTTTGAAGCATTTAGCTGCAATAAGAAGTGACGCAGCGCGTGCTCGTGACATCGAACGAGCCGTGAATCGTGGGGTACTGCGCGCAACTCACGTGCTGGTTCGTGATCCGGCCCGGTGTCCACCCGGTTGCCGGTTATGTGAAACTGGTTGTGCTTCCCGCCATGGTCATACCCGACTTCATCTGAACGGTACACCGATTGATCGCTTTGATGTCCTCGATCACTGTCGGCAATGTAGCGTCGGCGCCGAGTGTGTTGAAGCCTGCCCAGAAGACGCTATCGAACGGGTAGATACCGGAGTGTTGCGCATTACTACCCGTTGTACTGGCTGTGGTGAATGTGTAAGTGCATGTCCATACGATGCTGTGCAGTCGGTTCCCCGCCATCCCCACGCCGCCGGCCCGTTGTGGCAACTCTTTCACCGCTTGCAGCAACGTCTACGTCCGTCTATTCCGCTGACACCTACAGGGATGACACATCGTGCCGATAAATGCGATCTGTGCTTTGGTTACTCTGATCTAGCCTGCGTGCAGGCCTGCCCTATCGGAAACCTGCGTCTGATGTCGGTCGAAGACGTTGTCCCCCTGTGAAGAAGACCAATCTAACTGCGTTTGCGGTCAGGTTGTAAGAGCAAGAGAACGGTAAAGATCGATCCAGCCAGGACGAGCAAGGCGATCAATTTGAACAAGGGGGTGAAGAAATCAAAGAGGCCAATCGCCCCGAATATAATGCTTAGCCCATAGTAACAGCCGACAACCTGACGTTGACTCAACCCCAGATCGAGCAGACGGTGGTGCAGATGGTCACGTCCGGCTTGGGCAGCCGACCGACCGTGTAAGGTGCGCGAGAGGATCAACCACGCCATATCAACCAGCGGTACACCCATTACCAGGAGCGCAGTAGCCAATTTGGCGCCCCCAATAATTGCGCAGATACCCAGTGTATAGCCAATTGTCATCGCGCCAACATCACCCATAAAAATACGGGCCGGATGTGTATTGTAGAGCAGAAACGCTGCACAAGCGCCGCTCAGGGCCAGCGGTAAGAGGGAAACCGTCAATTGTGGTGGATCAAGCGTTAATGTGTGAATGGCAAGCACCATTCCTGCAATACAGGTTACCCCGGCGGCTAGACCGTCAAGACCATCGATCCAGTTCACCATATTTTGGATGCCGACAATCCAGAATACCGTGGCGGCAATCGCTAGCCATGGACTGAGGTTGTGCAGATGAATCTGGTTAATGAAGGGAAAATTAAATGCGGTCAGAATAATCCCACGCGCTTCGGTAGGATGCCCCAGTGCGTCAGGGTAGAGTGTGTGATCCCACGCATAAGGGCCGACGGCGATCAGAGCAGCCACAATATGTACACCCAGGCGCGGTAAGGCGGGCAGATCGTAGAGATCGTCAAGAAAACTGATTAGTGCAACGAGCGCAATCCCCAGAAGCAGCAATCCGATCCGCAGATGTTCAAATGGCGAACGGCGCAGTACGGGATCGAGGGTTTCAACGCCAATACTCATTACGAGTGCGCCTACCAGGCCAGCGATTATAGCCAGCCCGCCAACAACTGGCGTTGGCTCACGATGGACATGGCGTGGGCCGGGGTGTGCCACCCATCCCTCCTGGCGCGCTAAACGAATCAGCGGCGGAACGAGGATGGTGGTGATCGTAAAGGCAACTAGTGGAATACTGGCAATGGCGAAGATTGTCAACATGATTATCCTGAGTTGCTTGCGAGCTGTGCTCGAAAGAGAAGGCCGTTAGTATCGCTATACGGGTTTGTTCGTAACCTGACCTAGTTATGTGCAGGAAATCATATCAGATTTAGGGAAAAGCAGTGTATCAACGAGCCTCGCCGAGCGAGAGAAGTGGAGATAGGATGCGGTGACCTTCGTATTGGGATTTTTCGGATAGGCGCATAGAGCCTGATCAAAAACGTTTCATCGGGTACGTACCGTGCACGTGCAACCATTGCGTAGGAGGTTGCCAATATGCTTGCGCTCCCGTCCCCACGTTCCCCCGTCCTTTCCCGTGCGACTATTGCGTGAGGGGTTGCCAACGTTCTTTCGCTCCCGCTCCCACCCGCCCCCGTCC
>JAGHYT010000087.1:0-18485 GCA_017743535.1 Chloroflexus sp.
CCCCGTAAGTGGAGGTACCCCCCTTCCCCCCGTCTACGGAGGAAGGGGGGGCAGGTCCCTCCTAATGCCTGAAATTGCCCTTCGTTTCCTCCCCGTCACGGTCTGCAAGATCAGCGCCTAATCAAAAACCCGGCTTTCTCATCGGGCACGTACCGTACTCGTGTGACCGTTGCGTGATGAGTTGCCAACATTCTTTCGCTTCCGCCCTACCCTCCCCTTCCTCTTTCTTACGGGTGGAGGAAGGAGGCTGGGGGGAAGGTGAGGGCCGCCAGGCCGTGCTCCGTAGCACCGGCGCTGAACCTGTTGCAACTTGAAAGCCCCTAGTCTACAGATCAGCATCATCATATAGCTTGTCTGAATCTGGTATACTATCAATACAGGGTTAAATAGATACAGCAGACCCTACGATCAAGCTGACGGTAATTGCTGCTGAGGAGGTCTTTCGCATCGTTCCATTTTCACTATCAGAATAGACCATTCAAAAACGAGATACGAGCTAAAAGCATGTTAAAAAGTTCTGAAAGTCTAAGGTTTTTGCAATATGAACACAACAGGAGAAGAACGCAGCGAAATGCGTTGGATTCGGGTTGATTTGCACCTGCACACACCAGCTTCAGAGGATTACGCTGAACCGAACGTTTCTTACCTTGACATTCTACAAGAAGCCGAGCGTCGTGGTCTTGAGATTATCGCTTTCACCGACCATAATACAGTTGCAGGCTATGAGCAGTTTCAACGCGAACTTGAATTTCTGACCGTACTAGAAAAGGCCGGTCGCCTCACAGGTGAGGAAGCCACGCGACTGGCAGAATATCGGCGTCTGCTCGAAAAGATAACCGTTCTGCCGGGTTTTGAGTTCACGTCACATTTTGGCGCACATATTCTCGGCATTTTTCCACCTAATCGGCCTTTGAGTCTGATCGAAGCAACGCTGTTACAACTCGGTATTCCAGCCGAAGTGCTTAAGAATGGTGTATGTAGTGTGGCTAATACCCGCCATGTGACCGAAGCCTACGAGATTATTCATCGCGCTGGTGGTATTGTTATCGCTGCCCATGCCAATGGTCCAAACGGCGTCATCACCGAAACGCTCCGTTTAGGGACGAGTGGTCAGGCGCGGGTGGCTGTCACGCAAAGTCCGTATCTGCACGCGCTGGAGTTTATTAATTTCTATACCGATCACGAAAAGTTTACATCGCCCGGTTTCTACAACGGTAAAACCGAGCACTATGAGCGCCGGATGTTTTGCATCCAGGGTAGTGATGCCCATCGTCTCCGTCGGCTACCCGAATCAGAAGCGCAAGCACTCCATCGTCACGGGATCGGTGATCGGTATTTCGAGGCACTCCTACCTGAACGGAGCTTCGAGGCGCTGAAGGCGCTCTTCTCCAGCCAGGATTTTGATCGGGTGCGTGTACCGAAACGCGACCAGAAACAGTGGTCAATCGATGTCGCCCGTTTCAGTGGGAACAGCGAACGTCAGATACTACGCGCCGTTAGCGATGCGGCTGCCACGGCGTCACTCTGGCCCGACATTGCTGCGTTGGCCAATATTGGCGGCGGTGTTCTGATCATCGGCTGCGAACCGGGCGGCCAGGTGATTGGTGTTGAGCGCCCTGATCAGGTGACGGAAGCACTCCGCCAGAGTATTGCCGAGCATCTTACACCTCAACCCTATCTGTCATTTGAGCTGATGCACTACGAAGGTCGTGATGTCATTCGGGTAGAGGTTAAGATGCAAGACCCGCCCCCCTATGTTGGCAGTAACGGCGCCATCTACATCCGTCGTGATAATGAGACTGTGGTCGCCAATCGGAGCGAGATCATTCAGCTCTGCCGTCAGGCCATAGCGGTCGGGGAACCTTCAGCGCTCGACAATGGTGAAACGCTTGAATTGCCCCGTTCTGGCGTCGAGATTGTCAGTAGTCAGCGACGTGGCGGATCATGGGTGTACGAAGTACGCGATCTCCGTACTACTGTTGGTGTCACTCGTGATCGGGCACAGGGGTTGTGGGCCTACGCGATTGGCCGCCACGAAGATCTGCGGGAGGGTAGGATTGATCTACAAAGCCAGGTACGCTGGCGCGGGAGACTCGGTCTCTGGCGGGCCTATCGGCAGGGATCACGGGTGAAATATGATCTCGTGCACCGCGACCAGAACGGTGTGATTGACCATATTTTCTACGGTGTCAGTGATTGGGGTCTCGGTGAAGCCTGGATGAGTCTCTTACAGGAGGCAGGCGCCCGCATTGAGACTGATACTGCCGATTTCGATCAAGAGGAGCCGCTCGAGCCAGTACCCCCACCTGACATTGAAGCCTGGGGTGAACGGCGCATCCGCTGGCGCGGTCGCGGCGGAATTGTCCGCATTACTGTTGACAATGATGGTCAACCCCGGTTCGACCTGGTGATGAAAGACAAGGATTCAGGTGTGGTACAGGAATATAATGGCGTCCCACGTGAGAAGCTATCAGATGCTTGGCTGGCGCTGATTCGGGTACCACGCCCGCGCACCGGGATTGAAGTCGTGAATGCCGTTCGCTCAGAAGATGGCGACTGGCTTTACACCTTCCGCAATCTGCGCACGGGCGATGTGAGTGGCGCTCCGTGGCGTTTACAAGACATCGAGCCGGGTACGGTGCGCGAATATGCAGCACGGATGTACCACCAGGATATTCCGCTCGATGAAGATAAGGTGCGATGGTGGGGAAACATTGGCTATCTGCGTCCAATGCGTTCGCAGGTCGATCTGGTATATATTGATGAACAGGGAGCAACCCACGTCTACTATGCAGCCCGCCGCGATGAGTTGACCGGCGAATGGCGTGAGCTGCTCCAGTTGTACGGTGAGTAGGGAGCACAAGCGGAATGTGTTCGCCCGTATTGGTAGCATGGGCAAAAGGTTTGCCACCCATGCACGGCTAGATCGGAGGCACCATGAGTAAGCCGATAACTATCTTACTCGCCGACGACCATACCATGTTCCGACAAGGCCTGCGCGAGATTCTTGAGCGTAAGGGTGGGTTTCAAGTTGTCGCAGAAGTACGCGATGGCGCGGCAGCCGTTGAGGCAGCTAAAACCACCTCTCCTGACATTGCCCTGCTTGATGTTTCAATGCCGGTGATGACCGGTATCGAGGCTGCCCGCCAGATTGCGCAGGTCAGTCCTCAAACACGCTGTGTCGTCCTGACGATGCACCGCGATGAGCAAACAGTGCTCGAAGCACTGCGCGCTGGTGCGAATGCCTACTTGTTGAAAGATGCTGATGCAACCGAACTGATTGAAGCCATTCATGTAGTACATCGTGGTGAAGCAGCATTGGCCGGTAGCGCTGCGGCACGTGTCCTCGAACTTCTTCGTCGCAATGATACAATGCCGGCACTCAATGAAGTACTGACACCACGTGAACGTGATATTCTGGCCCTGGTTGCGCAGGGTGATGATAACCGGGCAATTGCACTCAAGTTGAGTCTGGCCGAAAAGACGGTTGGTAATCGTCTGAGCGAAATTTTTCAGAAACTAGGCGTAAGCAACCGTACCCAAGCGGCCATTGTCGCTGTGCAGCGTGGTCTGGTTCCACCACCAGAACTGCGCTAGCATGCCCCACGTGAAAGCGAAAATTCATGCGACAACTTATCGGTCTTCATCACGTTACAGCTATCTCAGCCAATATTCGACAAAATTACGCTTTCTATACCCGCATCCTTGGGATGCGGCTGGTCAAACGCACCGTTAATCAGGATGACACTAGCGCTTATCACCTGTTCTACGCCGACTGCGCAGGTACCCCCGGTAGTGATCTGACCTTCTTCGATTGGCCATTGCCGCCTGAACAACGTGGTACTCGCAGTATTGTCCGTACTGGACTGCGAGTCAACGGAGCTAAAGCTCTGATGTGGTGGGCTGAGCGTCTGCGCACAACAGTGGGATGGGTCGGTGAAGTTGTGCAACGTGATAACCGTCTGACTCTCGACCTGGAGGATCCCGAAGGGCAACGGCTAATGCTCATTGATGATGGCGAGACTGGTGAGTTTGTGCCGTGGCAACACAGTCCGGTGCCTATTGAATATCAGATTCGTGGCCTGGGACCGGTGTTATTGAGTGTGCCTCGCCTCGAGTTGACTGATGCCATGCTCCGTGTGGTATTTGGCATGCAGCACCATCGCACATATGTGCACCCCGACTTCTCTGGACAGCCCGTACACGTTTACACGATGGGGGAAGGTGGCCCGGCAGCCGAAGTTCATGTTGTTGCTCAACCCAGTTTACCGCCAGCTCAAGCGGGCGCTGGCGGTGTTCATCATGTTGCCTTTCGGGTCTCTACCTTTGCCGAACATCAGGAGTGGGCGCGCTGGCTCGGTGAGTTGCGGATTCCCAATAGCGGGATCGTGGATCGCTATTATTTTCGCAGCATCTATGTTCACGAACCCAACGGCATCCTCTTTGAATTGGCTACCGATGAACCGGGTTTTGCTGTCGATGAACCGGCCGATGCGCTTGGCGAACGATTAGCACTGCCACCTTTTCTCGAACCGCGACGATCACAGATCGAAACAGGGTTGAAACCGCTAGATGAGGAGTGACTACACCTCAGACGAGGGCTGTTAAGCAGAATTGTGGAGGGTTTTCAGCGCGATCAGCTTTGGGTCACCTTCGCTGCCCAAGTGACGCAGACGTAAAGTGACACCGACAAATACCCCGTACCCGCAGCCGATAACCCTCACCCTATGCAGTTGCCTGAGTGTGCGGGTATCAGGCCCGTGTCGGGTAGTGGGCGGCTGGTACCCATAGGTTGACGCATTAGTACCTTCCCTGTATACCACCCGCTTGCGGGGGCAGGGGGGTAGTCGGCGGAACGTGCCATTGTTCGTCCACGAAGTGGAGGGTGCGAGACTCTGGCTCGTGCACCAGGATATATGGTTTTCGCGGACAGGATTGGTATGACGTTTACCTAGGATCATAGACCTCTGATCTGAACCTGCATACTGCGGTCGGCAGCAGTGGCGGATTGGGAAGCTCCATTCACCTCTCACCCTCTTTTCTCCCTCATATCGGGAACTTCTCCCCACTCGGTTAGGAATGCCATCCCTTGGTTTATGCTTTATAGAAAGTTATACTAATAACGAGTGCAAAAAATCCTGATAGGGATAGTATATAGATGTGGAGGAAGTACCATGACAATGTTAGTAAATAGCCTGAAAACTGTTGGTTTGCTTGGCCTGCTCACCGGTTTGTTCATTGTAATCGGTGGCGCAATTGGCGGCCAGGCCGGTATGATTATCGCTCTTGTGCTGGCCGTCGTGATGAATATGGGTGCCTGGTGGTTCTCTGACACGCTGGCACTCAAAATGAGTGGTGCCCAGGAAGTTTCACCTGATGAGGCGCCAGAACTTCATGCCATGGTTGAAGAACTATCACGGCGTGCGGGCATTCCCAAACCTCGCGTTTACATTATTGATACTGAAGCTCCAAATGCCTTTGCTACCGGACGCGATCCTGCCCATGGTGCAGTTGCAGTGACAACTGGAATTGCGCGATTGCTGACTCGTGAGGAACTTGCTGGTGTAATCGCTCACGAACTGGCCCACATTAAGCATCGTGACACCCTTATTTCTTCAATTGCAGCTACCATCGCCGGTGCTATTGGTATGCTGGCCGATATGGTCATGTGGGGGATGATCTTCGCCGGTCTTGGTGGTAGTGACGAAGAAGAGGATGGTGGCATTGCTGGTCTGGTCGGTGGCATACTAACAGCAATGCTGGCGCCAATCATGGCTCTGATTATTCAGATGGCTATCTCACGCTCGCGAGAGTACATGGCTGATGCAGGTGGTGCACAAATTCTCGGTAATCCGCTACCGTTGGCCAGTGCTCTCGAGAAGCTAGAGTGGGCAGCAGGTCGTATGCCTATGGAAGATGTGCGTCCAGCAACTGCACACATGTATATTGTCAATCCGGTCCTTGGTGGCCTGGCCAGTCTCTTCCGCACTCACCCTGAGACCCATAAGCGTATCTCGCGTCTGCGTGCGATGGCGAACCGGGGCAACAATACTGCTGTGGCAATCTAGCAGCCAATAATGATAGCGCGCTAACACGGGAAATCCCCCTTCCTCTCCTCGACGGGCATGACTCAATGGCGAGTGATGCCCGTCTTTGCGATCTGTCATTGAGTATCGCGCTCATAGCGTTGCATGTGTTTCAGAGGCCGCAGTGAAGACGTATTGGCATACTCATACCGAATGAAGAGATGACCTTCGTGATCGAATCCGGTACCACTCTGGGCAACCGAACAACAACCCGGCTTTCTCATCGGGCAGGTACCGTGCTTGTGCAACCATTTGGGAGGTTACCAATATGCTTTCACTCCCGCACTCCACCTTCCCCCTTCCTCTCTCCGTGGGGAAGCGGAGAGGGGTGAGGGGAAAGGTGCGGGGCTCCCATCCCCTCTTCCTCTCCCCGTGGGGGCGAGGAAGAGGGCTGGGAGGAAGGTAAGGGCCGTGCGCCGCAGCACCGACGCTTCAACCGTCGCAACCCTGTTCCAGCGCGTCGTAGAGACGTATGCGTCGTCCGCCGATGTTCCTCTGACCATTATGGCGCTGTCTATGGTTAAGACTCATCAACAGCCCAGGTTTTTGATCATGCTCTAGAAGTTTGTCTAAATATTTCCTTCAGGATGTGGGGGTTACGGGTAGACTGCTGAAGCCACGCTTCAGCAGCACCTATCAAAACTCAGGTGAGAGGATTATTTTCAGCCACAGGCTTACCATCGAAAGGAGGTAGCAGCGCTGCGCTTTTATTTCACCATCGTATTCGTGTTGCATTGTGCGCGAAGATCAACCATAATGATAATGATAACGGCTGCATACCACTGTGGTAAGGGTTCCCCACCCTCTCTCCTGCTGTCCTGCTGATTAGGAATGAACTAAAGGTTGTTATGAAACGCAATATCCTCAGCTCCCTTTTTCTCATTCTCCTGGTACTAGTAGGTTGTATGGCGCCGGTTGATCCTCCGCCGGTAGCACCCACTGCCGTATCGAAACCGGTCACCGGCTCAACGAATGCCCCTCCTCGCCCGGCCACCGCTGGAGTAGAGACCACTCCCGAACCCCCTGCTCAGATCGATGAGATCGCCTTGCTCGATGCTGCTAGGCGCCTGCCGCGTGATCAGGTAGAGCTGGCGCGGCAACTTGGTAACTGTCGGCCTGCACCCACTGAGTGCCCAAATGTGGCTCGGACTGAACCACTCGAGGTACAGGTTGGTGAGCGTCGCACGTTTTTTGTCACCGATTTCGGTACCGACACCCAATACGAGATTACTGCCGAACTACGCTACGTCGGGCCAGTGGTTCTGATGTATGTAGAGACTGGTGTGCCTTACAATCAGGCCGCACTTGAGCGTGCTGCCCGCACGTTTGAAACTGAGATCTACCCTCGCACCCGCGAGATTTTTGGTAGTGAGATTCAGCCCGGTGTTGATGGTGATAACCGGATTACCATTCTCAATGCTGTCGAGCGGAGCCGGCAGGTTCTCGGCTATTACTCATCGAGCGACTCGCTACCCCGTCAGGTCAACCGCTACAGCAATGAGCGTGAGATGTTCTTCATGAACATTGAGCTGATGCCATTTGAGAGTGATACCTATCTCGATGTGCTTGCTCACGAGTTCCAACACATGATCCATCAGAATGAACAGCCCGGTAGTGCACTCTGGTTCAATGAAGGAATGTCACAGCTCTCCGAAGATTTGAACGGATTCCAGAGCGAGGGCTTTATTCCACTCTACCTGCGCAACACCGATATTCAGTTGACCGGTTGGGGATTTGCACCCGGTCAGTCAGGTGGGCATTACGGTGCAGCTCACCTCTTCATGCGCTATATCTACGCCCAATATGCCGGTAAGGAGCAGTTGCGTCCCCTTATCCGGGCCGACGCCGGTAATAATCTGGAAGCATTTGTCGAGTTAGCGGCTCAAATGCGACCCGATATTGTTCACTTCCGCCAAATTGTGGCCGATTGGGCGGTTGCAAATCTGATCGATAATCCACGGGTCGGTGATGGGCGATATACCTACGATACCGGCGCCGAACTATCCAATCTACTTCCGCGTAAAGTCCGACCAACACCGATTGGCAATCGCTATCGCGATGACATCGTTCAATTTGGGATCGATTATCTTGCCCTTCCCTCCAATACGCGAACGGTCACATTTCGTGGTGACCAGACGGTACGTATTGCGGGTCAGATGCCACGTGGGCGCTACGCCTGGTGGAGCAACCGCAGCGATGACAGTATTGCTACACTGACGCGGGCTTTTGATCTGCGCAACGTGAGCTCGGCAACCCTGATCTTCGACACCTGGTTCGAGATTGAAGATGATTATGACTACGCCTTCGTGACTGTCTCTACCGACGGTGGTCAGACCTGGGAGACACTACCTGGTAAATGGACAACCGACTACGATCCGCAGGGCGTCAATTATGGTCATGGGCTAACCGGCGTATCGGGGCGACCAGACGCAGATCTGGAGGATGGTCTGCGTGGTATGTGGGTTACCGAGCAGATGGATCTTACCCCCTTTGCCGGTCAGGAAATTTTGTTACGTTTCTGGTCGGTTAACGATCAAGGTGTGCATGCACCGGGTATGCTGATCGATAATATCGCTATTCCTGAAATCGGGTTTCGTGACGATGTTGAGTCTGGTACTGGAGATTGGGATGCCGTTGGGTTTGTACGGATAGACGGCGACTTGCCCCAACTGTGGGAATTACGACTGGTTCGCACAGCCTCCGACGGTCGCATCACGGTGGAAGCACTTGTTCCAGACGCCACTGGTGCCGCTACCGCAACGCTCAACCCTAACGAGCGAGGTGTCTTGATCGTCATCGCGGCTACGCCGCACAGCAGTGAACGGTCACAATACGAAGTGATCTGCGCGGAATAGTGAGATCGGAAGACGGGAGCTAGAATGGATCGGGAACTAAAAACCCGCTGGCTGTTAGTACTTCATATGACAATGTTTGTTCATATAGGCGAATCAGCCACCGCAAGAATATGAACAACAATCGTGCGCTCCGCCAATCCTCGTATTCCGTAGTACGCGGGTAAACTCCATCGCAGCGGTATCACCACGCTAGGCGGGCTAGGTTCCAAACCTGCCTCTACGGTGTGGTGATAACCAGGGTAGGCGAGAATGACCGCAGATAGCTATCGCCGTAAGAATAGGCAAGTATTCTCTCATTTTTTATATTCATATTGTTTTTGGATTATGTTGAACTACGATGCCAACACTCTGGTAATGGCAATGCTTGACCCACAGTATTATCAGCATCGAGTGGATGCGGAAAGTCGCTCCGAAATCGGTGTTCTTTCAACCGATCACGTCGCAAAAAGGTAAATTCCATTGTGCGCGGAATAGTAATACTGCCAATAGTGACTGCGCCTCGTCGGTTGTTTGGATGAATGTGAACACAGGCATGTGTTTGTAATAATTTCTCAATGGCATGACTAGCAAAGAGAAAGAACCATTTGTTCCACAATTGATCGAGATGATGAAATTCAGCCACAATAATCCGAAAACGGTGTAGTAACTCGACTGGTGTTGCCAGAATCACCTCATACTCTGCGCCCTCAATGTCCATTTGTAGCAAGAGATCACCGGTTTCCTGTGCCGGTAACGACTGACTAACCCAATCAGCCAGGGTGATGTATTGACCATTCGTGAACGCACCGATAAAGCGCTTGCTAAACCGAAAGGCCGGATGTGGATAGGGCGGCCCCTCGACAGAGGCGTCGGCCATGAAGACGGTCATCCCCCGACGGGCGCAATCTTGCTCGAAATCGGCAATCTGACCAACGCCGGGTGAGAAGCAGACGGTGATTCCTTCCAGATCGTCAGGTACAAGATACCCACCATCACCCAATGGGCCAAGGCGAGTAAACGGGGTTGATGGGGCGAGCGGATGGAGCTGCTCGATCAGAGTCTGAACTTGTGTTCGTGGCGTAAGATTGGTGGGAAACATACGACTCTTAGCCAGCAGCTTAATCGCCTGTTGGAGAATTGTTTCTTTTACCATAATGCCCGTGGCCTTTGAGCGGTTATTCGGTGAAGCTATTGTAATCAATGAATCTTTGATGATTAATGGACTTCGACTTTTGACAAAAGATTCAAAATAATGACCCCGACAATGATAAAACCAATGCCAATCATTGCCCATAGATCGAGACGTTGGCCGTAGAGGATCCAGGCTGCAACCGTGATCAGGACGATACCGATCCCTGACCAGACTGCGTAGGCGATACCTACCGGAATGGCTTCGAGAGCCAGTGACATTGCGTAGAACGAGATAGCATAGCCAATTACGACAATCAATGAGGGTAAAAGGCGAGTAAAACCGGCGCTGGCTTTGAGCGCCGAAGTAGCAACGACTTCGGTGAGAATGGCGATGAGTAAAAAGAGCCAGTATTTCATAGATGTTCCTTTATGTTGGTAAGGAAAGGTCACTGCTTCCCGGTTCTGAAGCAGCGGTCTTCGGTAACACCAGGCCTAGCAGAGGATTGGGAAACCGACGTGCCAGGGTGATTGCGCAAAAGGTTTCTACAAGGTCTGGTAGTTCGGCATATTCGACCACCATGCCGGTCTCTAGCTCATCTTTCACTACGATTGGTGGAATGACCGCCAGTCCGTGATGTTCGCGTACTACGAGACGGAGCATCGCCATATCATCGATCTCGGCAACGATCTTTGGTTGGATGTTCAGACGATGGACAAGTGCATCGAATCCCGTTCGAATTGTCGATTCCTTTGAGGGCACTATTAATGGCTCACTGCGTAACAATGCCTCTAACGGTTGATGGTAACGATCTGGATGCGGTTGCCCGATCAAGCCGACCGGCTGTGTATCAATGACGTGGACGATCCAAGGTGTAGCTTGATCATTTATGTGAAACCCTGTTGCCAGGACAACATCTAAATCGTATAGCTTGAGACTGCCCAGCAGTTCGTCCAGGGTTCCCGAACGAACGATAATCTTGATTTCGGGATCGTTAAACAACGGACGCAGAAAGCCCACTTGAAAGTTGCGTGAGAGCGTTGCCAGTGCACCAACGCGCAGCGTTTTCTGGTGCGATTCGCTCAGGCGGCCAAACGTTCCCAGGAGTTCATCTCCTTTGGCAAAGATGGCATCGGCAAAGTCGAGCGCGATGTGTCCGGCCTCAGTTAAAACGAGCCGCCGACCGACCCGTTCGAATAGTGGTTGCCCTAGAAATTCTTCAAGCGCACTGATCTGCATCGAGAGGGCTGATTGAGCAATGTTGTATTTCTGTGCAGCACGGGTCAGGTTACCTTCGTGGGCGACAATCCAGAAGTAGCGGAGATGGTGATAATTCAACATAATTCATCCCGTATGGCGAAGGCTTACAGGGCTTCCTAGACATGGGCCTGTTCTCGTGCATTTCCGTTCTAATACTTGCTGTTCCACACTGTTGTTCATAAGTATGCCAGATGAGATAGCTTTGTGCAATCTACACGGGCATTCTTAGGGCTTTTCAAAGTTCTCACCCAACCTGGCAGACGTGATGAGAGAGGAGAGGCGCGGGGAGTGAACGGAATGTCCGCAGCGTGGGTAAAGATGCGCTGCGCTCCGTGTTGAGGTGGTCTCCGGTTCGGTCCCTGGTCATACGCCGATGATGTGTGTGCGCGCTTGGTAGGGGCGGGTTCCCAATCTGCCCTTCTCGCATACTCTTGCGAGGGCACAGCTCTACCGCAGCCACTGCTAGATGCAGGCTGCCAGCATGCGCCATCGCATCAGAGATCATCGTGATGACAGTAGGAGCGACGTTCAGCGGTGAACATGACCGAAAACTAAGTTACCTGGGTGCGCGGGCCTCCGGCCCGCACGTGCGGTATACGGCGGGAAACCTGGTGATCTCCCCTCTAAAACGCTATTTGGTGTGAGCGTCCACCCACCCCAACCACCCCCTGCCTCGTCTCGTTCGGGAGTGGAAGGGGGCGGAGGAACCCGTCTCTTCCACTTCCCTCTCCCCTCACCTCACCACTGTCGAGGAGAAGGAAAACTCTGAAAAGCCCTGGTCATGTTCTGGTCGCTGTGTACTGCTGTTCGTCCGGTGTTAGTCATCCTCTGACTCGCGTCGAGCCGAATAATTGAACTGGTCTTGACCAATTAATTCTAATAAATAGAACTATTATTGAATATACATATATTTTTCTGATTGCTTTTTGCATGGTACTATCGAAACGTCGAATTCATTGTGAAGGAGGAAACAAGAGTATGAATGAAGCGTTGGTCCAGAATGTTGCGCTCCTGGGGTATCTCCCATCACTGTTGCTGATAACAGTGGCGCTCCTGGCAGCGGGCAATCTACTGCGATCGGTTGATCTGACGTTTCAGCTTGGTCGGCTCATCGGTATCGGGTCATTTCTGCTGTTATTCGGCATTGGGATAGTTGTTTTTACGTCGGGTCCGATGGTGAGTCCGATCATTGGCAGCGGTGAGATCGGTCTTCAGATACGTTTTGATGCGCTGAGCGTCTTACTGTCGTGGCTGGTGATCTTGCTGGGCACCTTGCTAATACAGTTTAGCCGCAACTATCTTGATGGCGATCCACGACAGAACGTATTCTTTCTCCGTCTTTACCTGACAATCGGTGCCGTTCTCTTAATGATATTGGCCGGCAATCTCTGGCAATTGGTGTTGGCCTGGATCGGTACCAGCCTCGCGCTCCATGAATTGCTCGTGTTTTATCCTGAACGTCCACGTGCAATCCGTGCAGCACGCAAAAAATTTATCGTGGCCCGTGTCGGCGATCTCTCTCTGATAGTCGCTGCTGTCCTGCTATCTCAGGATTTTGGCACAACCGACATTGGTGCGATCCGCGACGCAGCCATCACTGCGCTAGCAAGTGGGAATATTCCTGATGGTGCTGCAATGGCGGCTATCCTGATTGCCATTGCGGCTTCATTGAAATCGGCGATGTTCCCGTTTCACGGTTGGCTGCTAGAAGTGATGGAGACGCCTACGCCGGTATCAGCACTTCTCCACGCTGGTCTGCTCAACGCTGGTATTTTCTTGGTTGTGCGTTTTGGAGAGGTGGTGTTTCTGGCAACACCAGCGTTGATCTTTCTGATTGTAATTGGTGGCTTCACCGCTATTTTCGCCTCATCGTCGATGATTACCCAGAGCAGCGTTAAGGTGTCGTTGGCCTACTCAAGTGCTGCTCACATGGCCTTCATGCTTATGCTATGCGGATTTGGCGCCCATACTGTTGCCATTATGCATCTCGTTGCCCATTCTTGCTATAAGGCCCATGCCTTTCTGGCATCAGGGAGTATTATCGATTATGTTCGGAATACTGGAATACAGCGACTCGATAAGGTTCCCCATCCTCTAGCTCTGCTGGGCAATGTTGCGCTGACGATGGCAATCTTTCTAGCCGTTGCTACCGTGCTAGGCATTGACGTCACAAAGCGACCTGCTGAAACGGCGATGATCTCGATCTTTATGATCGCCGTCGCCTATCTGACGGTGAAGGGTAATACCGGTAAGGCACCTTTGTACGTTATCAGTCGCACGACCGCGATGGCCATATTAGTAACGGTTGCCTTCTTCGTGCTTGAAGTGCTGGCAGAAGCACTGCTTGGTCGGGCGGTAGCCGTTTATCCGACACTGAATCCGCTTGTCCTCTTTATGGTATGGGTAGCAGTGGCAGTGTTTGTTATCGTAGTTATCTTGAGTGCTTATTTGCCGGCATTGGTGAATCGCCCTGCCTGGCGTGCGTTCTACGTGCATCTTAAGAACGGCTTTTACGCTAACACGCTGTTTGACCGTCTGATCGATACGTTGCGTCTGGCTCGTTAGTTTGTATATCTTATGGAGGCAATACCAATGAGTGTGACTGAAATGCAGATTGGTTCTCAGTCCGCTGTAACGCTACCTACGCCCGGAGTTGTCGTCAACACAATCGTCTCTGCTATTAAGCGTGCTGAACAACGAATAGCACCCTTGTGGCCGTTGCGCAACTTTGTGGCTGTTAATCCATACCTTGGCCTAGCAGACAAGCCGTTCATGACCGCAGCTCAGCTTCTGCTCCGCCGGGCGGGAGCAAGAATGACAGCTCCACGTGTCTTCTATGCGCAGCTCATCAGAGATGGACGGATAACTGATGCCGATCTTGCTGCAGCGATTGCGGAAAGTGCTTCATTACCGCATGCGCTGACAAGTGTCGCCGAGCTTAAGACATTTGCATTGAGTGATACCACTGAACCGATATGCCCAGTGCTACCTACCATCGCTGATATAGCTTCTACGCTGACCAGTGTCAATTGGGCAGATGTCGTTACCGACGCTATTTCCACCTGGGCTGGAGCATACTTCGACCTTGGTCAGTCTTACTGGCGCTCGCCGTGGGCACATCTGCCGGCCTATTCTGCGTGGCGAGCCGAGGCTATTCATGACCGCAGTGCTCAGGTGAGAGGATTACGCCAGTTTCGGCAGACGGTGCAAGAATTCCCAGAGACTGCCCTCGAGACGATTGTGGCAGCGGTGAAGATATTACAAATCCCCGACGACGGATTGGAGCCCTATCTACATCGTCTTCTGATAACAATTCACGGCTGGGCCAGCTATGCCCGTTATCTACGCTGGAATGCCGAACTCTACGGTGGTGAAGACAGTACGCTCACCGATCTGCTGGCGATCCGAATTGTTTGGGAAGTTGCTCTTTGGAAAAGCCTGGCAGGGAAAGGCCTTGCAGAGGCATGGCATAAGCGAAAGCAGGAATTGAGTGATGTACGTCTGGCGGAACACGTTCAGCGTGCACTGGCAGGTGACATTCTGCTTCAACGGGCCTTCGAGAAATCGTATCAGCGTCAGCTCTTCACTCAACTCGGTTCAAAACAGACTGCCACTGTTGTCCAACAAAGGCAACGCAAGCGCGTTCAAGCAGCATTCTGTATCGATGTACGTTCTGAGGTCTTCCGACGGGCACTTGAAACGGTAAGCAGTGAGATCGAAACGATTGGTTTTGCCGGATTTTTCGGTTTTCCAATCGAGTATGTTCCTCTGGCAGAGGTTCATGGTGGTGCGCAGTGCCCGGTACTGCTGACTCCGCAGTTTGTGATTGCTGAGACGGTTGAGGGCAAACCAGAGCAGGAAGTGGCAGCAATTGTAGCGAAACGAGCAATGAATCAGCGGGTTGCCAAGGCCTGGCGCATGTTCAAGTTTGGGCCAGTCTCCTGCTTCGGCTTCGTTGGACCGGTTGGTCTTGCCTACGTGCGGAAGTTATTATTAGATACGCTCGGAATAACTCGACCGGTCCCACATCCAGCACAGTTTGGTCTGGATGCGAAAACTCGTGCGCACGTGGCGCCCAGTCTTGATCCACGAATTATTGATGGTCGCACTACCGGCATGTCAGTCGAGCAGCGCGTGGCGGCAGCAGCGGGTGCACTCAAGGCAATGTCATTGACTGATAATTTCGCCCGTATTGTGTTACTGACCGGTCACGGTTCAACGACGGTGAATAATCCGCATGCTACCGCTCTCGATTGTGGCGCGTGTGGTGGGCACACTGGTGAGGCTAATGTGCGAGTTGCAGTGCGCATCTTGAACGATCCGGCTGTGCGTGTCAAATTGCGCGAGCAAGGGATTATCATTCCCGATGACACGATATTTGTTGCTGGTCTACACGATACTACGACCGATGATGTTGTCATTTTCGATAAACATACCATCCCGAATAGTCATGCTGCTGACCTCAAACGACTGGAAGCCGACCTGGCCGCAGCCGGACGATTGGCCCGCGCTGAACGATCGGTACTGCTCAAGCTCGACCGCAACAACAAGCTTGATGATTTAGTTCGCCATCGGAGTAAAGATTGGTCGCAGGTGCGCCCAGAGTGGGGATTGGCTGGATGTGCCGCGTTTATTGTTGCACCACGCGATCATACAGCGGGCATTAAGCTGGATGGGCGGGCCTTTCTCCATTCGTACAACTGGCAGCAGGATACCGATTTCAGCGTCCTGGAGCTTATTATGACAGCGCCTATGATTGTTGCCAGTTGGATCAACCTCCAATACTATGGTTCAACAGTTGATAATCGAGTCTTCGGCAGTGGCAACAAAACGCTGCACAATGTTGTCGGAACGCTCGGCGTCTTAGAAGGCAACTCGGGTGATTTACGGGTGGGATTGCCGTGGCAATCGGTTCACGATGGCTCGAAATATGTGCACGAACCACTCCGTTTACACGTGTTGATTGAAGCGCCAATCGATGCAATGACTGCAATCATCGCAAAGCACGAGCAGGTTCGGCAACTCCTCGATAACGGTTGGCTCTATCTGTTTGCTCTTGATGACCGGGGTAACGTGTCTCACAAATATGTCGGTCATCTGCAATGGGAACCGTGTGGTACGTGATAAGTTCCTCCCAAAAACGATGTCGCCTGCAACTTGATTATGCAGGCGAAGGGGATATCTTCGCCTGATCTTTCACTGCATTGACAATTGGTAATTTACAGTAGGGGCACGGCGTCGCCGTGCCTCTATTAACTCAAATTGTGGAGTATGACGCTTTGGCTATACACGCACAGGCAGTTGAACAATGAAGGTACTGCCACGTCCGACTTCGCTCTCCAGGGCGATACTACCACCATGGGCTTCCACTGCCAGCCGACAAAAGTAGAGACCTAGACCGGTACCGTGCCGACGATCATGGTCGCGGGCCTGATAGAAGCGTTCAAAGATGTGGGTTTGGGCTTCAGCGGGGATACCGTAACCGGTATCACTGACCCGGATTTCAACACTGTGTCCGCTGTTCGTCACCTGTGCGGTTATTCGCACCTCGCCACCTGCTGGTGTAAACTTCATCGCATTTGAGATCAAGTTGGTCAGTACCCGTTCGATCAAATGCGTGTCTACTGGCACAATAGGCAGCTCAGCAGGTATGTCAACCCGTACCTGTGGTTGATCGATATGGTTCAGTTGCCGAAGAGGATCACATACCGCTTTGATAAGGTTGACCAGATTCGTAGGTTGCAACTGTAATGACCAGCTACTGGTTTCAAGCCGCGCCGAGTCAAGCACGGTGTTGACCAAGCTGAGCAGGTAGTTTGCACTTTCCTGAGCAACCCCTAGCAATTCCTGGTGCGTATTAGGATCAAATCCCTGTCGTTGCAGAGCCTTCAGACTAATGAGCAAGGTATGCAGAGGCGCCCGCATGTCGTGGACGATCATGTGCGTTTGATCTTCATGGTTGCGCAGACGATCGTTGAGCGAACGATTTGCCAGCGTAAGCGTTACATGCTGACGAGCGGCAAAGTCGAGTGCCTGATTAGCAATGTGCAACAGCAAGCTAGATGGGGGTGGTTGTAAACGCAGTAAGGCAGCTCGCTGCAGGATTGGAATAGCACCGTCGAGCAATTCACCGATCGCAAGCAGGTCTTCAGGTGCACAACTCCATTGGGCATCGTACAATTGCAAATCGGCATCGCGTTCGAGTGGTTCCATCGGGATTGCGACCAGGGCATACCCATAGCTTGAGCCGATCCCAATGAGTGCCACGCCTGTCCCACTGATAACCAGGTTGCTGCGCTGTATCGGCAGGGCCAAATCTTGCAGCGCCAGATCAGCCCAATGACCACCACTAGCGCCTGCGACCAACACCGATCCGCCTTCAGCCAATGTTGTGTAACTCAACGTTTGTGCCAGTTGGATGAGTGTTGCTGGTGTATAGCCTCCAGCAACGCCCATTTGGAGACAGGCTCTCAGCGCATTAATCTCCGGTATCATTTTTACCACGTTAGATTGTGCGCCAATTTCCCGTTGCTGTTGCCCCCCCACGGTTCGTTCCTTCCTCGCTGCGTAGTTCTTCTACTACCCGATAACGAGGCTTGCGAGCATGGCGTTAAAGAGATCAAGTTGATTGTCAAAACTATTTTCTGGCGCTTCGAACATGATCAGGTATGTCCATCCGGTTGTAGGGCTGGTAGCCACGATGGCAACCACATAGCTGTTGGTACCCTGCTGATTTGGATAGACATACTCAATCTTAAGTCCGTCGATTCCAGAGATGCGGAAATCGCTTTCATTGACACGCAGTTCGCCGTTTTGCTCGACCAGGCGCTTCAATTCCCGCATCAGGATGCTGGTAGCAGTTGCTGGATCGTCGTCTACAAACTTGTAGACATCAACCACAACGTATACACCGTCATCGATCTCACGGTGTGCGAAAATAATCCGATCATTGCCGGTATCTGTTGCACGCCAGGCTTGTGGATAATCCATGGCAAAGCCCAGGTTGCTTTCATAACGCTGAAAACCAGCCTGAGCGACACCGGGTGGTACAAGCACAGTACTGGGATTTGTGGCTATGTTGGCATTATTAACTGAAACATCAACGTAGTCGTAGTGATAATTGCCGGAAATGTCGCGTACCAGGAATCCCATCACGTAATTGCCGTTGAGTGTAGG
>JAGHYT010000008.1:0-57299 GCA_017743535.1 Chloroflexus sp.
CGGCTTCGTCGAGCAACCCTGTCAGCAGCGCGAGCGGTTCGCGCCATTCAGGCAGGTGCAACCGCAGTTTCAGGAAGCGCCGGGTGCAGCGCGCATCCCGCCGCCAGGCGTTGAGCAGGCGCATGGCCACCAGATACTCGCGCAGGGTCATGTGGCTGAAGAGGTAGCGGTCAGTGTGTGCCTCGCTCAGCCGCACTAGCAGTCCGGTCTGTTCGCGCAGGCGGTGCAACAGATCGGCGGCGGCGTGGTCATCGGTAGCCAGGCCCGCGCTGCGGAGCGCGGTTTGCAGGGCGGTTGCGCTGGTGTCGCCGCCGGTGTGCATGTGCCATGCCAGCGTCTGGAGCGCTGCCAGATAGTGTTGTTTGTCTTGCGCCGACGCGCCGCGCTGCCGGGCACGCTGCCAGGCTTCCTCCACCCACTGCCGGTACAGGTCGGCGCGACTGCGGGCGATCGCGCCGGTTGCGGCGTAGTGCTGGGCGCTCAGGCGCAGCAGCAGCGGGTTGTTGAGCAGGCGGCGCAGGGCGGCGCTTGCCTGCATCTGCTCGATCAGGGACTGTGCTTTCTCCTCAACCTGCGCCTGCCATTCGGGCTTTAGCGCCCGCAGCCATCCCTTCAGGTAGGGCAACGCTTCCTGCCTGGCATCTGCGAAGGGTTTGAGCGTGTATTCCTGCAACCCGCCCAGGGTGAGAAACCCGGCCAGGCGCGAGGTCAGGATGACCCGACCGATCCCGCTGCGGGCGGCCCGCTCGATCCGCTCACGCACCAACTGGCGCACCTCCGCCGGCGCTTCGTCCAACCCATCGAGCAGGATGATCAGACCGGGCGATTGGTGCCATGCGTCGAGCAACCAATCCGCATCTTCCTCCTGACACTCTAACCTACTTTGAATCTCGGCGACCAGAGCAGTGCGAAGTGTAGCTTGAACGATGGTGGATGCACTCACCTGTAAGCGCAGCAGGATGGGGATGGCGGGGCGCTTGATCGTCAACTGTTCAACCGCCTGACTCGTAGCAGCGCGGGCGTAACACAGACCGACGAATTGCAGCGCGGTTGACTTCCCGGCACCCGGTTCACCCAGAATCGCCAGGTGCTCGTCGGTTTGCAGCACCGTCTCCAACGGTACGGGTGGGGGTAGCCCGGCGGCTTTGGGGTCACCTGAACGCCGGTCATGCTCCTGATCGGGAGCGCGGGATGCATCGAGCGGATCGGGGTGTCCCGCATCCGCCAGCCGCTGCTCCGTCGGTTCGATATCCGGCGATGGCGGGTCGGTTGGTCGCGGTTGGGGGCGCGGGCGAGCCTGGAGCATGAAAAAGACCCCTTCCAGCGGCAGGCGGCGATCTTCGCCGCGGGTGGTGATGGTCAGGTACTGCCAGTCGTCGGCGACGGCGCGCAGGTAGCGTGCGGTCAGATCATCGATCTCGATCTGACGCAATTTTTCAGCGGCGGTGCCGTGCAACACCTGCACGGTGTTCCCGTCGCCGGTCACGATGACTGTGCCCTCGGTGTTACCGCCGACCGTCACCGTGCGGGTGGCGGGCGCCAGCGTAATCAGGCGCGTCTGCAATGCAGCCCGCACCACCTCAAGATCGGCAGGGGTATCGGTTCCGTCGTGCAGTCGTTGCAGGGCCTGGTGCAGGTCGGGAGGGATCATTGTCACGTCATTGGATTTGTCGATGGGTAACGCACCTAATAATTATACAATATCACGTTGTAATGAGCATCGTGAGAGCACTGCGCTGCTGTGCCCTGCCACACCCAGATTGGTGCGATAGAGCGAGGCAAGCAATTGTGGTACATTATAAATAAGAAGCGATAGATAACTAAAGCGAGGACGACTATGCCAATTGAGTGGGTGAAAGTTCGTGACTATACCGACATCATTTATGAACACGATGCGGCTGGTGAAGGGATCGCAAAAATTACGATCAACCGCCCTGAAAAGCGGAATGCGTTTCGTCCAGAAACGATCAATGAGCTGATTGACGCATTCTCTCACGCTCGTGATGATGAACGGATCGGTGTGATCTTGTTTACCGGCGCTGGTGATAAAGCCTTCTGCTCTGGCGGCGATCAGAGCGTGCGCGGGATCGGTGGCTACGTTGGTAAGGATCAAATCCCACGCTTGAACGTCCTTGATCTTCAGCGTCTGATTCGGATTATTCCCAAGCCGGTGATCGCGCTGGTCGCTGGCTACGCCATCGGGGGTGGGCACGTCCTACACGTCGTTTGCGATCTGACCATTGCTGCCGACAACGCGATCTTTGGTCAGACCGGGCCAAAAGTGGGGAGTTTCGACGGTGGCTATGGCTCTAATCTGCTCGCACGCATCGTTGGTGATAAGAAGGCGCGCGAAATCTGGTACCTGTGTCGGCAGTACAATGCGCAGCAGGCCCTTGAGATGGGACTGGTAAACGCAGTAGTTCCGCTTGAACGACTAGAAGACGAGGGTGTGCAGTGGGCGCGTGAGATTCTGGAAAAGAGTCCGCTGGCGATTCGTCTGCTCAAGGCGAGTATTAATGCTGCTGCCGACGGCCATGCCGGTTTGCAGCAGTTGGCCGGTGATGCTACTCTGCTTTACTACCTGACTGAAGAAGCGCAAGAGGGTAAGCAGGCTTTCCTTGAAAAGCGCAAACCTAATTTCCGTCGGTTCCGCCGCTATCCGTAGTGGAAACAGGACAATCACGGTATGACAACCAAAGCGAGTGAGGCGCCGCCGTCGTCTCCGTTCAAAATCTGGTTGATGGCCAGCCGTCCGGCAACGCTACCGGCCGCCGTCGTACCGGTGCTGGTCGGCTCGGCCCTGGCTTACAGCGCCGATGCCTTTCAGCCACTGGTGATGCTGGCTGCTCTGTTCGGTGCACTATTCATTCAGATTGGTACTAATCTGGCGAACGACTATTTTGACGCCAAAAAAGGAGCCGATACAAGTGAGCGCCTGGGGCCAACACGGGTCACTCAGAGTGGGTTGCTTCCCGCTCGTACTGTCCTGAATGCGGCGTTGGCCTCTTTTGCACTGGCCGCGTTGTGCGGTATCTACTTGATCGTGGTAGCCGGCTGGCCAATCCTGGTGATTGGTTTACTCTCAATTGCGGCCGGATTGCTCTACACCGCTGGCCCGTTTCCGCTTGGCTACAACGGGTTGGGTGATCTGTTCACCTTTATCTTCTTCGGGCTGGTTGCCGTGATCGGTACCGATTACGCTCACACCGGTCAGTTCCGCTGGGTCGCAGTGTGGGCTGCTCTACCGATTGCAATGCTGGTCACGGCGATTCTGGTGGTGAATAATCTGCGTGATGCCCCTACCGACCGGAAGGCGGGCAAACGGACACTGGCGGTTATCTTTGGTGAACGCTTTGCCCGCAGTGAGTTTGCAGCCCTAGTGATTGGTGCCTTTGTCTTACTACCACTTGCCTGGATGTGGGGTGGCGCTTCGCCCTTCACCCTGCTGGCCTGGTTGACAGCACCGATGGCGCTGAACCTGATCGACTTCGTTAACCGTGAACGTGGACGGGCGCTCAACAAGGCCCTGGTCGGCGCCGGTCGCTTGCATCTGTTGTTTGGTGTCCTCTTCGCGATTGGATTGTTGTTCGGCTGATGCAGATTCCAGACTGGCTGGCTCAACAAGCAACGCGCCATCCCCATCGGCCGGCGCTTATCGGCGCCGGTATGATCCTTACCTTTGCCGAACTCGACCGGTGGGCCGGAATGGTGGCTGCTCACTTGCAACAGATCGTGTCGCCCGGCGCACGAGTGGCTTTGTTGGCACGGAACCGACCCGCATTTGCGGCTGTTGTCCACGCTGTGCCCCGTGCCCGCATCACGCTGGTTCCACTCAATACGCGATTAACCGCAGCCGAACTGGCGTTTCAGCTCCGAGATAGTACTCCGGCTCTGATGATCGTTGATCACGATCTGCTAACGCTGGCCCGTGATGCCGCAGGCAACTGCCCAATCGTTACGTTGGAAGAACTAACAACATCGACCACGACTCCGCCACTGTCGGCGCCGCCGGTTGACCTCGATGCGCCCCATACCATTATCTACACTTCAGGTACAACCGGTCGGCCAAAAGGAGCCATCTTGACCGCCGGTAATCACTGGTGGAACGCGATTGGTTCGCTCATCAACCTCGGTCTGCACGACGATGATCGCTGGCTAGCAGTTCTTCCGCTCTTTCACGTTGGCGGGCTGAGCATTCTGCTGCGCGGCGCCATATATGGGATGCCGGTCGTGCTCCACGAGCGCTTCGATCCGGCATTGGTACGTCGTGAGCTGAGCGAACAGCGGATCACGATTGTCTCACTCGTTGCGGTGATGCTACAACGTTTACTCGCTATCGACCAGGCGCCTTTCCCGCCTCATCTGCGTTGCGTCTTGCTCGGTGGCGGCCCGATACCACAGACCCTCCTCAAGCAGTGCGCCGAACGGGGTATTCCGGTCACCCAGACCTACGGTATGAGCGAAGCAGCCTCACAAGCCGCGACCCTCGCACCGCATGAGGCGCTGCAGCGGCTCGGTTCGGCAGGGAAACCGCTTTTACCGGTTGAATTGCGGATTATCACACCATCTGGTCAAATAGCAGCACCCGGCGAGATTGGTGAAATCTGTCTCCGCGGCCCAACCATTTCGCCGGGCTATCTTGGCTCGCCGCCGCGCCGCCCTGATGAGTGGTTTCATACCGGCGATCTGGGCTATCTCGACAGCGAAGGGTATCTCTACGTAGTGGACCGGCGTAGCGACCTGATCATTACTGG
The DNA here is from genome assembly GCA_017743535.1 of Chloroflexus sp. Classification (GTDB taxonomy): domain Bacteria; phylum Chloroflexota; class Chloroflexia; order Chloroflexales; family Chloroflexaceae; genus Chloroflexus. Next base: position 4,755 of record JAGHYT010000008.1, read on the forward strand.
CGGTGAAAATGTCTACCCCGCCGAGATTGAAGCAGTTCTCCTTAGTCATCCGGCGGTGAGCGAAGCCGGTGTGGTTGGTTTGCCCGACCCAGAATGGGGTCAACGTCCGGTGGCAGCCGTGGTATGCCGACAGCCGATCACGACCGATGATCTCATCGCCTACTGTCGTACTCAGTTAGCCAGTTATAAAGTACCGCGTACCATCGTTTTTGTAGACGAACTACCGCGAACCGCAGCAGGAAAACTGCGCCGTTACGAATTACGAGCGTGGTTACAGGCGAGAGAACGGTGAGCGGGTACCGAAACTTTAGGATGTGTCTGAAAGCTGCTGTTCCCTAGGACGCAGGTCTCTGGCCCGCATTCGGCGATGCGCAAGCGGAACTAGCGCCTCATCCCCTCAGCTTGTTGCGGCAGGCATAGGTGGATTTCCCACCTCTACCGATGCGGTGATGGGAAGGATTGACGCGCTTGGCTTATTCTCATCGTAGACTGCTGGAGCATAGCTTTGCAGTCCAACTCCTCCGCTACCACGGCTAGATAGGGTAAGGAACGTCGAAAAGCCCTCCTCACTCACGAGGCACTTGTAATCCCAACGCCTCGGCACGCTGCGCCACTACTACTGATGGCCGGGTCAGCCAAAACCCCAAAACACTCGTTAAAATCACCGCTGTCCACAATGCGAACGTCGGTGTCACGACCCAGGTCAATGGTGGATGGAAGCCAAGCCCGTAGTCAACCAGGATCGACAGGCTGAAAAACGCAGCTACCAGTGCTCGCGCTGTCATACCGAGCGGCCCAATTCGGGTTGCCAGTAAGACCCCCTCGCATGTCAGACCGATATGCGAAACGAACAACATCACCTCCAGCGGCTCAACCGTACCCGCACCGAGCCAGTGGCGCGTCCAGAAGGCCAGTGTCCATAAGCCATACTTTATGCAGGCGAATGCGGCGAATGCGGTAAACCACGGTACCGGCCGTTGATAACGGAGCAGAACGAAGGCGACGGTAGCGTAAAGCGCAGCCGCCGGGCAATCAGGAATGAAAATCCAGGCCCAGGCAGGTGAAGAGACTAGCATTGGCCCGTACCAGACGATCCCACCCCAGACAACGCCAATCATATTTATCACCATACAGGCCCAAAAGATCACAGCGTTGCCGGTAATAAACACATATATCCAGTCGATCCAGCGACGAACCTGACCCATAACAACCTCACTGACAATAACCGACTACGCAGAGAAACGCAGCGGATCCTCACACCATCCTCGATGGAGAAAGCGAGGAACAGCGGATCACACATTAGCGATCCAGACGACGAATAGGTACCCCGCCAACGAACGCCCCTGGTGGCACATCCCGATTGACCAGACTCATTGCCGACACCGTTGCACCGGCCCCGATCACCACACCCGGCAAAATGGTACAGTTAGCCCCAATCGTAACATCAGGGCCAATCACCACCGGTCCCCGCTTCCATTCTCGGCGCGTCACTTCGTGACACAGAATAGTCGTATTATACCCAATCACACAATTTTCCCCCAACGTAATATCCTCTGGAAAGAAGATGTCAAACATCACCATCAACCCAACACTGGCGTGCGGCGCCACATTGACCCCAAGCCAGCGGTAGATTACATTTTTCAGGGAAAGCGACGGTGTATAGCGGGCCAGTTGGATCAACGCTGCATTCCGTACAATGCGTAGATAGCCTCCGGCCAGTTGTGGAAAGTACCAGAGCGCATTGTGTGGCCCAGGGAGAGGAACACTTTGGAGACGTGCTTTGCGGGTAGCAGTTGAACCAAGGCCATCGACCAGTTCGGTATCAGAAGAAGTGTTCATCATCGTCAGGCTGCCTCATCCTAACTTGCCAATGACTGGCAAAAAACCACACTTTCTATTACACTACCATGGAAAACTATTTTGGATAACGGAAAACGTATGATCCAGTCAATTGACCGCGCCTTCGATGTGTTAGAAGCGTTAGCCCTGGCCGATGACGATCTGAGTGTCTCTGAGCTAAGTGAACAGCTCGATCTGCCAATTGCGACCGTTCATCGGCTCCTCGCCAGTTTAGCCGCACGCGGCTATGTTACGCAAGAACCAACAACACGCCGCTACGGCCCTGGGCCACGTCTCCTGGAAATTGCTGCCCAGGCTGCCCGCAGTAAGCGTTTCGATCTCGTTCGGATCGCACGTGCCGAGCTGATGAAACTTACTGCCGAAACGGGTGAGACGAGCAACCTGATCATTCGGCAAGGTGATGCAGCCGTTTACCAAGAACAGATACCCAGCCCGCACATGGTACGTATGTTTACCGAAGTTGGGCAGCGAGCGCCCCTCTACTGCACTGGTGGCGGGAAAGCGATTTTGTCGGCGCTACCCATCCCTGAAATCGAACAGTATCTGGCCCAGGGTCGGTTTGAGCGCTGGACGAAGAAGACGATCACGAATCCGGATCATCTGCGAGCCGAGCTAATGACTGCCCGTGAACGTGGTTTTGCCCTCGATGATGAAGAACGCGAAGAGGGTGTTTGCTGCGTAGCAGCACCAATCTTCGACCGCCGCGGACAAGTGGTTGGTGCGATCAGCCTGTCCGGGCCGTCAACTCGTCTCAACCGTACTCGTGCTGAAGAGCTAGGGCCACGGGTGCGCGAAGCAGCATTGGCCTGTAGCCGTCAGCTTGGGTTTCATCAGCCAAAAGCATAAGGGTCTTTTCACCAACTATCTGCGCTGACGGCATACTGATACGTCGGCGCAAGAACCATCGTCATCTGCGTGCCCCGGCGTGTCGCCTGAATGTCTCGCCTCTGTATCCGTTGGGACGACTCAGTGGATCGCACCGATCCTCGTGCGTCACGCCAAGAGATTGCCGTATGCCAAATGAAACATCGTCCAGGAATCAAGACAACGAGAAGACCTTACCCACCACCATCACCTTCGGCCTCTACCTCGATGGTGCGCGCCAACCGGCGATCAAGCGGGATTGGACCGGTATCACCAACCTGCACTGTTAGCGGCCCATCAAAAGGCGCACTGGCCGTCACCACGACCCGCGCACCCGGAATCAGGCCTAAGTCGGCTAGGTACCGTAACCGTTCGGCAGCCTGATCGCGCACCCGGACAATGCGCGCTGCCTGATGAAGAGGTAAATCGGCTAGCCTGATGGCACGAGTGGTTGGCAACACTCCATCTGTTCCTGGAATTGGATCACCGTGCGGGTCAAAATCGGGAAAGCCTAATCGCTCGGCAATACGTGCCTCAAGCTTCTCGCTGATATGATGTTCGAGCCGTTCAGCCTCTTCATGCACCTCATCCCAACTGTAGCCAAGCGCTTCCACCAGATAGAGTTCGAGCAAACGATGATGACGAATAACCTCCAGCGCAATCCGCTCACCGGCAGGCGTCAAGACCACACCCTGATACGGTGTATGCTGCACCAGATTCATCTCGGCCAGCTTTTTAATCATACCGGTCACCGATGCCGGACGCGAACCGCGCTGCTCACCAAGCATCGTGGTAGTGACAGCTCCTACTTGCTGTTGTAGCAGATAGATCGCTTTTAGGTAATCTTCAATTGCCGGTGTAATACGACCAGGCAAGCTAGGGTCTTCAATTGGGGTCAAGGCGCGTCTCCTTCTGGCGGCGCGAGAAACTCGGCGTTTCATGGCCTCAATGTACCATAAATCGGTTACTTCCTGCAACAGCCATGGTACAATCGTTGCCAGAGCTATTGCTTCACAAACGTGCCACCGTTGCGGCATTCGTGTCGGTAGATGACCCACCAACACTATCCGTAGGTCGTTCAGATTGTCAACAGCTAAAAACTATGTCAAGCAAAGGAGAACTGGTGTGAACGAAGAACCCCTCGTTATCAACTCAATTGAAGGCCCGATTGCCATACTCACGCTCAACCGTCCGCAAGCGCTCAATGCCCTTAGTCCGGCTCTGATCGACGATCTCATTCGCCATTTAGAAGCCTGTGATGCTGATGAGAACATTCGCGTCATCATTATCACCGGCGCCGGACGTGCCTTTGCTGCCGGAGCCGATATTAAAGCGATGGCTAATGCCACCCCCATTGATATGCTGACCAGCGGTATGATTGCCCGCTGGGCGCGCATTGCCGCAGTCCGCAAACCGGTCATTGCAGCAGTGAACGGCTATGCCCTAGGTGGTGGATGCGAACTGGCAATGATGTGCGACATCATCCTGGCCAGTGAAACGGCTCAATTTGGTCAGCCGGAAATCAATCTAGGCATCATCCCCGGTGCCGGCGGCACCCAACGCCTGACACGTGCTCTTGGCCCATACCGAGCGATGGAACTGGTATTGACTGGGGCTACCATCAGCGCTCAGGAAGCGCTGGCGCATGGCCTGGTGAATCGGGTCTGTCCACCAGAAAGCCTGCTTGATGAGGCCCGCCGCATTGCCCAGACTATCGCTGCCAAACCACCATTGGCTGTTCAACTGGCGAAAGAAGCGGTGCGCGCCGCTGCCGAGACGACGGTCCGTGAAGGATTGGCTATCGAGTTACGCAACTTCTACCTGCTCTTCGCCAGTGCCGACCAGAAAGAGGGGATGCAGGCCTTTATTGAAAAGCGTCCGCCGCAGTTCAGCGGTCGTTAGCAACGTGTCCAAAAAACACTTTCCAAGGGCTACAGGCTTTTCCGCTACCTTCCGGTTCCCTTCATAAGGGAGAAGCGCACGGTGAAGGACCGGACATGCTCCATGCCCTCGTCCTTGCCCTGGTAAGAGAGGTCGGGGGCTAGGAAAAGGTGAGGGGGCCAGCTCAACATCAGGCTGAAATACGGTCGTTGTTCCTGCTGGGGGTCAACTTACGGTGTAAACGATCAGCGCAATGCTCAAGGAGGACTGCAATGGATATACACGAGCGATTGCGATCACTCGAACGCGAAAATGCCATCCTACGTCAGCAACTTTCCATCTTGCGGGCACAAGTCGCCGTAAGTTTGGCCGCACATCCTATCCCATTCGATGCCCTTTTTCATCAATTACCGTTACCAATGGTACTCTTTGCGCCTGATGGATTGGCGGTGGCAATGAATCAGGCGAATGCGCAACTGGTCGCAACCCCAATTGATGAGGTAGTAGGGCGGTACAACATCTTTAACGATCCGGTAGCTCAAAAACAGGGCTTTGTAGCCGCCTTTGAATCAGCACGTCGTGGTCGGGTGACAACTATACCACCGACGCTCTACAACACTGCCGAAGCCAACATTGCCGGGCGAGTCATTGATCAACAGTTCTGGTCAGAGACGACCTATTTCCCAATTTACGATGCACTGCAACGCCTGGTACTGATCGGCGAACTCAATCGCGACGTTACCGATTGGGTGCGCATGCGCGAAGAAGAGCAACGTCTGGCAGCTACATTACGCGAACGCGAGCAACGCTTTGCTGCTCTGTTTGACCAGATCCGTTTTGGCATCGTCACTATCGATGAGAGTGGTCGGATTCTCGATTGTAATCGGGCAATAAGCGCTATCCTCGGTTTTGAACGCGAGGAGCTGATTGGCAAGCGGATACTACACCGCACGCATCCAGATGATCGTGAAGCTGACCAGGCGCTGTGGGAAGAGCTGCTGAACGGCGCCCGTGACAGCTATACCATTGAGAAGCGTTACCTGCATAAAGATGGTCATATTGTTTATGGACGTATGACCTGCATCGCAATGCGTGACGCGAATGGTCAGATTACGTTTCTGGCGCGCCTGATTGAAGATCTTTCAGCACAACGAGCTGCCGAGGCAGAAGCCGAAGCGGGACGTCGATTGTTACAAGACATCATCGACCAGATACCGGCCCTGATCTTTGTGAAAGATGTGGCCGGGCGCTATTTGATCGTGAATGAACGGCTGGCCCGTTTTGCTGGCTACCGTCCACAAGATATGATCGGGAAGGTTGACGAAGACCTGTTCCCGCCAGCACTTGCCGAGTATTACCGGGCTTTTGATCGGGAAGTCATTGAAAGTCGGCGTTCGATTCAGCGCGACGATGATCGCTGGACAGCAGATGGACTGACGGCATTTACCACGATTAAGTTCCCTCTCTTCGACCACGTCGGCAATATCTACGGTGTTGCCGGTGTTGCGCTTGATGTTACCGAACGACGTCAGCTCGAATTAGAACGACAACGGATTGAACAACAGTTGCGGGAAGCTCAACGTCTTGAGAGTCTGGGAGCAATGGCTGGCGGCATTGCCCACGACTTTAATAACTTGTTGGTAGGTGTTCTGGGCAACGTCTCGCTGGCCCTCAGTGAAACTCCTGCCGATCATCCAATGCACACCCTGCTGGTGCAGATTGAACAGGCTGCGCTTCGGGCAACCGAACTGACCAATCATCTCCTGACGTACACCGGTCGCCACCAGCCCGAGATGCAGCGTATCGACCTGAAACAAACGGTCGAAGAGATGGAACACCTCCTACGGAGTATGATTCCACATCGCATCGAACTCGTTTTCGTTCCGGCCACTACGCCATTGCCAATCGAGGCAAATATTGCTCAGGTACGTCAGGTTCTGATGAACCTTGCCATCAACGCCGCTGAAGCGATTAATGGTTCAGGGGTAGTGACGATAACTACCGGCCTGCGCGAACTGTGTGCTCATGAGTTAAGCAGCATGCAGATCGGTGCCGATCAGCCACCCGGTCAGTATGCAGCCCTGACTGTACAGGATACCGGCCAAGGTATGGATGAAACGACAAAAGCACGGATTTTTGACCCCTTTTTTAGCACGAAATTTACCGGACGAGGGCTTGGTCTGGCAACCGTGAACGGTATTGTGCGCGCTCATCGCGGCGCCCTCGAGCTTGTCACTGCTCCCGGTCAGGGCACGACGTTCACCATCTACTGGCCACTTGCACCTTCAGCGTCTCCCTCAGAGGAACCATCGCCTTCAGTGCAATCGGCGTCGGTTCAGGCAACGCATACGAACGCTGGTATCAATAGTACGGTGTTGGTAGTTGATGATGAACCAGCCGTGCGCCATGTTGCACAGCGGATGCTTCACCGCCTCGGCTTCACCGTGTATGAGGCCGGTAGTAGCGATGAAGCCCTTTTTATGATGCGTCAGTATGGCGAGCAGATTACGCTGACCCTGATTGATCTTACGATGCCTGGCATGACCGGTGATGAATTGGCCGATACCTTGCTCACCCAGTTTCCAACGCTCCGCATTATCCTCACCAGTGGATTTTCACAGCAAGAAGTGCCGGCCCATTTACGTGCCACCGGCAAGGTCTCGTTCCTGGCCAAACCATTTACTATGAATACCCTCTCGCAAGCAATCAATACCGCTTTGTCATCACATGCGTTATAATACTCACAGGTTATTTTCTGACATATCCAGATTTTGATTCATATGACAATCAGCCCAGTTGTAGCCTCGCTGCGCGCTCAGGCCGCATTACAAAATGAATGGCTTGCCGAACGTCTCACGACACTGTTACCCGCCATCATGGCACGGAGCGGAATAGACTTCTGGATCGTGGTCGCCCGCGAATACAACGAAGACCCGGTCATCATGACCCTGCTCCCCGCCCCGGCAATGAATGCACGACGACGGACTATCCTGATCTTTGCCCGCAGGGCCGACGGTACCGTTGACCGACTGACACTCGACCGGTATGGCTACGGTGATCTCTATATCCAGGCCTGGAATCCCGACCATGAAGCGCAAGATGACTGTCTGACACGCATTGTCGGTGAGTATCATCCACAACGAATTGGTATCAACGTCTCGCCAACGTTTGCGCTTGCCGATGGTCTATCGCATGCTGAATACGAACGCTTACTGATAGCGCTCGGTCCTACCTACGCCGAACGTTGTGTACACGCCGAGGCGCTGGTCATTGGCTGGCTTGAACGACGCATTCCAGCTGAACTGGCAGTCTACCCCGAACTGGTAGCGCTTGGTCATCGCCTGATCGCTACCGCTTTTTCCCGCACTGTCATCACTCCCGGCGTTACCACAACCGACGATGTTGTCTGGTGGCTGCGTCAGACGATGCACGAAGCTGGCTTACGGGCATGGTTCCAGCCGACAGTGAGCATTCAGGCGCGAGGTATGCCGTTTACCGAACCTCCCACACGCAACCGTATCTTACCCGGCGACTTGCTTCATTGCGATGTCGGTTTTTGTCATCTTGGCCTGTGTACCGATCAACAGCAGCACGCCTACGCATTAGCTCGTGGTGAAACATCCCCACCGGATGGACTCGTCTCGGCCTTGGCCAGGGCCAACCAGGTGCAGGACCTGTTGCTGGCTGAAATTGCAGGTCGGGCGCACTGGAAATCAGGTGCTGGCCCTGGCCCGTGCACGGGCACTTCAGGTTGGTCTACAGCCGTCCATTTACTCACATCCACTTGGCTATCACGGTCATGCAGCCGGCCCTACAATCGGGTTATGGGATATGCAGAAAGGCGTCCCCGGCGCCGGTGACTATCCCCTTGCCGATGACACGGTTTATGCAATTGAACTGAATAACGTTGCTACGGTACCAGAATGGGATGATCAACCAGTCCGTATTGCGCTAGAGGAAGATGCCGTCTTGGCTGGTGGAAAAATTGAGTGGCTGCACGGTCGGCAGACCCGCTTGCATATTATCTGATCCTGGAGAGCAGCATAATCGACACATCTGTAACTAAGGAGGTCTCATGGCTTCGGTGGCTGTGCCTGAAACCGATACCCGTCGTGCGATTATGACCGTCCTGTTTGTCGGTGTCTTCATGTCGGCACTCGACTCGGCAATCATCGGTCCTATCATTCCGGCATTGCGAGCTGCCTTTGCGATTGATAACACCCAGGTTGTACTGGTGAATATCATCTTCACCCTCTGCTCGCTCAGCAGTACAACATTGATGGCCAGTCTGAGTGACCGCTACGGACGCCGACATATCTATCTGTTGAATGTATTTGGGTTTGCCATCGGCTCACTGATCATTGCTCTTTCTCACGACCTGATGACGGTCCTGGTGGGAAGAGCACTCCAGGGCATCTGCGCAGGTGGTATTACTCCTACTGCCAGTGCAGTTATCGGCGATGTTCTCCCCTCAGCCGAACGAGCAAAGGCATTAGGACTGATCGGGGCCACTTCAGGAATGGCGTTTTTAGTCGGTCCTGTTCTAGCCTCGTTGATCCTAGCCATCGCCGACTGGCAATGGATCTTCCTGCTGAACTTGCCGGTTGCTGCTGTGGTGATCTTCCTCGGCTGGCGTGCTTTACCGCGCTCAACTACTCCCCAAACGGCTCACGATGCGATCTTCGACTGGCAAGGGTTGCTGCTACTGGTGTTGATCTTGGTCAGTACAACGTTAGGCATCAATCAACTGCTCGACCGCTTACTCGGCATGACTATCTGGCCATGGCTCTTCCTGCTGATAGCGCTGCTGATACCACTCTTAGCGTGGCGTGAGCAACGCGCCACAAACCCACTCCTGCCGCCGCGGCTCTTTACCAACCAACAATTGCAGATTGTCTATATTCTAGCCGCCGGTTCTGGGATTGCAATGGGAAGCATCATTTTCATTACCTCAGTAGCGGTCAATTTCGGTGTGCCGATCAGTCAGGCTGGCTTCTTCCTGTTACCCCTGGTCTTTCTGGCCTCGATCACCTCCATCATTGCCGGTCGTTTGCTCCCGCGAATCGGTGGTCGGCTGGCGATGCTGAGCGGCTACAGTCAACTGACAATCGGTACCGCTCTCCTCAGCCTACCGGCAGCACCGTTCTGGCTCTTCATTCTGGCGACATTGATTATGGGTAGCGGCCTAGGTATCGTCGTTGGTGGTACGCTGCGTGCGCTGGTACTTGAAGAGGTAGCCGCCGGCGACCGGGGTGTAGCGCAAAGTGTGATTAACATTTCTATTAGTATCGGAACGTTGATTGCAGTTGCCGTTATGGCCAGCATCGCCGATGCTTTCGACCTGGCCACTGCCTATCTGGCTTGTACCGGTGCAATGGGGTTGATGACGGTGATTAGCCTCGCCCTCCGCCGCCAGTTTAGCTTACCACCTACCCCCTGATCGATCATTATCGGTATCAAGTTGTGCTATCCTATCCGGCAACGGCAATTGGCCGGGTAGGATAGGTATTTGACCATGCGGGTCGCTCTCGTGCACGATTATCTCAACCAGTACGGCGGCGCTGAGCGGGTGCTCGAAGCGCTGCATGAGCTTTTCCCGGCTGCGCCGGTGTACACATCGATCTTCGATCCCAGTTCAATGCCGGCTACATACCAGAACTGGGATATTCGCACCTCATTTATGCAACACCTGCCGGCATGGCGTTCTCAGTTTCGGCGTTATGTCGCGCTCTATCCCACCGCTTTCGAGCGATTCGACCTAAGCGGCTACGATCTGATTATCAGTAGTTCGAGCGCTTTTGCCAAGGGTGTCATTCCGCGTCCCGGAGCACTCCACATCTGCTATTGTCACACACCGATGCGTTTTGCCTGGCGCACCGACGACTACGTAGCCCGTGAGCAGATCAACGGGATCCAAGCCAAGCTCTTACCGTTCATCCTCAACTACCTGCGGATCTGGGATACAGTCAGTGCGAATCGAGTCGATCTCTTTGTCGCGAACTCCCACGAAGTTGCCGGACGGATCGCCCGTTATTACCGGCGACCATCAGTAGTGATTCCGCCACCGGTCGATCTGCCACCCTACGAACCGCAACCACCCGAAGAGTTTTATCTGGCCGGTGGCCGTCTGATCCCGTACAAGCGATTGGAACTGGCGATTGAGGCGTTTAACCATCTCCGTCTCCCCTTAAAAATCTTCGGTGATGGTCGCGACCGCGCCCGTCTTGAACGTCTGGCCGGCCCCAATATCGAATTTTTGGGCTGGGTTGATGAAGCTACGCGCCTCGATCTGTTTGCTCGCTGCCGTGCCTTCATCTTTCCCGGCGAAGAAGATTTCGGTATCACCCCGCTCGAAGTGCTGGCAGTGGGCCGACCGGTCATCGCTTACGCTGCCGGTGGCGCACTCGAAACGCTGATCGATGGCGTGACCGGACGCTTCTTCTACCAGCCGACTGCTGCCGCCCTGGCCGCTGCCGTCGCCCTCTCGCGTACCGATCAGATCGATCCGCTTACACTCCGTCGCCACGCCGAACGCTTTAGCCGCGCACGTTTCCTCAAGGCATTCCGCTCCTTCGTCGATGACGCTTTAACCGCTCACCGCGAAGGTCGCCTCTTTGAGTTTGAACAGAGTCTGCTCGGCCAACAATTCTTGCCAGCGTAGCAATACATCGTGACACATTATGTCTACTTTTGGTATCATCTAACCGGGTAAAGTGTAGTAAGATGTTGGCGAGTAATGACAGCAGGAAGAATTATGGGATTGACAACGTTTATTCGCATTAGCCGTCGCTTCTGGCTTATCATTCTCTTGCCGGCCCTGATTGCCGGTGGTCTGAGTCTTTGGCTTGATAGCCAACGACCCCTGCGCTACCAGGCCTCGGCAAGGTTGTTAGTCACCTATTCATCAGCCGTGACCGCTGACTCGATAGAAAGCTGGCAAATTACCGAATTCATTATCGACGACATGCCGCAAGTTATCAGCAGTGCCAGCTTCGCGGCGCAGGTTGTACCACTTCTGGCCGAGCGCGGAATTACCCTTTCTCTGCCTGAGATTCAACAGGGTTTACGGATGAATCCACTTCACCGCGCTGTCGATCTTTCTGGCGAGGCTTCATCACCCGCAGCAGCCCAGGCCCTGGTCGAAGCTGCTATCACGGTGTTGCAAACCCATGGTTTATCATTCTGGGGGAGAACCGACGGCCAGTTGCATGTCGTTGTGCTCGATGGAGTTGGCGCAGCCCATCCAACTACGTCATTCCGTGCTCTGCTCTTTGACGCTACACTTCGTGCGGCACTTGGTTTGATTGTCGGCTTCGCACTGGCAGTCCTTGCCGCCAGATTACGCCCAACAGGCGAGGAGGGTTTATGGAAATCCGCGACTATGTAAGGATCCTGGTTAAACGCTGGTGGGTTATTATCCTCACCGCCATTGCAGCCGTTGCTGGCGCATACGTGATCAGCAAACTGCTGCCGCAAACGTTTCGCACGCAGGCAGTCTACCTCGTACTGGCAAACCAGGCCGACAACGGCCTCAATATCGTGTTACGCAACTCGATGAATAGCTACCGCGAGCTGGTGATGCAACCGAGCGTGCTCGATCAGATCAGCCAACAGATCGGCCTTGATATAAGCGGCGAGCGATTGATGGAAGACGTTAACATTCAGCCGCGCCCTGATGAGCAAAAGATTGTGATCGAGGTCGATTTGCCGCGACTCGACCAGTCGCAGGCGCTAGCCGATGCAGTGGGTGAACGCATAGTCGCCGAAGTGAATCGGATTAACGCCACTCTCGAAGGTACGGCCCGGATCAACGTGACCCGGATTCAGCCGGCCCGCCTGGTTGAAATTCGTCCCAATACGCGCATCAATATGCTGGCCGGTGCGATTCTGGGCCTGATCGTCGGTCTTGTCCTGGCTTTTGTGCTCGAATATCTTGACGATACCTTGAAAACGTCTGAAGATGTTGAACGCTTTGTCGGTTTGCCAACGTTAGGTGCCATTCCGCTGACCGAGCGATAGTTAGTTACCGCTCGTCCTGTCAGTTGATATAAAAGGTTGGGAGTAAATGATAGTGACTTCGTCGCCTGAGCAGGTACTAATCACCTTACGCGAACCGGCTTCTGCCGCTGCGGAAGCGTATCGTACTCTGCGCACCAATATCCTGTTTTCAAGCCTTGATAAACCTATTCACACCCTTTTACTGACTTCCGCTGAACAAACACCCGACAAGAGCCTGACCGCAGCAAACCTTGCGGTCACCATGGCCCAGGCCGAACAGCGTGTTCTCCTGGTCGATTGTGATCTGCGCCAGCCGACGCTCCATACCATCTTCGGCCTCTCAAACGAACAAGGTCTTACCAGCGCAATTCTCGATCAAGAGGCGCCACTGGCGATTCAACCAACCGAGGTGCCAGGGCTAAGCCTGCTCCCGAGTGGACCGCTCCCTCCCCGCCCCGCCGACCTGCTTGGTTCTCGTCGCATGGAAGGATTACTCAACCGTCTGCGCCAGATCGCCGATATTGTGATCTTCGACACGCCACCCGTTCAACCCTTTACCGATGCGCTTGTGTTGGCAACTCGTGTCGACGGGGTATTGCTCGTTATTCAGGCCGGTCGCTCACGCCGTGATCGGGTCCGCGAGGCACGCCAAAAACTCGAAAAGGTCAAAGCGAATCTGCTCGGCGTTGTCCTCAGCGGCGCCCGTATCTGATTGATCGCGCAGATTGGGAAAAAGGAGAAAGTGCTTCGCGCTAAAGCAGTTTCCCCGCTTCAGCGGGGCAAGAGAGATTAAACGCTATCGTCCTTATGCAAGACGCACTCACAAATCAACCGACGATCCTGGTAATCGATGACGAAGCCAGCATTCGGAATGTCGCGAAAGCCTATCTCGAACACGCTGGTTATCGCGTCTTGTGTGCGACCACCGGCCCAGAAGGCTTACAGATGGCGCTCGATCATCAACCCGATCTGATTGTTCTTGACCTGATGCTGCCCGGTATGGACGGTATGGAGATCACGGCCCGACTGCGCGAACGCTCAGACGTGTATATCCTGATGTTGACGGCCCGCAGCGACGAGATGGATCGAGTGGCTGGTTTGCGCGTCGGCGCTGATGATTACCTTACCAAACCGTTCAGCCCGCGCGAACTGGTTGCACGGGTAGAAGCCATTTTACGTCGGCAACGGGGTAAAACGACCAAAAGTTCACTGATGCGTTTTGCCCACCTCGACATCGATCCCGATGCACGTGAAGCACGCGCCGCCGGTCAGCTCCTCGACTTGACTCCTACGGAATTCGATCTGTTGCTGGTCCTGGCTCGTAACCACAATCGCGTGCTCAGCCGTGAAGACCTGATCGATAAGGTGTGGGGCGCCGATTTCTACGGCACCGATCGCGTAGTTGACGTATACATTAGTCAACTGCGACGCAAGATTGAAACAATGACCGGCGCAAATGTCATTCGTACTGTTCGTGGTGTCGGCTACCGATTTGTCGATCCACCACTTTAATGCAACTGCTCCGGCGCATAACTGTCCGCTCCACTCTTACGCATCACACGATAGAAGCGAGTGCCGGACTGGTCATGACCAGACGAGCTCGCGGTCTGTGTTTCCTCAAGCAGGAGTACGTTTCAGCCACGTGCTGCGAACAAACAGTAACACTACGGTGAACATATGCGCTTTTGGCGACAACTTCGCTGGCAAATCATCGGTGCTCAAATGTTGGTGGTGATCGTTGGCGTTGTGACCCTCAGCCTCACTGCCAACCTCCTGATCGAACAAACCATCCCAACTGAGCAGGTCAAACCTGTGCGCACCGCTGTTATTCAGGCGTTGACCGTAGCTGCTCTGGCAGCCACAATTGCCGGTCTGAGCACCAGCCTCCTGTTGGTTCAGATTATCTTACGTTCACTACGCAGCATTGCCCGGAGCAGTCAACGTATTGCCGCCGGACGTTACGACGAGCGCGTTGAGGTGCCAGCCAGTGATGAGTTACGTGCTGTCGCCGAGAGCTTCAACCAGATGGCTGAGGCGCTAGAACAGATCGAGCAGCGCCGCATCACCATGATCGGCAATGTAGCCCACGAACTGCGCACACCACTCGCCGGCATTGAAGGCTACCTGGAGGGCTTGATCGATGGCGTACTGCCCAACACCGCTGACACCTTTCTCGATATGAAGCAAGAAGTGCGCCGCCTACGGCGTCTCGTCGATGATCTTCAGACCCTCTCGCGGGTCGAAGCCGGTCAGATCTCACTCCACTTCACGACCTTCGATATCAACGACGTCATCCACCGTGTCGTCGCGCAAATCCAACCCCAGGTGCTCGATAGCTGTCTACAGATGCAATTTGCTTCTCACGAACAACCCCTGCTGGTTCACGCTGACCCCGACCGTGTAGCGCAGATTCTGCTCAATCTCCTTGGGAATGCAGTACGCTATACTCCTGAAGGCGGTTGCATTACTATTCGCTCAGTGCATACCAACGACGAAGTACAGGTCATTGTAGAAGATACCGGGATTGGTATCGCCGCCGAACATCTCCCCTTCATCTTTGAACGTTTCTACCGAGCCGACCCCTCACGCGCTCGTACCAGCGGTGGTAGTGGTATTGGGCTGACCATTTCTCGCCATCTGGCGTGGGCAATGGGCGGCGACATCCGTGCTGCCAGCGCTGGCCCTGGCAAAGGTAGTACTTTTACTCTCTCTTTACCACGAGCTGGATAGGGGCGAGTGCCAAACCACCTATCGCTGCTCACCGACAACCACCTGTGCGGTCAGTTCACTGTCTTGTAGGGGCTAGTTCCTAACCCACCTGTTGCAGTGTCCTTTCTCAAATGACCACCCAACGCGGGCCATAGGTCCGCGCGCCCAGTAGCAGGTATGTGCTAAGATATTGGTAGTTCTCGATAACCAGATGCGAATAGCACCTGCTTGCTTCATCGCAAGAGTACCATTTCCAAAAGAATGGGGTAAGTCGTGCAGACGCTACAACCAAAAAATCCATACATTCGTATTGCACTGCGTCGTGCGGCCAGAGGTACCGGCTCAGCGGACGAATTCTTAAACCGGAGAACCACCGTGCAACAATTGCCAGATTTGCGGCGAATACTGGAAAATATCCACTGGGCGCTGGTTGGCGCAATGGCACTGCGCGCCTATGCTCCAGAGCGTTTGACCCAAGACATCGATATTGTTATCCAGGCTCACGAAGAACAGGCTGCACGGCTTGCCTTCACCATCGCCGGCTACCGGATTGGTAATCCGCTGCTCATTGGTAGATTTACCACACATGCGCCAGATGATACGGGTTATAGCATCGATGTCCTGGCATTGAAAGAACCCTGGCTCAACGAAGCTCTATCACATCTGGAGTATGATCTCGCCGGCTTTCCGGTATTACCGCGACAATTTCTGATCTTGATGAAATTACAGGCAGGTCGAGCCCAAGACATCGCTGATATTACCCGTCTGCTACGTCAAGCGAATCAGACTGAACGATCTATTGCACGCACGGTAGTGGCCACCTATGCTCCTGATCTCCTTGATGATTTCGATGCACTGGTTGTACTGACCGATCTGGAGTTCGGTACTAGATAATCAGGTCGCTTCACGATCCTGACACCGTTTCATGTTCATCTGGTTGAGCGCACAGGGCTTCACGTCATCTCTATCTCATCACAAGTTCGCGGGACTCTGCACCAGCGCCCTTTACGTCAGCGGCATGTGGAAGATCAGCCGATCTACGGCAATACCGGACAAATAGATGGCGGATTGGTCGGTGGGGTAACTCCAAAATATGCTTGCATGATCTGCGTCACTGCCGGGACGGCAATGGTCGATGAACCATCGTTCAGGTCACCCACTCCCTCTACCAGCACTGCAACCACAATCTCAGGGCGCTCGTATGGAGCAAAACCGACAAACCAGGCATGGCTCTGTCGCACCAGCCGACCATCAGAGGTCGTCAGGAGTGGACCAAACTCTGCGGTACCGGTTTTTCCGGCGATGCGTAATCCCGAACAGACTTCACGGGCTGCGACACCCAAGCCATTGGTAATCGAGGCGAATAACCCTTCGCGGATTGTTGCCAGATGACGTTGTTCGACCGGGATTCGTCCGATTGGCTCGGCAGGTATCTGCTGAACAACCTGACCATTCTCATCAACGATCCGATCAACCACGTGTGGACGATACAGGGTACCATCGGTCGCAATTGCTCCAGCAGCAACTGCTAGTTGTAGCGGAGTCACTTCCAGATAGCCCTGACCAATGGCCGTATTGTAGGTATCGCCGGTAGTCCAGGCTTCACGCAAAACTTGAGCCTTCCAGGCGCGCGTCGGTACCCGACCGTTGGCTTCCCCAACCAGATCAACCCCGGTAGCACGACCAAAATTGAACCACGACAACCCTTCTACAAGCTGATCGATCCCTAGTCCAGCGATACGGAGCGCACGCTGATCAAGGTTGACCGCCTGGTCATTACCGCCGGCGACGCTGGCGAAGAAGACGTTCGACGACAGTCGGAGGGCATCGCGAACATCGATCAAACCATTGTCGCGGTTACGTACCGAGTTAGGCAGAATGAATTCAGCACCACTGCGTTCGATCAGACGTAACAAGCCAGGGTCACGCAGTTTTGTATCAGCCGAAATCACGCCTTGCTGTAACGCTACGGCGCCAACGAATTGTTTAATTGTCGAGCCCGGTGGATACTGACCAGAGATCGCACGATTGGTAAAAGGCGCCAGCCGCTGCAACTCACGCTGGGCCTCAGCGCTTGATGGAGCGAGCAATGTCCGTAATTCAGCGATCCGCTTCGGATCAACCCAGATGTTATTGTCGTAGTCGGGGATGCTTACCATAGCCAGGATACGGCCATCACGCGGGTCAAGCGCCACGGCAACCCCGGCCACAATCGGCGCATAGGCCCGCTTGTGCGCTTCTTTCGCAGTCAGTCGTCGCTCTTCACCGACACGAATCCAGCGCTGTAGGATGCGCTCAACCTCGGCCTGGAATTGTGCGTCAATGGTCAGGATCAGATTATGACCATTCGCAACCGGCCGCAGCGTGGTTACACCACTCACCGGACGTTGCAGTGCATCAACCAACAGTGAGTCGATCCCCATCTGACCGCGCAGCACCTTCTCGTAAGCTGCCTCCAGACCGTCTTTACCGATTAGATCACTCGGTAAATACGGTGGCAAGCCGATGCTGGTTGGTTCAATCTCTTTAGCCATTAAGCCGCACACCGGCGCATTTGCCGTGACATCGGTTAACGCTCGTAGCCACGAACTAGCCGGGTTCACCGCCGTCAGCTCGCAGGCATTGATCCGTCCGACATACCCCAACAGGTGGGAAAGTGAAGGTATCTCGCTACTCAGCGGATAACGGCGACGAAAACCCTCTACCACCCGCGCACCAGGAAGATAATTGGCATTCTCACGCAACGCCAGCACCAGTTCTGGAGCAATATCTTCCTTGATGATGACCGGTTGGTAACTCCGTACATTTGCCTGCACTAGAATCTGTTCAATCGGATTGACCAGTGTTACCACCTCTCGATACGTCTGGCTCAGTGTGAGCGCACGAATACTATCGGCCGGGGCAATCGTGATCGTTATACTATCAGTTGTGGCAGGCAAAGGCGTGCCGGTCAACGCCATCACATCGACCCGTAAATCAGGCATCGTTTCAACAGCACTGGCCGGATCAATAATAAGTGTCGCCGGCAGATCGGCAATCTGTGCCAGGCGAGCCAGGATCAACGCACGCTGTTCGGGTGCAGTGGTGGCTGAGGGAAGCTGCCCGGGCACAACGGCCAAGTTATAGATCGGAACACTTTCGGCCAGGATGCGACCACGAGCATCGAGGATTTCACCCCGACGCGGCTGGTTCGTCAAATAGCGCCTTGTCGTGACGTCGATGTTGGGACCAAACCGCTGCGCATCCGTTGTAATCAGTTGTAATTGTGCCAGCCGTGCCACCAACACAATCACCACCAGCAACAGAATTGCTCGCAATGCGATGAGTCGAGTCATGGCCGTTCTTCAGCCTTTCTGAACTCAGGTAGTATTGCAATAGCAACGCTGAGCAGAAGGATCATTACCTTACACCGTCCGCACCAGACGGTAGAGCAGAGCGACGGTAGGTAGCGTTGGTATCAGGGATAGAAGGAGCGAAGGCAACATCACCACCCGCACATACGCCTGCCAGTCACTACCAGACGGTAGTACCGTAAGCCAGAGGACAGCCTCGTAAATCAGGGTACCACATGCGACTGCCAACAACGACACCAGCGGGCGTTCAACTGCAAACCGGCGGGTAGCAAGGCCAACAACTAACACAGCCACCAGATGAGCAATGGCATGACTGCCAAACGGCATTGACCCCAACAAATCCAACGCAATCCCACTGTAAAAGGCCCACCACAAACCACGCATGAACCCCCGAACCGGTTCCGCTGTTCCTGCTCCGACCAGTGCTCGCCCAATCGCCAGGACCAGCAGGAGAGGAATACAAAAGCCGGTGGGAGCAGTTAACAGGGTCACCTGGATCAGAGCAAGGAGCAGCAGAATGAGAACCAGCCCTAACTCGCGTGCCAGTCGTTCTTCTATCCGTCTTGACTGATTATTACCCACACGTAACGTACCTGATCCGGATCAACAAACGGTCGAATCTCGCCAATCTGGCGTTGTCCTTCCTGGCGTACCGCTTCGATCACACCAATCGGTACCGCTTGCGGCATTGCTGCCAGATCGAGCGGCAAATCGAGCGCTCCACTGATTCCAGCCGTTACGACATGATCACCCTCGCGCATCGCCAGACTGCGATCAATCAGCTCGACGCGCAAACGTGAACCACGCTGCCACTGCCCCTGCATCAACCCAAGCGGCGCCGAATCGGCTTGCAACAAGCGTACGCTGAGCTGACTGCTAATATCGGTAATCATCAGCACATCAGCGGTACGTAGCCCCACTGCCTCGACAACGCCAATCAACGCTGGTGGCCCACCTGGCTGCTGGCTTATCACTGCCATCCCCACGCGCACCCCATCCTCGGCCCCACGTGCGATGGTCAATACGCGACGAGCCGCATCAGGTGCGAGCACCATCACCTCAGCACCGAGAATTGTCCACGGATACGAACGAGTAATCGCAAGTTGCTGGCGTAAGAAACTATTCTCAACCTGAACCTGTTTGAGCCGCAGTACTTCGGCAGCTAGACGAGCGTTTTCGGCTTCCAGTTCGGCAATTCTGGCCTGCATCGTTGCCACATCACGCGGAGTTGACCACCACGACACAAGATCGGCCCGTCGTTCCGTCAACCAGGAAGCCAATGGTTGCAACACCTCACGAAGCCGGAGGTGGGCTGGCGTAATAATGCCTTGCCGATCTAGCACTAACATTAGCACACTTACCAGCAATAACACCAGTGCCAGCGCAATCACGCGCCAGTAACCTCGATCACCGGCCGGCTCGCGACGTAACTTTAACGGTCGTTCATCAAGAAAATCGCGCATGAGCTATCTCCGCACCCGACGAGAGGCCTGAGCGCGCATCAAAATATCCTGGTAAACTCCGTTATCAAAGTGTTCAACCATTTTACCGGCGCCACGCGCTACACACGACAGCGGATCTTGGGCAATATGTACCGGCATACGGGTCTCGGCAGCAATTCGCTTGTCGAGGCCGTGCAGCAACGAACCACCACCGGCCAGCATAATGCCGTGTTCCATAATGTCCGCAACTAGCTCGGGTGGTGTCTCTTCAAGCGCCGCCCGCACTTCAGCAACAATCGCATTCACCGGCCCAGCAATACCCTCGCGTAGCTCAACCGAGCTGACCTCTATTGCCTTCGGCAAACCGGTGAGGAGATCACGGCCCCGCAAAACAACTTTGATCTCTTCATCGAGGGGGTAAGCCGAACCGGCGGCAATCTTCGCTTTCTCGGCCATCCGCTCACCAATCAGCAAGTTGTATTCCCGACGCGCAAACTGAATAATCGCTTCGTCAATTTCATCACCGGCGATTCGGATCGAATGATTTATGACAATTCCACCCAGGGCAATGACGGCAATCTCTGTCGTACCACCACCGATGTCAACGATCATCGAACCGATCGGCTCCTCCACCGGCAGACCAGCGCCGATAGCCGCCGCCATTGGCTCCTCGACCACATAGGCCTCACGCGCTTTCGCATTCAACGCGGCTTCACGTGCTGCGCGCTTTTCTACCTCTGTGACACCCGACGGCACACCAACCACGACCCGCGGTCGTGGATCGACCAGAGGTATTGCGGCATAGGCATGAGCCTTTTTGATAAAGTAGGCCAGCATCTGCTCAACCACATCAAAATCGGCGATAACCCCATCTTTCAGTGGTCGCACTGCAACAATATTGGCCGGTGTCTTACCCACCATAGCTTTGGCTTCGGCCCCAACCGCGTGCACCTTTTTTGTGCGAGTATCAATCGCCACGACCGATGGTTCACTGATAACGATACCTTTGCCACGCACATGAACCAGGGTGTTGGCCGTACCGAGATCAATGCCCAGATCACGGCTAAAGGCACCAAAAATTGTATTAAAGGGGTTGAAGCCCACGGCGACACTCCATGAATGATGATTTCGATGGCGACCTGGCACTATCCAGGCCGAAAACGCTTCTTTCTCCCGCCCAATCCGATAAGCCGCCGGATTGGATCGCTATATTATAGCATACCGCTGAGCAATGCTCTCGCGACGTGTTGGATGCCAGAACGTTTCAGCGTCGTCAGCATTAGGTACATTCGATAACTGAACTGAACGGTGTAACGACGGAGCGACACCGAAGAACATCGCTGACAATGTCTCCCAACCCACAGCATCACCTGGGTGCGCGGGCCTCCGAACCGCAGGTACGGTCAACGGCTTGCACCCATCGGCTAGCGCGTCACCTCCCGCTTGCGGGGGTTGAGGGGGAGCACCCGCACCTCTCATTTGACTTTTCGGCAGCTTTGTGACACAATTGCTATGGTGCTTCGTTGAAAGCAGACGTGTTCGCTGTGAGCATTGCCGTAGGTCAGGTTCGCCCGTCGGATGAATAACATGCTGCATTATAACAGTACGCGGCATTGCTGCTATGGCTTCTGGCTCACGCTGAGCTAGAAGATTTTTGTTGTCGTGAATATCACAAGTTTTCCGCAACGACCGGTTTATCCTTTCTCGGCTATTGTTGGTCAAGAGCGTTTGAAACGCGCCCTCATTTTGAACGCGATCAATTCGCGAATTGGCGGCGTACTGATACGTGGCGAGAAAGGAACAGCAAAATCAACCGCAGTCCGGGCCTTAACCCGACTTTTACCGTCAATTACGGTCGTCGTCGATTGTCCCTACAGTTGCGATCCTGATGCCCCGGCAACACTGTGCGCCGATTGCCAGGCCCGGCTGGCACAGGGACCACTACCGACGATGGTACGCCCGATTCGGCTGGTTGAACTTCCGGTGTCAGCTTCAGAAGATCGGGTGGTCGGTTCGCTCGATCTCGAACACGCGATAACCGAAGGACAACGCCGCTTTGAACCCGGTCTCCTGGCTCAGGTCAATCGCGGTGTACTCTACGTGGATGAAGTGAACCTACTCGACGATCACCTGGTTGACCTCTTGCTCGACGCGGCTGCAATGGGGGTCAATACGGTTGAGCGTGAAGGAGTGAGCGTCTCCCATCCGGCCCGCTTTATCCTGGTTGGGACGATGAATCCCGAAGAAGGTGAGTTGCGACCACAACTCCTTGATCGCTTTGGTCTGGCCGTCGAGGTTGTCGGGCTAACCGATGTGAATGATCGGGTTGCTGTTATCGAGCGACGTATGGCCTATGAAGCTGATCCGGTCGGGTTCATCCAGCAATGGCAGGCTGCTGAAGAGGCGTTGGCGCAGCGTATTGCCCGCGCCCGTGCGCTGTTGCCTCAAGTACGGATTGATCGCACCGATATGGCTGTGGTTGCCAGTTTGTGCATCGAAATGGGGGTTGATGGCCACCGCGCCGATCTGACTATTCTCGAAACTGCCCGGACCCATGCGGCCTGGAGTGGTCGCCAAACGCTGACCGCTGAAGACATCCGCCTGGCCGCCGAGCTGGCGCTGCCGCACCGTATGCGCCGCCAACCGTTTGGTGAGGTGAAACTCGATGAACAGCGGTTGGCGAACATTCTAGATCGGTACGGGAAGCGTACTGAAGAAGTCAGTGTCTCCACTGAGATAAAAAAAAACCCTGACCTGACTGATGTCGGTGAAAGCAACGATGAGGGTGGGAACGAAAACAGTGGTGGGAGTGCAACCATACCGGTTGGCAGCAACGGTCTACCAGAGTCTTCAGCGCCGGTTAATGAACAGCAAACTGGTGGGAAAGAGTACCGTGCCGGTGAAATCTTCAAGCCGCGTCGTTTGGAGGCAACACCTGACCGCCTCCAGCGCCGTGCACCAGGCCGGCGTTCTCGCTCACGCACAACTCGGAAGCAGGGTCGTTACATTACCAGCCGCCGTGCAGCCAGAGTTACCGATCTGGCCCTGGATGCAACCCTCCGTGAAGCGGCTATCTATCAGCGGAAACGTCGCACCGAGCTGATGCACTCAACAGGAATGCCACATCGTCGTCGGCCAAAAATTGTTATTAAACGCAGCGATCTTCGCCAGAAAGTTCGTGTGCGGCGCACGCGGAACGCGGTTTGCTTCGTTGTCGATGCCAGTTGGAGTATGGCAGCCGAAGAACGGATGCAGGCAACGAAAGCGGCTGTGCTCTCCCTGCTCCGCGATGCGTATCAACGCCGCGATCAGGTTGGGCTGGTCAGTTTCCAGCGTGATTACGCCCGTGTGCTTTTACCCCTGACAAACAGTGTCGAGCTAGCACAGCGTCGCTTGCAATCAATGCCTACCGGAGGTAAAACCCCTCTCTCGCGGGGGATGCTGACCGCGTTTGAACTACTCGAACGGGCACGTCGGCGAGATGCAGAAGTTGTACCACTGATGGTGCTCTTAACCGATGGTCAGGCCAACGTCTCCATCTCCGATCTGCCCCCGCAACAAGAGGCGTATCGGATCGCCGAGATGATCGCTGCCCATCAGATACACGCAATTGTTATCGATACCGAGCATCCGCACTTTGAACGCGGCCTGTCTCGTCGATTGGCCGAACATCTGCGCGGGGTGTACTATCGGTTAGAAGATCTGCACGACGACGGTCTGGTACGGGCCGTGCGACAGCAGATGCAATTATGATCTTCGTCGGTGTGTGTCAGGCATTGCGTTTGTCTGACACCAGCCATAACAAACCAACAGTATGCGAGGAGGAAGGTGGGAAATGACGGATCAGGTTCGTAACGAAGAGGTGAACGCGGATGAGTTGTCCGCTGCACCTCGTGCGGTAGCCAGTGTACCGGCGGCTGATGCAGCCGAGGTCACCACGGCTGCTCCGGAACAACCGACAGAGCAGGCTGCTGTTACCGAAGCGACCACTTCTTCGGTGACAAGCGAGAGCACTGCAACCGATTCGGAAGCAAGCGGCGCTAGCTTCACGCCAGTCAGTGATGATCAACCACAAAAGCCACGACGGCTGAAGGACCTTCAGCCTGGCATGGAGCTGGAGGGGAAAGTGACATCGATTGCACTTTACGGAGTATTTGTCGATGTTGGCGTTGGTCGCGACGGTCTGGTGCATATTTCTGAAATGAGCGACCGTCGCATCGAGACCCCCTCAGACGTAGTTCAAATTGGTGATACGGTCAAGGTGTGGGTCAAGAGTATCGATCCCGAAGCACGTCGTATTAGCCTGACGATGCGCAATCCTGCGCGTGCTGAAACACCGCGCCGTGCGCGCCAGCCCCAGCCTCAACCCCAGCAGCCACGCCGTCAAGAGATTGACCGCGAAAAATTGGCTGCGTTGCGCGTCGGTGACTTGGTGGAAGGTGTGATTACCGGTTTTGCTCCTTTCGGTGCTTTTGCCGACATTGGGGTTGGGAAGGACGGCTTGATCCACGTGAGTGAGCTGGCCGAAGGTCGGGTCGAAAAGCCAGAAGATGCGGTAAAGATCGGTGAGCGCTACCAGTTCAAGATTCTGGAGATCGATGGCGAGGCCGCTCGCATCAGTCTGAGCCTGCGACGAGCATTACGCACCCAACGCATGCAGCAGCTCGAACCCGGTCAGATCCTCGAAGGTACGGTCAGTGGCATCGCCCCATTTGGTGCATTCGTCGATATTGGAGTCGGGCGCGATGGCCTCGTACATATCTCGGCCCTCGCCCCACATCGCGTAGCCAAAGTGGAAGATGTGGTGAAAGTCGGCGATAAGGTGACTGTGAAGGTACTTGGGATCGATCAGCAGAGCAAGCGCATAAGCTTGACGATGCGGCTTGAAGAAGAGCAGCCTGCGACGGAAACGTCTACATCTGAAACGACAGAAACGTCTGTCGAGACACCAGCTCCACGCAGCAGCCGTAGCAACATGGAGCGATTCGCCGCCGCAGTCCAGACAGCACGTGAACGGAGTGAGCGCAGTGAACGCAGCGAGCGTGGTGAACGCGGTGAACGCGGTGAGCGTCGGGAACGCAGTGAACGCCGCGAGCGTCGGGAACGCCGTGCAGCACAACCACAACCGGTGTCAGATACCTATGTTGTCGGCGAAGACGATAATGACGAGACATTTGAAGGAAATGCCACGATTGAAGACCTGCTGATGAAGTTCGGCGGTTCGAGTAATCGTCGTGACCGCGACCGTGACCGAGATCGCCGCCGCCGCGATTACGAAGATGACGAAGATGAGATGGAGCGTCCAACGAACCGACGCCAACGCGATGTGATCCGCCGAACGCTTGAGCAAATCGGTCACGAAGAATAATTCTGGCGCTTCCTGATAGTTTACCGGCATCGTCAGCAGGGGCTCTGGTTACACATCGCGATCTCTGCGCCTCTTCATGCAAGGGCAGGCAGAATATTCCGATGCATGCCTCGTGCAGCACCAGGTACATGAGTGGTACGCTTCGAAATCACCCCCTCTCCCGCAGAGCGAGAGAGGGGGTTGGGGGATGGGTTTGTTTGACATCAATCCGTCGTGATGGGTATAATGGCGTTAGTTTTTAATTACAAATGCACAACACCTGAGGAGTAGATACAATGCCGAAGCGAACATGGCAACCAAAGCGCATTCCGCGCCGCCGCAAACACGGCTTCCGGGCACGTATGGCAACCAAAGATGGGCGTGAAGTCCTCCGCCGCCGGCGTCTGAAGGGGCGCTGGAAATTGACCGTCAGCGATGAGCGGCGAGCTGTGCGCCGCGGGCACCGCTAAACCACTATGGGGCGGGTTATCATCAACAGAGGTGTGCTGCACGTGATGGGCAACAGACCATCTGTAAGTGATAACCCGTTTGCGTTTCACGTATGCGACGTGCACACCGGTTGCGCCGCCCCGAACATTTTCGCCGAGTGCGTCGAGAAGGGCGTGTATTCACCTCGCGCTGGCTTCTCCTTTCCGTTGCTCCAGCCCGACGGCAAACCCTTCGTTGCGGATTCGTCGTCGGTCGTCAGATCGGAGGTGCTGTGCAACGCAACCGTGCCCGTCGCCGTATCCGAGAAGCCGTTCGCCTTCTTCTGCCCACGTTATCACCAGGCTACGATCTTGTATTCACTGTGCGCACACCAGAGGTGATCGACGCGCCATTTAGTCAGTTGCAAAACGATATTGTCTCACTGCTCCGGCAAGCTGGCCTCTTGCCGACACCGGTTGACGAAATACAAATATCGGCTTCACATACTTCAAATCCGCAACACGAACGAGGATCACAATGAATATCTGGTCGGCATTTGTTGGATTGCTTGAACAATTACTGCTCTTCTTCTCGTCACTGACGGGAAATATGGCGCTGGGGATTGTGCTCTTCACGATTGCGGCTCGTCTTTTCATCTTACCGCTTACCCTTAGCTCACTCCGTTCGAGCCGCCGCATGCAAGAGGTGCAGCCGATCCTGAAAGAGATTCAGCGCAAGTACGGTAAAGACCCGCAACGGCTGCAAGAAGAGACTCTGCGAGTGTATCGCGAACATAAAATTAATCCGGTTGGGGGATGTCTGCCCCTCTTACTTCAATTACCGATTTTCTTTGGTGTGTACCAGGCGGTCTACCATCTGATGGTACCTGAACAGCGCGTGAACCTGAGCGCCGCTGCCGCTGAGATGCTAAAAGATGAACGACTTGCCCAAATGCTGGCTGCCCCCTTCTTCGGTATGGATCTGGGTGTAGCGGCATTTGGTCCTAATGGATTTGCCGGTTTTGTTTACCTGATTTTGCCGGTTCTTTCGATTGTCTTGCAGTTAGTGCAACAATTGATGGCAACCCCACGAGTGCAAGACCCACAGCAAAAAGCGTTTACGCAAGCAATGCTGATTATGCCGTTCGTGTTTGGTTATATTGCCTTTACCTTCCCTACCGGTGCTGTGCTGTACTGGGTGGTCAGCAGCGTGATAGGCATTATTCAACAGTACTTTACGTCAGGGTGGGGATCACTCGCCAACTATCTGCGCTTCCTTCCCCCCGATAACCGGCCAACTCCATCATTGATCCTCGCCCCATCTCAGGCCGGTAACGCAACCGAACTCCAGCCTGAAACTCCGAAGGTTGATTTTTGGTCGGTAATGCGACCACTCATAGAAGCGCCAGTAGAAGGGAACGATTCCGCCAGTACTGAACAGCGCACTGTACGTCAACATCCTAATCCACGTCGCCGTCGTTAGTCAGAAGTTACATTCTGTATGGCGGTCATAGTGACCGAGAGGTGTCTATGAAGCGCATCGAGATCAGCGCACGCACCGTCGCCGAAGCTGTAGAGCTGGCGCTGGCCCAATTGGGCCGCGACCGTGACGAAGTGGCGATTGAGGTGCTGGATCCGGGCGGAAACGGTGATGAAGCATTGGTGCGCGTCACCGTCGTCGAAGATGAGGAAGAGACGCCGTCAATTGAAAAGGTCAGTGAAATTGCCCAGCGCATTCTCGAAGATCTCCTCGAACGTATGGATATTCAGGCATACGTAACGGCGGTGATTTCACACACAACCGGACCACAAGGCGAACCTGAAGCAACAATTACGCTGCATGTCGAAGGTGCTGACGAAGAGGCAATGGGGTTGTTAATCGGGCGACGCGGCGAAACCCTCCGCTCTTTGCAATTCTTGCTTAACCTCCTCGTCAGTCGCCGAATACAGAAATGGCCACAACTGGTCGTTGATGTGGGTAATTATCGTCAACGTCGCCAAGAGTCGCTAGAGAGCCTGGCCCGGCGTATGGCTGAGCGGGTTCGGCAGACTGGGCGACCGATTATGCTTGAACCGATGGCAGCATACGAGCGACGCATTGTCCATCTCGCTCTGCGCAATGATAAGACGATCTATACCGAAAGCTCAGGCGAGGGTGAAAACCGAAAGATCGTGATCTATCCGGCCAAACATTCGTAAGGAGCGGTGCAGCGGTGATGCGCCTCGCCAAGCCTACCAGTGCAATGACGAGCGTGAGCAGTGCAAATCGCCATTCCTCCACCGACAGCGCGTTCGTCCGACAACACGACGAAGGGGGCATGGTGATGGATCATCGTCGAACAAGGAAGAGGCGGGTCTTCTCACGCACCAGGGGCGGGTTTGGAACCCGCCCCTTTCTCCTATGCTAGTTCTGTCAAGTAGCACCGTGGATCATCGTCCTCACCTGGCATGACACATCTCCAGTCAATTCATCGCGTTCCGCTAGCTGACGATTGAGGTCAGGAGCCTGATCCACGGTTGTCGCAGACGGGAGTGATCTGAGCGGGGTCGCACCCGTGCATTGAGGGGAACGGTAGCACCCATCACCAGCCGGGTCGGGAGCTGCAGGAGGCTGTTCCCCCGCACCGTTTCCCAGCCCTGTTCTGTGCATGGAACTACTGAAGCTTTGCTTCAGCAGTTCAAATCTGTGCGTCAGCTCCTGCCCACGCCGCGCTGCTAGTTCCGGATAGGACTTACCCCTACCGCTATTATCGCTGCTCACGCCTCCACCACCCCTATAGGGCAGGAAAAACTTTGAAAACCTCTGGTTTGAAACCTGCCCACACCAATGAGGTGATAGGCATATTTCCGCTCACTCTTCAATCGTTTCCCATTTGTTCATCATCGCCTGAGCTGCGTGCCGAAAATACGTTTCCATCACCGAACGCGCCGGTTCAGGAACACCAGCTTCGGTAAGGGCAGCTAACATGTGTTCAAGCCACGCATCACGCTCGCGCGGCCCGATTGGGAAAGGTGCATGCCGCATACGCAAGCGTGGATGCCCGCGTCGTTCACTGTAGGTACGTGGACCACCAAAGTACTGCATGAGGAAGAGCCGTTGGTGCTCTTTCCCCGGTTCAAGATCCTGCGGAAAGAGATGACGTAACCGCGGATCGGCTTCAACGCGCGCATAAAAAATATCAACAATACGACGAAACGTCGCTTCGCCGCCAATCTGTTCGTAAATGGTTGGTTCGCTCATCGCCTGACCCTACCTGTTCGTTGCAATCACTTCTATGCTACCATGAATGAAAATGCCATTGGCAACAAAGAAACTGAGGAGGCTATGATACCACTCGCCACCGTAACCATTACCTCCCGCCGCTTGCACCTACGTGTCCTGGCTAGCGGTGGGCCACGCATCCTTGCCCTACATCTGGACGAAGGCCCCAACCTGCTGGCCGAAACCCCGAACGCCCGTTGGGAAACCCCGTGGGGCACATTTGCCTTACTCGGCGGTCATCGCCTCTGGCATGCTCCCGAAGCCTTTCCGCGCAGCTACTGGCCTGACTTGATCGGCCCTGATGCCGAACAGATCGATCATGGCGTTATCCTGCGCAGTGCCATCGATCCGGGCGGGATTGCTAAAAGTATCACGATCACGCTCGATCCCACGCATCCACGAGTCCATTTGCGCCACACGCTAACAAACCATGGCCTCTGGTCGGTTGAACTGGCGCCATGGGCGATTACCCAACTTGCTCCTGGTGGTCTGGCAATTGTACCGCTGCACCATGGTCAGCCACCGACAAATCCGCTGCTTCCCAACCGCCAGATCGCATTCTGGCCCTACACGCCCCTCCCCGACCCACGCCTTTCCTTCTGCGACGATTATATCCTGATCGACACGTCACAGGCAGGACCACCGGCCAAAATAGGCACGCACGGTGCCGCCGGTTGGCTGGCTTATCTCTATCAAGAGACAATGTTTGTGAAACTTGCAGTCTACCATCCGCACGGTCGCTACCCTGATCGGAACTGCAACCTTGAAGTGTACTATGACCATGGCTGCACCGAGCTTGAGACCCTAGCGCCGCTTCACCACCTCGAACCAGGAGCAACCGTGATCCACGATGAAATCTGGCAAGTATTACCCTGGTCAACAACGATAGATCAGCACGATCTATTCAAAGCTCTCGCCAAAGTGGCAGAAGAGTTGGTATAATATCGGTGTACAGCACGTCAAGCTACAGTGTATGATCTTTGCTATCCGTGATCTGGCTGACGTGATAGAACACCGGCAATCGTGACTGCTACACGGCAGGTGTGCCAGGTAGGATCGGGCTATATTTTGCGTTTGTTGCAAATCATACCATGAACCATGCTGGAAAGCAGCTTCACAGCAGATGAAAGAGCTGTTATTATATTGCAGGAGCCTATTTGAATTCAGGGCGTGAACAAAGACAAAAACGGGTGTTACCTATCATCAATATGGCTTCACACCGCGAACTTGAATTGGTGCATATGAGAAAAATTTGTTGACACTTGCGGATATTCGTGCTACTATTGCGTTACAGGCCAAAATCAACGGAACGCAGGAGGTTTTGGCTTTTAAGCAAAAACTTCAGGTGGTAGTCGATTATAGACCTCTGGTGCCGCCCTGGCGGCAATCGATGACAGCCGAGCAGTAGCTCCTGGAAAGGCCCTGATGCGCACTCTAATCTTTACCGGAAAAGGCGGCGTTGGCAAAACAAGCGTCGCAGCAGCAACAGCCCTCCGGGCTGCGGATCGTGGCTTAAAGACATTGGTCATGAGCACCGATCCGGCCCACTCTCTGGCCGACTCACTCGATCTCGAAGGGCCTCTTGGCCCTGAACCAGTCCGTATTACCAACAATCTCGATGCGCTTGAAGTGAGCATTTATCACGACATCGAGAGCAACTGGGGTATCGTGCGTGAGCATTTCGCACAGTTAATGGCCGAGCAGGGCGTGCAGGGCATCCTGGCCGACGAAATGAGCGTCCTGCCCGGAATGGAAGAGGCCTTCCCACTCATTCGGATCAAGAAGCACAAAGAGCGCGGCGATTACGATCTGCTTGTCATCGATTGTGCTCCCACCGGCGAAACGCTGCGCCTACTGTCAGCGCCCGAGACGTTCAAATGGGCAATCAATATGCTACGTGGCGCTGAGCGCTACGTGATCAAGCCATTGATCCGTCCGATGAGCAAGATCACCCCTGGCCTCAATAAGATGGTTGCTCCGCCCGAGGTGTACGATGCGGTTGATGAGATGTTCCGCCAGATGGAAGGGGTCACGGCAACCCTGGCCAATCCACGCGAGACGTCGATCCGGCTGGTGATGAACCCAGAAAAGATGGTGATTAAAGAGAGCCAGCGTGCGTTGACCTATCTATCAATGTACGGTATGACCGTAGACATGGTTGTTGTCAACAAGATTCTGCCGCTCGACCAGGATAGCGGCTATTTGAACCACTGGCGTGACATCCAGCAGCGCTATTTGCAGGATGTTGAACACTCGTTTGTTCCTTTGCCAATTCGACGGGTACCGTACTATCCTGAAGAGGTGGTCGGGTTGGAGAAGCTACGCCAGATGGGTGATGACATCTACGGTGATATGGATCCGACCGCCGTGCTCTACGACCGGGCACCACTGGAAATCAGCAAAGTAGGTGATAAATATTACCGCGTGAAGATTCGATTGCCCTTTGCCGATGTGTCACAGCTCGATCTGTATCAGAACGGTGATGAATTGGTGGTGCAGATCGGTGACTTTCGGCGGGTGATTACACTGCCGACCAGTCTGGCCGGTCTTGAAGCCGGTCAGGCAGAGATGGAGGGCGAATGGTTGAGCGTGCCCTTCATGGCGCCTCAGATGGCGCAACGTTGAGGCAGCCTGACTGTGGGGTTCCTCGGAGGCTTGCCTCCGATGACCTGAATAATGAGTTTCGTTTGATTAAGGAGGTGTGTGCATGGCGACGAGAGGCTGGTTCTCGGAGTCGTCGGCCCAAGTGGCGCAAATCGGCGACATCATGTTCCAGGGCCACTGGCAATGGGTCTCGAATGCGCTACAGGCCACCGCGGCTGCGGTTGACAACATCAACCGCAATGCTTACCCGGGCGTGTCCCGGAGTGGATCGGGCGAGGGAGCGTTCAGCAGCTCGAGCAACGGCTTCCGTCCGAAGCGCATCCGCTCGCGCTTCAACCGCTAGGTTGGTGGGCAGGCGTGAAGCGTGCATCCCGCCGCTTCACGCCGATCCCTCTGGAGCGTTATGATTAACCTGCTTTACTACAGTCATACAACCGTACCGGCTCATCTTGAAGAGATAACGCGCCTTGACGTGCTCGATCCCGGCGAGCAAGTACTGGTCGCGGTTGATGGTGTGTTGCTTGACCAGCAGAGACAACGGCTCAGTGGGCCGACGTTGCACGATTATTGTCTGATTACCGATCTGCGTGTCATTTTGTGGGCGCGTGATTACGGACGACACTTGTGCTATGGCTTTCCGTTGCATGAGCTGACGCTCATCGATGGACGAGGGATTGATCCGATCCACGGTGAAGTGACGCTCGGTTTCAATGCCCCTGATGCCGAAGAACAAGTCTTTACACTGACACTGGTGCCTCAGGCCTATGTACCGGCCTTGATGATTTTGTTACGCACTGCTACTGAAACAGCTCGTGCGGCGTTGGCTGCCGGAATCGATCCTCGCCAGGCAGCCCCCGATGTATTGACAGCACTCGGCGCTGTCATTTATGGTTCGGAAGATGCATTACGCCCTGATGAAACGCCGTATCGCTGGCCCGGTGGTGCATCGCGTACCCCAGCAACGCCGAATGCCCCATTTATCGTTGACCCGGCCAGCCTGCCGCCAAATCAAATTTTTACTGCCGGTCGCCTCGCCCGTTCAGCATGGGACACGTTGCGCCGTACCCTGCGTGAGGCTGATTTACCCTTTGATTTAAGCCCGGCAAGTATTCGAGAATTGACGGAAGCTATTCGTGCTGTTAATGATTTAGTTCAGACGGTCGCAAATAATCCTGCTGCTCAACAGATTGCGCTGGCATTTTTGAATCGTCAGGGGGCATCCCAATCGAAATCGTCGGCTCCAGCCGATTCACCACCACCTGAACCCGAACCGACGCCCCATCGCTATCACGAGATTCCGTTACGTCGGCGTTCGCCAGCAGCTCGTGAAGCACCGGCAACGCAATCAATTTCGCCAAGCCCAGCAATGAACATTTCGGATCGGCGTGACATCCCACTCCGCCGCCGTACTGCTCCGGTACAACGTACACCACTGGCAACGTTGAGTGGATCGGGAGACGCTGATCAAGATCGC
Organism: Chloroflexus sp.; assembly: GCA_017743535.1. Lineage (GTDB taxonomy): Bacteria > Chloroflexota > Chloroflexia > Chloroflexales > Chloroflexaceae > Chloroflexus. The sequence continues at coordinate 37,977 of JAGHYT010000008.1, forward strand.
ACGACATAAGTATTTGGTATCACCGGCGGCTGCAACCGCCCAAGGAGCAGGTATGAGCCCATTTCTCGGTGTCAATGTCAGTATGGCAAGCGTCGAAGAGATGCGTCAGCGTGGATTGCTCGAAGAAGGCGAGATCCTGCTGGCCCTGTTCGACGGTACACTCCTTGATGAACAACGGCGTCGTATTGGCGGCCTTTCCCTCGCCGATTTTGTCGCCTTGACGGATCGGCGGTTGATCCTGTGGGCACGTGGCTTCTTCAACGATACCGTTGATGGCTTTCCATGGAGCGATGTAGATGTGGTACGCGCCGAGACCTGGGATCCCTGGCACGGGCGCGTGAGTCTTGCCCTGCGGATACCGGCAACGCCACCGCGCAAACGTCGGGTCGCGCTCGGCGAAGTGCAGGATGCCGGGCAACCAGAACGCGTGATTATTAATACGCTCGATTACATGCCGGTCGAAGATGTTGATGTGCTGGCAAAGATGGTGGCATGGGTTGGTGATCAGGTATTGGCAGGCCTCAGCGGTGAAGAGCTGGTAAAAGCATTTGAAGCAGAATTCCCCGCAGTTGAGCGTAAGCCGTTACCACCGTTTTTCCTTTCCAGTGAGCCAGCTCCGCCACCTGCACCTGAACCTGAACCCACACAGCCAAAGAAAAAGCCGTGGTGGAAGTTTGGTTCGAAGGCCAAGGAAGAAGAGACTAAACCGGTTTCGCCCGGTAATCTGATTGCAGCCTACGAACGTCAGCGCGGTGCTCCCGCATCAGCTTCTCCTGCACCGACGGCGCCGGTTGGGCCATTGCCAACCCTGCCTGAACAGCCCAATATGTACGAAGTTAGCCGATCGTTACGCTTGATGCTCGAAGTACCGCGTGGTCTGGCTCGCGGTATGCGGCGTGCCAGCGAGATACTGAGTGGGGCGACCGAACTGCTCAATAATATGCAAGACCCCCGCGTGCGACGCAATGCAATGCGTGGCCTGTACTATGCTGCTGCCCGTCAGGAAGCTGAAGGCGGACCGCTAGCCCCCGTCGGGCCGGTTGTACGGGCAGCAGTGCGGTTCGCTGAGCCACCCGAACAACAGCCTGCCCAGGAACAAACCCAACGCCGCATCGCAGTACGGACGACCGTGCGTCAGTCGGCATCCGCTCCTGGCGCTGAACCATCGGCGCCTGAAACTCCGCCTCCTGCGAACGACGCTCAGCCGGTACGACGTGCGATTAGCATTCGCCGGGCCGAGTCACCGCCTGCTGAGAATGGAACGTCCACACCAGTGCGTCGGATTGTGGTGAGTCGGACTGACCGTCCAACTACGGGGAATGGTAGTGGCGCCGAATCAACGCCTGAGTTGCGCAACAGTATGAATGGCACCAATTCGGTTGATTCGTAAATGGGGTTGGGGAAAGAGCGACATTGCAGGCACATGAGGTACTATGACGCGCGTCATTATCTACTCCGGCAAAGGTGGTACCGGTAAGACAACACTCTCGGCGGCAACAGCGGTGATGCTCGCCAATGCCGGTCGCCGAACATTGGTGTTGTCGAGCGATCCGGCCCACTCTCTGGCCGATGTGATGGGTATTGCGATCAGCCGTGATCGACCGACACCGCTCGCACCTCATCTTTACGGCCTTGAGGTAGATACCATTTATGAGTGGCGTCAAAACCTGGGCGGCTTCCAACAGTTTGTCACTGCAACCTACTCGGCACGTGGGATTGAACGATCAACGGCTGCCGAGCTAGCCAATCAACCAGGCCTCGACGAAATCCTGGCGCTACAGCGAGTCATGGACGAAGCACAGAGCGGACGTTGGGATGCCATCGTGCTCGATACCGCACCAACTGGGAATACGTTACGTCTGCTGGCATACCCGGAGATGATTATCGGCGGTGAGGCGGGAAAGCGCCTCTTCCGAGTGTACCGGGGAATTGCCAATGTAGCGCGTCCCTTCCGCCGTGATTTGCCCGACGACCGCTTCTTTGAAGAGGTTGGTAAGCTGCTCGAACGGATGGATCAATTGGCCAATTTTCTGGTAAGCTCTAATGTGTCGGTGCGATTAGTTCTTAATCCTGAACGCTTACCGCTGCTCGAGACCCGACGGGCGTATACCTTCCTGAGTCTGTATGGCCTGCAATTAGATGCGGTTCTGGTAAATAAGATTTTACCTCATCGTACCGATCTTGGCCCATATTTCGACTATTGGGTAAACCTCCAACAACAATACCTGGCCGAAATTGAAGCTAGTTTTGCACCAACACCGATCTTCCGCACCGTACTGCAAGGAGGTGAACCGATTGGCGTCGAGGCATTGCTGCATATCGGACGACTGACCTTCGGTGAGGTTGATCCCGGCGCATTGCTGTACGATGAGCGACCCATCTGGCTCGAACAATGGAGTGATGATGGCGAACCAGGTCAATACGATCTCTGTCTGCGCTTGCCGTTCCTTGACCCCGGCGAGACGATTGAGGTTAGTCATAGTGGACCAGATTTGACGATTACTGTTGGCCGACTCGAACGCACAATTGCCTTGCCGCGTGTATTGTACGATTGCACGCTTGGTGATCATCGGTACGAAGATGGGATCCTGCGCCTGGCCTTTTACGAGGTACCGGTTGAACGCACGAACAGTAAACAACAAGTCGAAGCGGCCTGATCGACTGTTCATTAGAGCAATCCCGTTGACTATGCCGGTTGCTTCACGCACCGGTTGCGAGCACTTTGCATGCGCACACTGATCTTTACTGCTCATCATCAACTACAACAGAGCGCGGCTGCGCTCGCGACGGCATGTCATGCTGCCCGACGCGGCTATCGCACCCTGCTGGCTTCGAGTGGGCCGGGGCATCTGATCGGCCATCTGCTTCATCAGAGCCTTGGTTCACGTCCACTTGAGCTGGAACCAAATCTGGCAGCGATGGAGATTCATCCTCACGAAGAAGTAGCACGCCGCTGGGAGCAGGTGCGACCTTCGTTGCGCAGTGGGTTGGTTTCTCGCTTGCGCGACCTTGGCCCTGATGAGTTGCCCGCTTTCCCTGGTATTGATGCGGTGGCGGCGATGCTGGTCGCCGAACGTGCCCGTCAATCAGGCCGGTTTGATCTGCTGATTCTCGATGGTCCGTCACCAGATTCCCTTCTTCGGGCCTTGACACTGCCTGATGTGCTACGATGGGCAGTCCGTCTGATCTTCGGGCTTGATCGCGGACCGGGAAAATCGCGTGCTTCGCAAGAACAAGCAATGATCCCAGCCGCAATCCTGTCGTCAAGTGCAACTACACCGCTCCAGGAGCTGCGGATTGAGTTAGAAGCGCAACGGGCACGACTTGAGACGGAGAGTGGAGCACGTGTACGCATGGTTGTCTTACCACCAGAACTCCGTCTGCCACCTCTCCGCTCAGCATTGACCGCATTCGGTCTCTATGGGCTTGCCAGCGATGAGGTGATCGTCAACGGAACGCCGGATCAGGTTGATGACGCGAGTCGCCACGAGTTCAGCCACGAGACGAGTCGCGCACGACCACTGCTGCGGATTGGTCAGATTGATACAACAGCAACTGACCGCGACGCATGGGCATTACGTGGTGCAGCACTCTACCGTGATGGTGACATCTTTATGAGTGAGCCACCGCGTCCACAAAGTAGTGATCGTGATATGCGGCTTCTTATTCCGTTCCTCGACGCCAAATCCCTCGATATTGCCGTTGCGAATGAAGAGGTCGTTGTTCAGCTTGGTCAGTTGCGGCGTCACGTACTGTTGCCTGGCCTGATTGACGGTGGTCGACTGCGAGCCAGAGTTGAAGGAGAAGTGCTGCGGCTGTGGGTAGAATAGCGAAGGGGGCGCGTATGTCAGTGCTTGCCCAACCGATCCCGTTTGAGCGACCACCGGCGCGACCAATCGATGCGCCACCAACGGCAAAGTACGTTGCGTATGCCAACGAAGTAGCCACACGCCTTGCCGGCAAGCTCAGTACACACGAACGCCGCCGTCTTGAAGGTGAACGAGCCTTGTTAGCACGTGCTCGCTTCATTGAGCTGAACGGTGTGGTGCATCATTACCAAGATGTTGGTCCCCTCGATGGCGAACCGTTGGTACTGATCCACGGTTGGGATTGCTCGTCGTTCTGGTGGCACCATGTCGTTGATCCGCTGGCCCAGGCTGGCTATCGCGTGATTAGCTACGATCTGAAAGGGCATGGCTTTTCTGACAGTGATCCGCGCCAGAATTATACAGTTGCCGGCTTTAGCACCGATCTGGAAATGCTGATCCGGAAGCTGAATCTCGGCTCAGTGCATCTAGCTGCCTTCTCGCTCGGCGCGTTCGTCGGTTTGCACGTCGCCGCCAATCATCCTGAACTGGTGCGCTCATTGCTCTTCTTTAACTTTAGTCTGTTACCGTACAACAAGCTGGCTTCGGCGTTCGTTCCCCGCTTGCTCGATATAGTGTTTAATCGGGTGTTACGCCCTATTGAACGCCGCAACCTATGGTGGTTGCCCTTTATATACGCCCGACTAGTGATGGCTCAGCACACTCCATCGGTCGGCGATATTCGGCTTGGTACACTTGGGCTACGCTATTGCGATCCGGCGGCTGTCCGGGTGTCGGCCTCTGAATTGTCACGTCCAGAGATTCTGGCGGCTGTAGCCGAACAGGCCAAAATGATTCGCCAGCCCCTTCTCCTGGTGGCTGGGGCAAACGACCCGATTATGCGTCCGGCTGATGGACGAAAGTTGGTTGCGCTCACGCCGAATGGCTCGTTTCTAGAGATACCAAAATGTGGTCACCTGATCTTGTTTGAACTACCAGAGCAGGTCATTCAGATCATGCGCCTCTTCTTGAAAGGTGTTCGCTAGGGAGGATTGTCTATGCAGTTGTTGCTTCGTTCCGGAGGTCAACAATTGATGATTGATATGGAGCGGGCTGATGACCGTCCCCTGACGGTCGGTCAGTATACCTACCGTCCGCGCCGGCTGGCCGGGAAGGTCCGACGCCTGGCAACCAAAATGTGGCCCGACATTCCACCAGCCGTGCTCGCCGAACGCCTGATATTTGAAGCGGTTGATACTGTTCGAGACATAACCTGGGGCGATAGTGGTAGCTTTTCGCCACGTTCTGGGTCAGTGGTGATGCTTGGCCGCTGGGACGAAGATGGCAGCGTGGGCATTGCATTGCACGAGCTGGCTCACGAGATGCACCTTTACCACGGTGGCTACGACGATAGCGACGGTGTCGTGCGCGAGGCAGTTGCAATGCTGGCTGAGCGGGAAGCTGGTCTGCGTCGTACTTTTGAACGTGAGCCATACCACTCTGCTTGCCAGTTGATCGAACAACTCGAGTCGTTGTCAGCCTTTAACCGACTCTCTTTCCCTAAACGATGGGCAGAAGTGATCAGCGTGACATCAGTCGTTGGGCTGGCCGATCTGGTTAACTATTACCTTGACCGCAGTGAGCGGCTTGGATTGGCACGCTGGCTTGACCGATTAACCAAAAATGTAGATGTGCGCGATCAACTATTGGCGCGTCTGGCAACCACGTCATTGCGCTATAGTCTGGAATTGCGCCGGCATCTGATCAAAAAATTAGTGCGTTGTAAGCCAGAAACACCGGTTGAGCAATTGATGTATATTCTTGACTCAATTGCAACACTTGACCGTCGTTATCCAAACGATGACCTGGAACGAATTATTGATTTCTGTTTTGCACCGTATGTACCACAACGTCGTCGGCTCTTTGCCTTTGGCTCTTGATAGAGAGGAGCGGGTATGAATCGCTTCAATGAAAATGACACTGTTAGTTGGCTACCCGGTTTTGTACGTCGGTGGTTTGGTCTGACCGAAGAAGAGCCACGGCTCAGAAAGGCGGCTGGACCAGGCTGGATGCCTATTTGGCTTCAGCGCTTCTTGGGTCTGACTTATGATGAGCCGGTACGCTATGCTGATGAAGCCAGACTGATGGCATCAGGCTCAGACCGGGCAACTTATACTCCACCATCACGCTCGTATACGCCTGGGAGTGCGTCGTTTACTCCGTCGTATACGCCGTCGTTTACGCCGCGCAACTACGCTCCACCTGCGTATCAGCCATCGGCTTCCGAAGAGCCAACGCCATCAACACCGCTACGACGGAGCCAGGCTGGTGATGAGCCACCGACGGATGTCCAACCTATTGGCTATCTGCTGCGTTCGTATGCACGAGGCGCTCTCCCGCCACAGGGCCTGGAAGCCTTTACCCGCGAGGCACGTACCACAACCGAGAAACTATTCAACTTCTACGGTCACTGGATTCGGTTCCAGACTGAAGAACTGTTGCGCATCGGTGGAGATCTATGCAATGCCGTCATCAAAGCCCTGCCCGGTGAGCCGGCAAAGCCGCAGAATAACACCATCCGTCGGATCAAAGTAGTTGCAGACAACGGGAACGGCAACAACAAATCAACGGTGACGACTGAAACTGAACGATCTGAAAATAAAGAGTGACCTATGCCTCGTCCGGTTGTCATTATGGGCGGGTGGCTATCGTCACCCGCCGATTACTTAGGAATGGCGCGGATACTGGCCGCACCGCCGTACAATCGAATCGTTTACGTTGTCAACTTCAGTCGGCTAGACTGGCTGGCGTTACGCGATCCAAATTTCGGTCCAGCCCTCGATGCCCTGGCGGCCACGGTACAACTTGCATTACAAGAAACTGGTGCAGATAAAATTGATCTCATCGGACACAGTGCCGGTGGGCGAATTGCACGAGCGTACCTGGCCGATGAGCCATATCAGGGTGTTCGCTATGCCGGTCATAAGGTCGTAGCGAGTCTGACAACGCTGGGAACAGCCCATGCAACCTCGGAAATATGGGTTAAGCAATTTGCCGATTGGCTGGAAGCACGGTATCCTGGTGCAGCATTTCCGCATATCAAGTATCGCGCAGTTGCTGGCCGAAGCGTGCGTGGTCGCCGGTTCGGCTCACCAGAAGAGATGATTGCCTATCGTTCTTACGAAGTTTCGTTTGGCGATGGAAATCTCATCGGTGATGGAATCGTTCCGACTGCTGCATGTTATCTGGCCGGCGCGGATAACTTGATCCTTGAGGGCGCCCGTCACGCACCGTACAACGCACCGTCAACCTGGTACGGTGCTCGTGATGTAGTGCCACTCTGGTTCGACGCATAGTGAGAGCACGTATGGCGCGTCCACTTGTTATTATTGGCGGTTACCTGACCAGTCCTGATGATTACAAAGCCATGGCCCAGGCCCTCTCTCGGCCACCGTTCGATTTTCAGGTCTTCATTACCCCAATCGGGCGCTTGCGCTGGGCATTAACGCGCGACTGGGATTTTCGGCCGGTCCTGCGCATCTTGCGCGCCACCGTCGCTCAGGCGTTACAAGAGACCGGAGCCGATAGCGTGACAATCGTAGCCCACAGCGTAGGTGGTACGGTAGCTCGAATGTATCTCGGCGATCACCCATATAAAGGTGAGATATACGGTGGTCATCGCTTTGTCCATCACCTGGTCATGCTCGGTACACCGCATCATAGCAAGGAATTCTGGACAAGGCAGACAGTGGGGTTTACGAATCAACACTATCCAGGAGCATACTACGACCATATCCGCTACACCTCTATTATCGGGCGTAGCATTCAGGCGAATCGCAACGGGCGCTGGATCGAACGAATGGCCTACAACAGTTATGTCATGATCGATGGGCCATCTGGTGCTCAAGCTTGGGGGGACGGCATTACCACGCTGACCTGTGCAGCATTACCTGGCGCTGAATATCTAGTGGTACCCGGTCTGTACCACTCATCGATCCACGGACGACCGTGGTACGGCGACCCCGATGGGTTAAGAAATTGGCAGCGCGTATTAGTCGGATCCTCACCGATTGTTGTTTGAAATATCGCTGATTTGTACTATAATACAAATTGCATGAAATCATCGAACTTTGAGCGGTTCATACTGTACGCAATGGCGGCCGTGTCGGGAGTATCACTCGCGTGTTATACCGCAGTACTCTACTTATGTCGTCAAGAAGTCAACGATCATCAACCGGAACGGGCTGCACTCCGTACCCGGCTGGCCAACCTGGCACATGCGCTCGACTGGTTGATAAACCTGATGGTTGCCCTGGTTGGGATCGAGCGTCTGTTCCGCGAAGAGCGGTTTGGGGGGCAACACCAACCCCGCTGGCTGAAAATCTACTTTATGATCACCGGCCCGCTGCCAACAATCGGTATGGTAGGAGCCATGATTACCGGTCATCGGTGGGCTCACACGATGAAAAACCATCCGTATCAGAAACGGTTACACCGCACCTTTGCCTGGCTCGGCTACATCAGTTGGTGGCTCAGCTTTATTCCGATCTTTTTTCAGCCGTTGCTAAATCGGCTGGCCACCAAGACAGAAGATTCGACTTCGGTTATCTCGTAGCGACCGAACATCTGCGCCTGAGGGGGATTGCATGACGACTGTACCATCGGTTGAGTCAATGATGCCAGACGCCGTAGCACTTGAACAACAAGAGCTATTTGCGGCAACCAACCGGGCCTACGACATGGTCTTTAAAGGAACGGTTGATTTCTTCGTGATCAAAGCGGCCAAGGATTTAGGGCTATTCGATCTCCTGGCCGCAGCGCCGCGTACTCTGTCCGATCTGGCAACTGTAACAGAGACGGTACCACAGCGGCTGGAAAAGTTCCTTATCACGCTCGAACAGGTCGGCCTGGTGAAACGAGAAGGTGATCTGTGGCAACTGACTCCCTTCGCCGACCAATTCTTTGCCGATCCAGAACGTCATCGTAATATGACGATGGTACCGTTCGTTGATTACATTGCCGATCTGATTGAAAACTACTATCTACGGCTCGCCGATGTAGTAAGGGGGAAAGTTGATTTTACCAGCATCGTCCCTCACCCGCCACGCACTCGCGAAGATAGCCTGTTCTATGAGACGTTGCACCGCTCGAACATCCAGCTTTTCACTGAATTGTTGGTCAAGCGAGCACGGCTTGCCGATGTGCAGACTCTGGTTGATGTGGGGGGAGGGATTGGTGATATTGCAGCAGCACTCTGTCAGGCTTTCCCTCAGCTCAAGGTGACACTGATTAATTTGCCGAGCGCGCTTGATCTGGTGCGTGAGAATGTTGCCGCCAAAGGACTGAGTGATCGGATCACACCGGTTGCGATCGATATGTATCGCGAACCATACCCTCAGGGCGATGCCGTTCTCTTCTCGCGCATCCTCTATCCGATGAATGCTCAGTTCTGCACGATGTTGCTGAAAAAGGCATACGATGCCCTGCCAAGCGGTGGTCGAGTGTTAATCCTTGATATGGTCATTAGCGACCCCCATCATCCCAACTACGACTATCTAACCCACTACCTCTGTGCAATCGGGATGAGCTTTTCGGTGCTCGAATTCAAAGACCATCGCGTATACCCGGACCTGCTGCGCCAGATCGGATTTACCGATGTGACGCTTGATGAAGGGTATGACCACGTGTTGTATCAGGCAGTGAAGCCATAAGTGAGAGGCCATCGTCTTGTGTCCGGTGCAGCTTCTGCCCGGCGATGCGGTAAACAGCTATGATCTCGACTGAACAACGTGTCTCACTCAGCCGAAAAATTCGGGCCCACATTGAGTTGGCCGATCCGGTGACCTGGATCTCGCCAGTTTTGGTCTGTTTCTGTGGCGCACTGGCATCAGGTTTTGAGCGAGGATTTGATTGGACGAGACCCAATCACTGGTGGTTGTTGCTGCTTGGCGCATTGATGACCGGCCCACTCGGTACCGGTTTTAGCCAGAGCATCAACGACTATTTTGACCGTGAGCTTGATGCGATCAACGATCCACAACGACCAATTCCGGCTGGAATTGTCTCGCTGGCAGAAGCACGCTGGAACTGGATTGTACTCGGCACAGCGACAATACTGGTCTCATTTGTGTTCGGTAGGCCGTTGATCGTCCTGCTCGCCCTGCTGGGGATTATACTGTCGGTTATTTACAGCATGCCCCCGATTAAGCTGAAGAAGCATTTCTGGCTCGGACCACCAGCGGTCGGTTTGGGCTATGTCAGTATGAGCTGGCTGGCGGGACATTTGATCTTTGCTCCTCTGACATGGCAAAGTGTGCTGGTAGCATTGATTAATGGTGGTCTGGCAGCCGGCTTACTCTTCCTCAACGATATCAAGAGTGTTGAAGGCGACCGCAAGCTAGGATTGCAATCGCTAACGGTGGCGATTGGGGTCAAACGCACCCTGATTGTGGCATACCTGACCATTAATGGCTTCGAGGCCATGCTTCTTGTTCTGGCACTGATATGGGGACAGTATTGGGTAGCAGCATTTATGCTGCTGGCACTGGTTGCGCCGATCTATAATCAGATAAAGCTCTACCAGGAACCAACCCAGCAGAACTATGTGCGCTATCTCCTGGCCTCAAATCCATTTGTGGCCTTAATCCAGATCATCTCAGGTTTACTCGTAGGCGGCTATTTTGGCTGACCGTTACCATTTAAGGAGGTGGAACTATGACGGAGACCGAAGGTGAGGTGCGGGTACGCAGCGTTCCAGTACGACGTAGCGACAGCTTCGTTGAGTCGGCAATGGAATTTGGTGGCGGGATTGCCCGGCTTGGTTTCGCGGTCTTTACGCTACCGCTGGCCCTGCTGCCTCCAGAGTCGCGCCAGCACATGCGCAACGCGACCAAGGAGTTGATGTACGCATTCGCTTCGCTACCCCGCGATTTTGCCGAGATCGCCGGGAAGAGCATCGAGAAGTGGGCAGCCGAGGGCGAAGAGCCGAAGACTGAGACAAAGTAACGCTGATTGCTCGTTGTGAGCAAAGGAGGAGACGAGTATGAGCAATGAAACGACGACTGAGCGTGATGGGCTATTTGAGATGGCGGCTAGCTTCGTCGGTGGTGCTACCCGGATCGGCCTGACTGTTGCCTCGGTACCGTTAGTGCTGCTCCCCCGTAATTCGCGTCGGCGAGTACGCCGAGCAATGGCAGAAGTAGCGATGGCTGTTGTCGCTTTTCCAAAGGAGTTGGCTAACGTTTCGGAGCGGGTGGTTGATGACATCTTTGCCGCCGACCCACCCCAGATCACGCTGCCCAGCCCACAGCGCGTAGGTGAGCAGGTGCGTTCGTTCACCGAGCGCCTGGCCCGTGCTGCCGAAGAGTTGGGAACGAGCTTCAGCCGAGCAGCCAGCCGCGCTGCTGATGCCGTCGAGCAGGGTGCGGCAAAGGTTGATGAGTGGGTCGAAACTCCACCCAAGACACCACCGGCGCCGTGATCGGTTGAGGTTGTCGGTTGACGCAGAGGTGTGGGATGTGTCAGCCTACACATCCCGATCCTCTGCGTTTGTCTCTCTGTCAGGTAGAGTAGTAAGCTGTGCTTTTTGTGCAGTCAACCGGCGGTCAGACCGTGGTATTCTGTAAAGAGAGAGGCATGTGGTGATGCCTCTGAGATCGCTGTTCCACGGAGCTTTGCTACTATGCGAATTGTGATACTTGGCGCCGGTTATGCCGGTTTACGTACTGCGCTTGATCTGGCTCGTCTCCGTCGTACTTACGGGCTAGAAATTACTATCCACGTTGTTGATCAACATCCGTACCATCAGTTGATTCAGTTGTTGCATCTGACTGCTACCGCCGGGATTACCGACCAAAAGTCCATCTATCAGCTCGATAAACTCTTTCAAGGTCGTGAGGTAGAACGGATCGAGGGGCGGGTACAGACAATCCTTCCTCTGGAACGGCGCGTCGTCCTCGCTGATGGCCGAAGTGTCGAATATGATCGGCTGGTTATTGCGCTGGGCAGCGAAACTGCCTTTCAGGTTCCAGGTGCTCGCGAGCATGCGCTGCCCCTCCGAACCTTCCCTGATGCGGTTGCCCTGCGTAAGCATCTGATACGTAAGTTTAGTCAGGCTGCAACATTGACCGATCCGACCGAGCTGCGGATCGCAATGACGACCGCCATTGTCGGTGGTGGATATACCGGTTGTGAACTGGCCGGTGAACTGGCGGCGTGGGCTGATGATCTCTGTCGGCAAACCGGCGCACCTCGCAATGAAGTCCGTATTGCTCTGATCGAACGAGAAGACCATCTCTTGCCGCATCTCGGCACTTGGGCCAGTAATGAGGCGGTGCGCCGGCTAGAACGTTTAGGCGTGAATATCTTCTTGCGAACACCGGTGGTACGGGTAGAACCGCAACTGCTCCGCTTTGCCGATGGTCGTATATTGCGGGCCGGAACTATCGTGTGGGGCGCAGGTATTCGCGCTCCGGCCCTCCTCGCCGAAGCAGGCTTCCCGACCGATCGCATGGGTCGGGTACTGGTGGATCGCTATTTGCGCGTGAATGGACAGGCAGCAGTCTTCGCAATTGGTGATTGTGCGGCAGTCCCTGACGGACGTGGTGGGACCCTACCCCCCACTGCATCTTACGCAGTGCGCCAGGGTGAGCATCTGGCCGAGATTCTGGCAGCCGAAGCGCGTGGTGACGCGCCGCGTGCTTACGAGCCGGTTGAACTCGGTGAAGTTGTTTCGTTAGGACCAAACGATGCCGTAGGCAATGCCCTGGGAGTGCCGGTTACAGGCTATCCGGCTCTGATGCTGAAACGCGGGATCGAAGAATACTATCGTGCTACAATCGAAAGCGCATAGCCATAGGAGAGCAAGCATGATCGTGCAAGAACAGTTTGTTTCAATCAAAGCGCCACCTGCGACTGTAGAACGCTACCTGACCGATCCGCAATTGATGAAGGAGTGGCGTTCACCGCTGGTCGTTCTTGATCCTATCGAAGGCGAGTTAATGACACTGGGGAGCAAACACAAGCTACGACTGAAATCACTCGCGCTGGCCGGTGCGACGTATACCGTTACTGAACGTGATAGCAATCACATCTTGTTAAAGATCGAGGGTCTCTGGCAGGGGCAAGAACTCTGGCGTTGGTTTGCCGATGGTGACCGCACGATTGTGCAAAATCGGGTTGAGTACGAAGTGCCCGATCCCAGTTTGCGCGTCTTTGTGGTTGGTCTCGGGCAGATTTTTGCGTCACTCGACATGCGTATTCAACTCGATCGCCTGCGAATGCTGATTGAAGGTGGCCCCAAACCTGCTACCCAACCGCGTTAATGCACAACGGGGGCAACCACAGGTTGCCCCTTCTTTGGTAGATTATTTTTGCATAAAAGCACAGATATTGCACCAAGAATGCATCGTTTCAACCACTACCATTTCATCGGCGGCTGTGCTAGCATAGGTGCAAAGATACAAGAATTAGTCAGATAGAGGTCGCGTATGGCTCGTCAACAACGGTTTAGCCCACGAGACGAAGTCTACCTCAATAGTACTAGCTTTGAAGTATACATGGCCGCCGGTGGGGTATTCATTGGTCTTTTCGGCCTCTTATTTGCCATTAGTATCAAAATCAGCTTTGCCTGGCTGGTATGGCCTGCCCTCTTCGTGTCAATCCTCGCCGGTTACATCACCCTCAACCGCCTAGAGAAGCGCGAGCGGAAACGGAAACTGGCCGAGCTTGAAGCAGAATACGCTGCCAAAGCAACTCGCACGTATGGCGACTAGGGCACATCTGCGCAATGTGCTGCTTCCCTGGGAACGCGGGCCGCTGGCCCGCGTTCTCGTGTGAGATCGGGTGATTGCATTTTGTTCTCACCACTTGTCTGTCGGGTAGCAACGGAAGTATAGTTACACACTGCTAAAGAGGATTTGTAGGCATTCTGTCATCTTGCGCGGTGCACGATTGTGCTATCTTCAAGCTAATCGTGTCATTGCAAGAGGATAGGTATGCAGACACTTCGCACTATTCGTCGTACCCGTGAGCTGACCTTTCTTGATTTGGCACTCTTGACCGGTATTCCTGCTCGTGTGCTCGCCGAGGCAGAGTACGGATTACGTCACCTTAGCCATCACGAAGCTGAGACGATTGCATTTGTGTTAGGGATACCACCGACGGCGATTAGGCCATTACCTCCCCAGACGCAAGCCCGTTCCGGTCTGAAGCCATTGGCTCTGGCTGCCGGTTTAGCCACAACGCTGGCGTTATTGTCACTGTTTGGCGAAGGAGGACAGCGTTTCCAACACCATTTGATAACTGTCGCTCTGCAACAAGTTAGCTCACTGCTATCATCACAGACTGAGCCGGCTCCTGAGATGACCGGGCAGGCATCTCGCACGGTGATACCAACCATCCTACCGTTCACAGAGCAACGGAAAGGCGCGACACTAGTCATACCACCATCATTACCGACTCTCCCACCACCAGAGGCTCTGGCACCGCTCGTAGCTCCTTTGCCATCCTCAGCACGTACACCTGCCGTACCGCAGTTCTATCTTGATGAAGCAGGTCCCCATGGTTGTCCGGTTCAACCTGCGACCGGTCGGGTTGTGATAACCCAGGGATACGGAGTAGGTTCGCATACGCCGACCGCAATCTGGGGCGCAATTGATTTAGCGGTTGATGGCAATGGTGATGGAGTCGCCGAACCGGAAGCAAGCTGGTACGCGCCTGTAGTCGCAACACATGACGGCAGGGTACGGGTAACACTAGATAGTTACCCCGCCGGTCATCATGTCTGGGTGCTGGCGGCAGACGGTATCTGGCGTACCGGCTATTCACATCTCGCGATTGTTACCGTCATCGACGGCCAGCAAATACAGGCCGGCGATATGATCGGGTTAATGGGTAGTACTGGCTTTGCCAGTGGTCCACATCTCGATTATCAGGTCTGGCGCGGTGAGGTGAATATCGATCCTACCACCCTGGTTGGATGCGATCGGTAGAAGAACGCTTTGCGAACCGCTGCGGCAGGGATAGGCAGAAGTCACCGAAGATGGTCGGGATACGGTGGAACCAGGCCAAGCCTTGCCGCCACAGAATCTGAGGCATCGAGTATGCACAATCACGCCCGCAGTGAGCGACGAAAGAGGGCCAGTGCAAAAGCCATCCCGATCACGGCAAAACCGAGCAGGATCACACTACTTATCCATAGCGGCAGAGTAGGCGGTGTCCCAAACGCTAACGCCCGTATTGCATCGATAAAGTACGTCGCCGGATTGAACAACACAATCATGCGCATCCAGTCCGGCAAAACATCGAGTGGATAGAGGGCATTAGACGCAAACAACAAGGGCAAATTGAAGAGGAAGATCATGCCGTGGTAGCCAGCAATACTGCGTGATACTGCGGCAACACCGAGTGCCAGACCACTGAAACCAATGGCGAAGATAACAAGCAACACCAGGGCGCCGAGCCAACCAAGAGGATTCACCCCTACTCGTGCCCCCATCAGTAAACCAACGACGAGCATCAGGATTGCCTGAAAGAGTGCTTTCGTTGCCGTGCTGGCAGCACTGCCTAACAAAATGCTCAAGCGCGGAATCGGTGCAGCCAGGTACTCTTTAACAATGCCACGAAGCCGCTCATCGAGTAACACCATCCCGCCCCCAACTGCGCCGCCGAGAGCACTCAACGCAATAATTCCAGGGAGGATGAACGACATATAGTCATTTCCGCCAATCGAGCTAATCATGCCGCGCATGCCAACGCCAAACAGCACCACCCACAACACCGATTGCAGCGCCAGACCGAACAGCTCTTCGGTTTGCTGGACAAACTTGCGCATGTGGCGTGTCCAGATAACATAGGTTGCGTACATACAGTCCTCACTTAATCACGCAAAGCTGTACCGGTATAATGCAAGAAGACATCACCGAGCGAAGGTCGCGCCAGGGTAACATCTTCGATTACAAAGCCATTCCCGCTTATTGCCCCTAACACAACAGGGAGCCGTCGACTCCCGTTGTCGGTGTAAACGAGCACCAGACTATCAGCCGAATCGGTCTCGACACCCTGAACACCTTCAACACCCTGGACAACTGTCGCCAGATGTTGCAAATCGCCTCGACCGCGCACGCGAATCACATCCGAACCCAGTGAGGCAACTAAATCGGTTGGCCGCCCTTCAACGATTAAGCGACCGTGATCGATAATGCCTACCAGGTCGGCCAGGACTTCTGCCTCGTCCATGGCGTGCGTAGTCAGTAAGATAGTCATCCCACGCTGGCGGTTCAGATCGCGCACATAGTTCCAGATATTCACCCGATTTTGTGGATCAAGCCCCTGCGTTGGTTCGTCGAGAACCAACACCTGCGGATCGGTCATCAAGCCACGGGCCAATTCAAGACGACGCTTCATGCCGCCAGAATAACTTTTGACCGGACGATCAATTGCCTCAGTCAGTTGCACCAGCTCAACCAGGTCACGAATGCGCTGCCGACGCACGTCTGCTGGCAAACGATATAACCGCCCGTGAAAATCAAGCGTTTCGCGACCGGTCAGAAGCGGGTCGAGCACCATTTCCTGAAATGTCACGCCAATCCGACGGCGGACTTCCGCAGCATCACGGATAACATCATAACCGAGGATGCGGGCACTTCCCGACGTTGGTGGCAAGAGAGTGGTCAAAATGCTTAGCAGGGTCGTTTTACCGGCGCCGTTAGGCCCCAGCAACGCATAGATACGACCAACCGGTGCACGGAGGTTAATGTGATCAAGCGCGGTTAGGTCACCATACCGCTTGACGAGATCAATCGTTTCAATTGCCGGTGTGTTCATGATTAGCTCAGCATCTAGCCAGTGCGTGACGATTCTCACATTTTGATTATAGCACCAATCAACTATGCAGGAACTACGCTAGAGCTAGACCTCGGATTACTAAACAAGCCCCCTGCATCGTCGGCATAGCACAGACTGCCATGCACCTGCGTAATAAGACGTACAAAGTGTAGATCATGAGCGCACGTCTTCTGCAACTTTCTGGAACGGGGCACGTATCATTAAAAATAAGTTAGCAATAGCGACATACGAAAACCTGATGAACGCTATGTAACATCGTGAATGCACATTGATTAGTCAGGTCGGCCAGACGCTCTGAAAGGAGGACACCAGTGCAGCAACGACCGATCAGCATTGAACAGCGACATGGCCCCAACATCCTGATCCGTTTACTCTACTTCTTCTTATTCGGATTTTGGTTCAGCGGTATCTGGACTGCAATAGGTTGGATCTTGTGTGTCACCATTATCGGTTTACCGGTTGGTTTGTGGATGCTCAATCGGATGCCGCAAGTGGTAACACTTGCACCGCGGCGCGAGAACCTGGTGATTGCCGGTGGGCAGATATACCGGGTAGAGACACCGCAACACCCGCTGTTGTTGCGAGCACTCTGGTTCATTTTTGTCGGGTGGTGGTTGAGCGGAATATGGCTTTTCGTCGCATGGGGATTGAGTGTATCGATCATTGGGATGGTTATTGCCTTTTGGATGTTCGATCAAGTGCCAACAATTATCACCCTTGCCCGTCGTTAATGAGTGCCAAAGCGGGTGTCTGATCGTGATCCAAACGTTCACCAGTCTTGTCACCCCTTCTTGAAAGGGGCGATTTAGAGCGATTTCAGGCATTGGGGGGCGTTAGACCCCGCATCCACCAGCGCGAGCAGCAGACCGGTCAGCACGCCCCCCCGGTTCCACGTAGGCTACCCCACGCCACTACCAACGCGCCAGCCATCCGCGTGGATGCGTGCGTGACCGCAACATCTTTACTTTTACTAAGAGCCTATCCGAATAATCGTCTCACGATACGGCGGACGAAACCTGATAGAGGTACGGGCGCAGCGCCGCTGCGCCCCAACCGATCTCCTTCTGCGACAGGATATCCCAGATAGGTTCTAAATCCTGGACCTGACACCAGGCTCTGCACTGGCTGCCCCCTCCTGAACGGTCGGCGCGACGGTCGAGGTAACACGCACCCGCATGACCGGATAGAACGGCGGCGACTGGATCGCAAACCACCAGCGCAGGCTCTACACCCCGTGATCCGTCAGCACTACGACCGCCTGGTCAGGTGGCAGGGCACGGCGGGCCTAGCGCAGCATCCGCTCCCCCTGCGGTTCCCACGCGCCCGGGTAGTGTGATTGGACGATCACCCAGGCGAGCGGTAGGCCGGGGCCGCAATAGCGAACACGCATGCGCAGGAGGACGATGGCAGCGCGTCGAGAGGAGGCATCCAGGCCGAGCACCAGCAGTCTGCCGATTCAGTGCGCACCTTTCCAGCGGCGCAGGTCGGTGCCACACGCACGCGGACGAGACCACCGGTGGTGCATCCGCTGCGGGTGGAGCGGTGAGATGCTGAGCAGGTGCAGCAATCCAGGCCTTCCACGCATCTGCCAGGGTCGTGGCGCGGGCGATCTCGGCCGTGGCGAGCACGTGCACCAGTGCGGAACCAGTGGCGTTTCCCGCCACCAGGGTGCCCACGATCCAGCGGGCTAAGGCGCGGCGTCGGTGCCGGTACACGCATGGGAGAAGGGCTTGATTCTGCTGCGGCACGAGCTGTTCCGTGGACGCGCGAACCATCGCATCGCCGTGGCGTGCCATCCTTCCATCCTTCCCTTTTCAACTCTACCAGGGTACGGACAACCCATGAAAGAAACCAAAGTGGTCAAGGATTAACGTTTCGGTAGTTTAAACTTACCTGCCGTTATACTACGATGGTACTGGCGGCTTGCGATACCATCGTTCGCGCTTTAACAACAGAGAAATCGGTGTGTTCCGAAGGCAGAGCTCTTGCTCAGCTTGTGATTGTAACCAACCTGCACCTGCCGGTCGACCGTCTTCGTCGCGGCGTCCTGGCGTAAATTTCGGGAGCGGCAAGCGTTAGATCCTGGCAGATCAGGTAGCGATTGAAGCTCAGAACGTTCGGTAGCGTGAATACCATAGCAGAACGCGAAAAACGGGGTGAATGTTCGTCGTATTTTTGCTGGTCAACCTGGTGTTACCAGTGTGTATACTTGCGTCCACGTCAACACCTACACCTGTGCCTGACTCAATGCTGCTACCTGCTGTTACCACCACACCAACCGCAATGCCCGCCACCACGCCGGTATTCGTCTCCTCTGTCCAGATACGTGGCTTGTCTGTATCCGACCCGTGCGTCACCAATCCCGAACTGGTTCATCTGCGAAACCCTCATGCACTAATCCCACAGTTTATGAATACGATCATGGGTGTGCAACTAGCATCCCGGATGACCGCTCCCTCGCTTTGCTCACTCGGTTACAGCCGCTGAGCCAAGTGCCGTTAGGCGCGATCCGATGATGTTAGACAGGAGGTCAAGATGAAAGCGAACAGCTTGCGCGTCATCATACTCCTCGCTATCCCAATCCTGCTACTGAGCGGGCTGGCGACAGCGCAGGGGCCGCAACCACCGGCCCCCTCGTATTCGCCCCAAGGACCAGGCTTGCCGGAGGGTG
>JAGHYT010000088.1:0-17527 GCA_017743535.1 Chloroflexus sp.
ACACAGAGCACACGGAGAATCTGTATTAAACCTCTGTGTCCTCTGTGCTCTCGGTGGTAAATAAAACCACGGAGCACACAGAGCACACAGAGATTCTTTCCAAAACCTCTGTGGTAATCCATTTGTAGCGGAGGACGTGATGATTGGCATTATCGGTACCGGCTGGGGAGCACGAGTACAGGTACCGGCATTTCGCGCTGCTGGGCTGACGATCACAGCATTAGCCGGTAGTCAGCTTGAAAAAACGAGACGAATTGCGCAAGAGCTGTCAGTTCCATTTGCAACAGCCAACTGGCATGAACTTCTGCAACGTGATGACGTTCGGCTGGTCAGTATTGTCACACCACCGTACTTGCATCGCGAAATGGCTGAAGCGGCGCTCGTAGCCGAAAAGCATGTCTTGTGTGAAAAACCAACCGCACTCCATGCGGCAGAGGCCGAATCGATGCTGAATGCAGCGCAACAACATCGAGAACAATTGGCCCTCATCGATCATGAGCTACGCTTTTTACCGGCTATCCAGGCTGCACGCGCACGAGTTGCTGCTGGTGACATCGGTGAGGTACGGGCGGCAGAGGTACGCTTCTTTGCCAGCAGCCGCGCTGATCCGCAGCGCTTGTGGGATTGGTGGAGCGATCGTTCTGCCGGTGGTGGCGTGCTCGGTGCGATTGGTTCACATCAGATCGATCTATTACGTTATATGTTGAACGATGAAGTAGTGAGCGCACAGGGTCTGGTGCAAACGTTTATCACCCAGCGTCCAGACACAACCGGCGCCTTGCGAGCCGTCACAAGCGACGACTACACAACTGCGACATTACGGTTTGCTCGCGGTACTGTCGCTACACTTACGGCGACCGTTGTCGTGCGGATCAACGAACCGCTGACGGTAACCCTCTACGGGAGCGAAGGAACATTGCGTTTTAGCAACGGACGCCTTACGATTGGGAAGAACGACACTTTCGACGACCTGACTCCGCCGCACACAATTGATATTCCACCAACGCTGAGCGGTGAATTCCCACAGGGAACAGTCTATCTTGGGCATGCACTCCGCGCCGCCCTGGCCGGAGAACGTGACGCTGTTGCACCGGCAGCAACTTTTCGTGATGGGCTGGCAATCCAGCGCGTGATTGACGCAATCGCACAGCAGGGGGAGTTAGCGGCAAGAGTATAAACCGCCAGCACCGGTATCTACACGCCACTCTCTTGGATGCGCTGACCGCTGGCTCTCGTCGCGTAGTACCTGACATAAACCCATCGGTTGGCGCATCAGCATACTATCCCTCTCAAAGCTTCTCCCTACGAGCGAGGTAGATGGGGGTAAAATCCGCCAGATACCTCTTGACAGCTCCCTGCTTTCCGTCGTACAGTAGAGCACACGCGGAAAGGAGGCCAACGATGGCTATGGCGCAACAACGTGCTCTCGAACCAGATGACCGTCGCTTAGCGCTGCTCTGTAAGGCGCTCAGCCATCCTGCGCGTATTCAGATTCTCCGCTACATCCTCCGACACCCCGGTTGTATCGGCAACCAGATTCTGCTTCACATGCCCGATGATGGCCCACATGCCCAATCAACCATCTCGCAACATCTGCGCGTCTTACGTGATGCCGGGTTGATCGAGACGTATGACGATGGGGCAGCGGTATGTCATTATGTCAACCCAGACAGTCTGGTCTGGTTGCGAGAATATTTAGAGCAGTTGTGAGCAGTATTCTGCATACCACTTCTGGCACGAGAAAGCAAGTATCATGGCGTCTGCGTACCGCACCGCTCCAATCTGTTTACCGCATTCCGCTCGCTAACCCATGAGGTTGCGCGCACGAGACCCGCTGGTCGCGACCTGGATAGAACGCAGCGTCACTGTAGCCCCCATTGTGGTAATCAGCGACTGACACGGGCCGTCGTGTCCTTTACAGGTTGACCCAACAGGCGAGTTAAGACTACAACGCTTTCAACGGTGTATTCGACCATCTTTAGCTCCTGCTACACCTCTCCACGCAATACCACAGCGTGACTGATGGTACAATACAGTGGTAAGGAATAACTGATCGGCAAAGGTGTAAAGCACTATGCCCATCTCGTACCGCGAGCAGGCCCAATTGACGTGTCCGCACTGTGGTGCTGATTTTGAAGCCGAGGTCTGGCTGATTATTGATGCTGCTGAAGAGCCAGAAGCTGCCGCTGCTCTGCGGCGGGAAGAACTGAATCTAGTTGCATGCCCCCACTGTGGCAAGCAAGGTCCTGCTGGAGCACCGCTGCTGTACCACGATGCGCAGGCCCGACGGGTGATGTTTGCACCTGCTCCGGGTTCAAGCGATTACGAGATTCGCGAACAGGCTCGCGATCTACATGCCCTGCTGGTTGGTTCGATAGAACCCGAACAGCGACGCCCCTATCTGGCCGATGTCGATATTGCCCAAGATATGAGTGGTTTGGCGCTGCTGCTGCGCCGTCTTGACGCCCGCCGTCCACCGAAACCGCCCTCAGCACCACCCCCGCCACCAGCACCACCGGCGGAACGTTCACCGCTGATGACGGCAATAGAAGCCTTGCTGGCCGCCGATTCCGATACCGAACTCGAACAAGTTCTGGCACAGCACCCCGAATTGCTCGATCCAGCGGCATTAGCGACGCTCAACCAGTTGGCCGAGGTAGCCGTCGCTCAGGGTGAACGAGCCATTGCCCAGAGCTTACGCCAGGCTCGTGACATCCTGGCTCGGATGAGTCATCACGAGACGGTTGAGCGGTTGACCACGATTCCCCCGGCCGCGCTGCAAGAGTTACTGAATGCCCACAGTGATGCGGAACTCGAACAGGTGGTGGCTCGCCATCCGCTTCTGCTGCGCCCTGAAGTCGATCAGTTGCTGGCAGAGGAGATTGAAGCGGCACTGGCTGCTGATGCCGAACGGCTCGCCCAGATGTTAGAAACACGCCGAGCAATGCTGGCAGCGCTGCGCAGTGCTCCTGCTGCAGAAGCTGAAACTGACCTGGAAGCAGCGATTGAAGCTCTGCTGGTCGCTGAAGATGAAGAGACGATTGCCCAAGTCCTGGACGATTACCCCGTCCTGCTGAGTGAAACTGCTGAACATGCCCTTTGGGAATTTGCAGCGGAAGCAAAAGCCGGTGGCGATGAAGAGTTGGCCCGCCACGCGATAGCTTGCCGTGAACTACTGCGCCGTGTGCGCACCGGATTGGAAGAAGACCGTTCATAATCGACGGGAACAGGTATGTTGAAACGAACTCCGCTCTACAACGCGCACATAGCTATGGGTGCGCGCATGGTCGAATTTGGTGGTTGGGAGATGCCGGTACAATACCGTGGCATCATCGAAGAACACCACGCCGTTCGTAACCGGGCCGGATTGTTCGACATCAGTCATATGGGCCGGTTTATGGTACGTGGGCCACAAGCCGAACACTTCTTGCAGCGAATGGTTACCTGCGATGTACACGCAATTCCACTTGGCCAGGCAAGTTATGGTCTGCTTTGTCGCCCTGATGGTGGTATCATCGATGATGTCTTTCTCTATCACTTGCCCGACGAGTTTATGGTCGTGGTCAATGCTGCCAATCGCACCAAAGACTGGGACTGGCTCCAGCAACATACGACCGGGTTTGAGGTGGAAATTGAAGATCGTTCCGACCGATGGGCGATGCTGGCGCTCCAGGGACCACAGGCTGAACATCTGTTGGCAGGAGCAGAGGACTCAACAACCGCCGATATTGGCTCGCTGCCGTTTCACGGAGTAGCAATGACGACGATCTTCGGGCAGAATGCTTTGATCGCCCGTACCGGTTATACTGGTGAAGATGGTTTTGAAATCTTTTTTGAAGCCACCCACGCTGAACGTTTCTGGTATGGCCTATTGGCCCTCGGCGGAAACGCTGTACAGGCTTGTGGTCTTGGTGCGCGTGATAGTCTGCGCTTTGAAGCCTGTCTTGCCCTCTATGGACACGAGATCGACGAGACGACGAACCCGTATGAAGCACGCCTGGGCTGGGTGGTCAAACTTGACAAAGGTGATTTTATCGGTCGTGAGGCGTTGCAGGCCATCAAGCAGTCGGGCGTAAGCCGACGTCTGGTCGGGTTTGAAATGATTGGGAAAGGGATCGCCCGCGCCGGTTACCAGGTACAACGGCTAAACGGTGAGCCGGTTGGTTTTGTCACTAGCGGTATGCCCTCGCCGACATTGGGGCGTCCCCTGGGTATGGCATACGTTCCAACTGATCTCAGCAGTGAAGGAAGCGAATTTGATATTATCGTCCGTGAACGTCCAGTACGGGCACGTGTCGTCAAGATGCCTTTCTATAAGCCGCGCTACAAGCGCTAGAGGAGTTCACCATGGCTTACAAAACTCCAGCCGATTTACGGTATGCAAAAACTCATGAGTGGGTTCGGCAAGAGGGGGAAGAGGTTGTGATTGGGATTACTGATTACGCCCAACACGCACTCGGTGACGTGGTGTACATCGAATTGCCAGCCGTTGGCTCGACTATCACTGCCGGCGAGAGCTTCGGTATTGTTGAGTCGGTGAAGGCGAGTTCCGATTTGTATGCACCGGTCAGTGGTGAGGTCGTGGCAGTGAATACTGCCCTGGAGAGCGATCAAGCACCGATCAACAGCGATCCGTATGGTGCGGGCTGGATGTTGCGCGTGCGTCCGAGTGGTGAGAGTGTAGAATTGCTTGATGCTGAAGAGTATGCAGCATTTGTTGCTGAAATCGAACATTAGAAACTAGATGGAATGTCGTATGACTCACTATATTCCGATCACTGATGCTGATCGTCAAGAGATGTTGCGGGCAATCGGTGTTGAGAAGATAGAAGACCTCTTTACCGATGTACCGGCTGATTATCGCTTTCCACCGCTTGAGTTACCGCCACCATTATCAGAACCCGAACTGATGGCTGAACTCAACCGGCTGAGTGAA
Source organism: Chloroflexus sp. (assembly GCA_017743535.1). Lineage (GTDB taxonomy): Bacteria > Chloroflexota > Chloroflexia > Chloroflexales > Chloroflexaceae > Chloroflexus. The sequence continues at coordinate 4,937 of JAGHYT010000088.1, forward strand.
ACAAATGCCCATACCCGTCGCTACAGCATCTTCCTTGGCGCTGGCGCATACAACCACTTTGTACCAGCCGCCGTCGACCAGATTCTGCGCCGTGGCGAGTATTACACAGCCTACACACCATACCAACCAGAGATCAGTCAGGGGACATTGCAGGCGATCTTTGAGTATCAGAGTTTGATCTGTGCCCTGACCGGGATGGAAATCGCCAACGCTTCGCACTATGATGGCGCAACAGCGCTGGCTGAGTCGGCCATCATGGCCCTCAACGTGGTACGAAACCGACGTAAGATTGTGGTTGCCCGTGGTGTCCATCCCCAGTATCGCGCCGTGCTACGCACCTACCTGCAAGGTCTGGATGTGACGATTGTCGGTGATGAGAACCCTAACGCGACCATCGCCGACGCTGTTGCGCAGGTCGATGAGCAGACGGCACTACTGATCGTACAGAACCCCGATTTCTTGGGAAGATTGCACGACTTACGTGGCCTGGGAGCGCAGGTACAGGCGCGGGGGGCGCTTCTGGCCGTGCATTTTGACCCTATCGCTCTGGGTTTATTCCAGACCCCCGCTGAAGCCGGTGCCGATATTGCCACCGGTGAGGGGCAGCCTCTAGGATTGGGGTTGGCATTTGGTGGGCCGTATCTCGGTATCTTTACCACGCGCCAGAAATACGTACACAAGATCGCCGGTCGGATTGTGGGTGTCACGAAGGATGTCGATGGCCGAATGGCCTACGTACTCACACTGCGAGCACGCGAGCAGGATATTCGCCGCGAGCGGGCAACCAGCAATATCTGCACGAATCAGGGCTTGATGGCGCTGGCCTCAGCGGTGTATATGTCGCTCATGGGGAAACGCGGTATGCGCAAGGTGGCCGAGATCACGTATCACCGTGCTCATTACGCAGCACGCCGCATTGCCGATCTGCCTGATTACCGTGTGCTTACCGATCAGCCGTTCTTCCGCGAATTTGTAGTGCAATGCCCTCGTCCGGTAGCCGAGATCAACGCTGCATTGCGTGAACAGGGTATCATCGGTGGCTATGATTTGAGCAACGATGAACCACAACTGGGGAACGCGATGCTAGTAGCAGTGACCGAAATGAATACACCGGTGGAGATAGATCGCTTCGTCGCAGCACTGGCCGCAGCCGCTTGACGGTCTGCCGGCCTATGGTTAGGGGTATGATCGAAGACATTTCATTGCTCCAAATCGAACGGATCGTTTCCCGCGCCCTACCGAGAACGCGGATACGTGACGTTGCGCCGCTTGGTACGCGCAGCCTGCTGGTTACGGCAAGTGACCGTCAGTTTGTGCTGCGATTGCCGGCTGGCGTCGATCGCTGGGCCGGTGAAGCGCTCCAGACCGAAGCCCTCGCCCTGCGCACGTTACAGGCTGAGATCGATCTACCACTGCCTTCGGTTTTAGGGGAAACCCCGGCAGTTGGCGATGATCCACCAGCATTAGCCTTAAGCTACCTGTCCGGCACTCCCCTATCAGAGATAATCACTGCCATCGACGAGGAATCGCGCTTTGCCATCGGTCAGGCGCTGGCAATGGTCATGGCGCGGGTTCACAGCTACCAGGCGCCATACTACGGTCCATTACAGCCCGATGCTCTCCCTACCCCGACGACCCAATCACCTGTTCCTGGCGCCGACATCACCTATCTTCAGCAACGGGTTGCATTGGCGGCCAGCGCAGCAGTTGACCAGAACCTGATGACAACCGAACAGCGCGATTGGCTGATGCGCCGTCTCGCCGAGTGGCTCACCACAACTGCCCGACCGGCATGCCTTGTCCACGGAGATCTGCATCCGCGCCGCCTCATTGTCCGTCGACGTGAACGAGACTGGCGATTAGTGGGGGTGGTTGGTTGGGGTTTCGCCCAGACCTGGCGACCAGGATGGGATCACGCAACACTTCAGATCAATTTTGCCGATCCCGACTATTTTGGTCTGCGGGTCGGCTATGGCACTACGTACAACGACACAACGGATCGTCGCTATGATCAGGTACGCGAGTTTGCCATCCTTCCGTACCGCATCACAATCTTGCTTGAGCGTGATGCGGTGGAACTGGCCCTGCACATTGCCACCGGCCTTGATGCAGTTCAGTCGCCGCCAATCGTAGCGACGCCTGATGAGAATGGAGCAAACAGCTATGAATAACGAAGAACCACCAATCTTTACCTATTCGCAGCCGGGAAAGATTGGCGTCAATCTGCCAGCAGTCGGTGTGGAACCGGCTCCCATCCCTGAACATCTGCTCCGCCAGGATGATCTGGCGGGTTTTCCCGAACTAACTGAACCAGAAGTCATTCGCCATTTCACCCGGATGAGCCAGCGCAACTATGCGATTGACACTGGGTTCTATCCGCTTGGTTCATGCACGATGAAATACAACCCCAAACTGCACGAAGAAGCGGCTCGGCTGCCTGGCTTCGCCGCCGCGCATCCGCTGCAAGATGAAGAACTCAGTCAGGGTGCCCTGCAATTGATGTACGAATTGCAAAATTATCTTGCCGAGATCAGTGGGTTTGCTGCGGTCAGTCTACAACCAGCCGCTGGTGCTCAGGGAGAGCTGACCGGTATTCTGGTCTTTCGTGCCTACCACCTCGACCGTGGCGATACGCAGCGTACTGAAATCCTGGTGCCTGACTCGGCTCACGGTACTAACCCTGCCACGGCGGCAATGGCTGGGTTGAAGGTTGTTGAGCTGAAAAGTGATGCACGTGGCAACGTCGATCTCGACGATCTGAAAGCCAAACTATCACCGCGTACCGCCGGGATGATGCTTACCAATCCCAATACCCTCGGCCTGTTTGAAGAGCATATTGTCGAGATTTGCCGTCTGGTTCACGAGGCTGGCGGGTTGATGTATGGCGATGGTGCGAACTTTAATGCGATTCTAGGCATCGCCAAGCCAGGCGAACTAGGTTTTGACTTCATGCACTATAACCTGCACAAAACCTTCACGACTCCTCACGGCGGTGGCGGCCCTGGTTCAGGCGCTGTTGGTTGTACTGCTGAACTGGCCCCCTTCCTTCCCAGCCCGCGAGTACGGCAGCGGGATGATGGCCGCTACGAGTTCTTTACCCCTGAAAAGAGCATTGGCCGGATGAAGGCCTTTCACGGCAACTTTGGCATGTTGGTACGGGCCTGGGCTTATATCCGTTCGATGGGTGCCACCGGTTTGCGGGCAGTCAGTGAAACTGCAGTGCTCAATGCAAACTATGTACGGGTGATGCTCAAAGATATTTATCCACAGGCGATTGATCGCATCTGTATGCACGAAGTGGTGCTGCGCGGCCAGATCGCCGGTGCGCCTAAAGATGTACGAACGCTCGACATCGCCAAGCGGTTGATCGATTACGGCTTCCACCCGCCGACGATCTACTTCCCGCTGATTGTCCCCGAAGCGTTGATGATTGAACCCACCGAGACCGAGAGTAAACAGACGCTCGATCGCTTTATCGCGACAATGCGTAAAATTGCCGGCGAAGCGGTCGAGACACCCGAAGTATTGCATGCCGCACCCACGAAAGCGCCAGTGCGACGTCTCGACGAAGTACGTGCTGCTCGTCAACCGATTTTGCGGTATGATGCTACCGCCATTGCGCGCTTGCAGAGCGAATGATGGCGATTGATCGCCGTAGCAGGGGCGGAGTTGGAATCCGCCCCGCTGCGGCTTATCGTGTTGCTGTCAAAACACCCAATAGCAACGGAATACCAAACGCTTCTTGGGACAAGATGGCCTTACGCTTTACAGAAACAATTCTCTCGCCAGGAATGACGGCGGGTAGTATAATATTAACAATACTTGTGCATGTTCTTTCAGGACTGGCATTTCTCATCGTCCGATCAAGAGGGTGAGGACACGAGAGATAGGGAAGGGGCTATGAGTCTCTACCGCAGCCGCCACATTGCAGCCCGTTTTGTGCCAACGTTGTTTAGAATATTTGTACGCCTATACGTGCGACCACGAATTGAAGGAATTGAGCACATTCCTCTGGAAGGCGCATGCATCATCGCAGCCAATCATACCAGCCATGCAGACACAGCGGTTATTTATTCGGTGCTACCCCGTGAAGTACGTGCCCGCTTTGTAGCCGCTGCCGCTCAAGATTACTTCTTCCAGGGTGGAATCATGCAGTTTCTCTCACGTATCCTATTTAACGCTATTCCCATAGCCCGTGATCGCCGTGGTGGACAAGACCCACTCCGTCATGCGGCTCGTGCTCTGCGTGAAGGATATGCGTTGTTGCTGTTTCCTGAAGGTACCCGCAGCAAAACCGGTGAAATTGGCCCATTTCGGAGTGGTATTGGTCGTCTCATTGCCGAATTTCCCGGTACACCAGTGATTCCGACCTATGTCGGAGGGACTCATCGGGTCATGCCGAAAGGAAAAGTGATTCCTCGTCCTTATCGCGTAACTGTTCGGTTTGGCGAACCGTTATACCTGAAGGCGCATCCCAAGCTGCGTGCAACCTGGCAGACTGCTGCTGATGAAGTGCGTGAAGCGATTATCCAGTTAAGTGGGGTAACCGTAGCCCATAGCATCGGCGCCGCACCCGATCAGGGTGAATAGCCCACTCTTTCACCTTCCTAGATCGGGGGCAGTCTGCGACGCGATAGTCATCAGTTCTCAGGGAGAAAGATGCATGACTGCTTTTCCCGATCCCCTTTCCGCAACGAAAGACTATCTACACCAGCATAGGTATCAACTTTTACGTGAGCTGATCGGGCTACTCCTGTTGATGGTGTTCAGCTATACGATTCTCGTACCTATCGATCCAACGCTGATCCCATTACGTCTGCTCATCGTTGTTCCACTTCTGGTTGTACTTCTTAGTTCATTACGATTGTTACAAAACAATTCTCTACGTGCTGCGGGTATCCTGGCTGTCGGCGCCCTCTGGCTAACGTTGATCGTCGCAGCGTTCATTGGTGGTGGGCTGCAATCACCAGCCTTTGTCGCTTTACCATTAGTTGTGATTATTTCCGGTATCTTGCTTGGTCAGCGTGGCGCCTGGCTGATAACAGTTCTCTCTATTGCGGTTAGTGCAGTGTTTGTCTATGCTGACGATCTTCTTCCACCCCATCCTGCTTCATCATCAGCGCTGTTTTGGTTCGTTACCTACATCTTCTACTTTCTCCTGGCGGCCCGTACTATCACGCATGTCATCAGTCATTTCTCCCGATCAATTCGGGAGGCGCAAAGAGAACTAAACGAACGTGAAATTGTTGAGCAACGGTTACGTATCTCGGAAGAAAAACTTGCCCGCCTGTTCGATTCCACACCGTTTGCGACGCTGATAGTACGTCTCGCCGATAACCTGATTCTGAACGCAAACGCGACCTGTCGTGAATTTTTTGAACTAAGCAGCGATCAGCTTATCAAGCAGCGGATCGATGAACTCGATTGGTCTCAATTACCTGCACAATGGTCAACCATTGTCAACACATTGCATCAGCAGGGAACGATCAGGGACGTGGAGTTCAGTTTTTGCCGTCAAGATGGAACAACGCATTTTGTGCAGTTGGCCGCCGAGATCGTTGAGTTGCCGGAAGGGTTATGCGCGGTCATTGCGTTTCAAGATGTTACGCCACTCCGCCGTGCGAATGAACGACTGGCCGAGCTGGCTGCCCAACAGGAACAGTTGGCGACCCTGGCTCGTGAAGCACTGGCTCATACGGATCTCGACACACTCTTTTCGGCTGCAATGAGTCAGACTGCGCAGACACTCCATCTCAGCGGGATTGCGTTGATCGACATCGATCCCGATGGTCTTGCTACGGTACGTCAGCGATGGGGTCAGGTACCTGACCAGCCGTTCCCAGATGATTTCTTCCGTCATTTACCCGCTGACCATCCTGGATGGAGCACACTGCCCGCTGCCCTGGCCGAGCGCTTTCCGCCAGCGACATCACTGCACGGCGCTGTGATCTTCATTCGCGGGCAAGAACGACGTTTCGGTGCGCTTATCGTGTATGCATCTGCATCGCTTGATACCGGCGCGATCTTCTTTTTGCAAAGTGTGGCAACGGTGTTAGCCGTAGCCATTGAACGATTCTACGCTGAACAAGAACGACGCCGCATCGAAAGTCAAATGCTGCAAACGCAGAAACTTGAGAGTCTTGGGTTGCTTGCAGGCGGGATCGCCCATGATTTCAATAATTTGCTGACCGGAATTATAGGACATACTAGCCTGGCCCTCCTCGATTTACCACCAAATCACCAGTTACAACCTCACCTGACTGCCATTGACCAGGCGGCACAACGGGCGGCTGAGCTGTGTAACCAACTATTGGTGTATGCCGGGCGTGGACAACGTTCCCTAGAGATGGTCGATCTCTCAACGCTGGTGCGTGAGATGAGTGATATTTTGCGATTGCCAACCAACCGTAGTAGTCAGGTCACGGTTCACTACGAGCTTGATAGCAATCTTCCACCGGTTGTGGTAGAAGCCAGTCAAATCCGGCAGATAGTACTCAATTTGCTCACGAATGCGATTGAAGCAATTGGAGAGCGTGTTGGAACGGTCACGCTGCGCACCAGCGTGGTCACACTCACGGCTACCGATCTCCGCCGCCTGAATCTGATGCCGACAATTCCACCAGGTGAATATGTCACCCTTACCGTAAGTGATACCGGTATCGGCATGGATGAAGCCACGCAACGACGCATTTTTGACCCTTTCTTCAGCACGAAACCGAAAGGCCATGGGTTAGGGCTGGCTGCCGTTCAAGGGATTGTTCGCCGACATCAAGGCGCCATTCAGGTCAATAGTGCGCCGGGGCTTGGTTCAACGTTTACCGTTTACTTACCCGCAACGCGCAAGGCCATATCACCTGCCGCCAAACCTCAAAGCATGCCTATCATTCTGCGCGGAACTGCACTCATTGTCGATGACGAAGCGGCAATCCGAACGACACTGAACCGCATTCTCGAACGAGCCGGTATGGTAACCATAGAGGCAGCGAACGGTCACGGTGCATTGACTCTGTTGACCGAAACAGCACTTGGGATTGATATTGTTCTGGTTGATCTGGCGATGCCGGGTATGAACGGGCTTGAGTTGCTGGCAGCAATTCGCCAACGCTATCCCAAACTACCGGTTTTGCTGATGAGTGGTAATCCCGGGCAAGTAACCGATGATAGCCTCCCGCTCGATCAGTATACTGACTTCATCCCCAAACCGTACCGCTCACAGGATCTTTTGGAAAAGATGAGTCATCTGTTACAACGTGTAACATCAACCTATACCAGGTAAACCGATTGGTAATCGCCGTATAATGAAGGAGGAAACTTGCGCGTATCCTGCGATTGGAACTGTATGTTGATCCATTGGTTTCGGCGTGATTTACGACTACGCGATAACACCGCACTGATGGCCGCTGCGTATGCCGCCGGTGGTGCGGTCGTACCGGTGTTTATCTTTGATGATGCAATCTTGGGTGGACGCTTTGCCAGTCCGGCACGTACTCAGTTTCTCCTCGATTGTCTGGCCGAGCTTGATGCCGAACTGCGTACATTTGGGTTACATCTGGTGGTACGGCGCGGGGAACCGTTGTCTGAGCTGATCACCCTGCTACGTGAGACCGGTGCAACGGGTGTGACCTGGAACCGCGATTATACACCATACGCCATCCGTCGGGATCGTGCGATTAAGCAGGCATTACGCGCTGCCGGTTACAGCGCGCAAAGCTACAAGGATGCGGTCATCTTTGAAATGGATGAAGTGGTGACGGCTGAGGGGCGTCCGTATACGGTCTATACACCATATGCAAAGCGCTGGCGAGCACGTTTGGCGACAGAACCGGTGCGTGTGCAAGGGATGCCAGCGTTAGTCGCCATTCCCTTACCACCTGGTATACCGCTACCTCAGCTCACCGAGCTGCTGCCAGACGCCCCAACGGAACTTCCCCGGTTTCCGGCTGGTGAAACCGTAGCGCTTGCTGCTCTTGATCGCTTTGTGCGCGGCCCACTGACCGACTATGCTCAGGGTCGTGATCGACTCGCTATAGCCGGTACATCTCGTCTGTCACCTTACTTACGCATGGGGGTTTTGTCGCCGCGGCAGTGTATAGCGGCAGCATTGAATACTCCACCGGGGCCGGGACCAGAGAGTTGGATCGGTGAACTTATCTGGCGGGATTTCTATGTGCAGGTGCTGTACCACTTTCCTCACGCATTACGCGGGAGCTTTAAACCGGTTTATGATCGCATTGCCTGGCCGAATGATCCGACCCTCTTTGCAGCCTGGCAACAAGGACAGACTGGCTACCCTATCGTTGATGCAGCGATGCGGCAATTGCAACGTGAGGGCTGGATGCACAATCGCGCTCGCATGATCGTCGCCTCTTTTCTGACCAAAGACCTGCTCGTTGATTGGCGTTGGGGCGAACGCCACTTCATGCACCTGCTGCTTGATGGCGATCCGGCAGCTAATAATGGTGGCTGGCAGTGGGCTGCCGGTACTGGTACCGATGCGCAACCCTACTTTCGCATCTTTAATCCGGTTAGTCAGGGACAAAAGTTTGATCCCGACGGTGCGTATGTCCGACGTTATGTACCCGAACTGGCTCGCGTCCCGGTACGTTACATTCACGAACCGCATAAGATGCCGCTAACCGAGCAGATCAAAGCCGGTGTTCAGATCGGACGTGACTATCCGGCGCCAATCGTTGATCATGCGACCCAGCGCAAGCGAGCTCTTGAACTCTATCGGGCCGTAACGCATGATAATCCATCGGCAGAACGATATGCTTGATGATCAGACTCAACTCCATTTTCCGGCCAGTGGAATGACCGAGATACCACTGATCTGGGAGCCGCAGGTGATACGCTGTCGGGCTGCCGGCCCCGGCGGACGGCCACTCCTCGTCTTGCTTGACACCGGTACCGATCCCTCGGCAATCGACTTAGCGCTGGCTCGTCGTCTTGATCTGCGTCTCGGCGATTTTGCCCTCGGCTCTGATGCAACCTCTGATTCGGTACCGTTTACCGAGACAGTGCTGCCATGGCTGCGTCTCGGTGAGTTGACGCTGCGCAACCTCTACCTCATGGCAGTCGATCTGCAATTGGCGCCGTTCCCTGTTGATCTGGTATTGGGATACAATGTACTTCACCAGCTCAATCTGACAATTGACTATGCTAGACAAACGATACGGCTCTGTCACCCCGATCTGGCGCCATCACCACCAACAGCGAACGGTGCTGCGTTACCACTGCACTTCTTTGAGCACTTTCCGGCGCTGACCGCACAGATTATATCCCCCGATACCGGTACAGCTCTCGATGTGTTGCTCACGATTGACACCGGTTCAAACAGTGCACTTACGCTTAGTCCTGATCTCGCAACCCGTCTTCATCTCAATGAACGGCCAGTACAGGCAGCAACCGGACATGGTTTTTCTGCCACGACGCCTGTGCTCTGTGGGACAACAGTTGAGATACAGGTAGGGCCGTTTCGCCTATCTGATGTCGAAGTTGACGTACCGGTAACAAACCACGGCGATCTTGGGCGACAGGGCCGGGCAAACATTGGGAACCGGCTCTTGAGTCGGTTTCGTCGGGTTACGCTCGATTATCGGCGAGAAATTTGTATCCTGGATCGTTGAGGCGAATGTCGTTCCCTTATGCGCTTGTGGCTCGCCATCTTGCTCACAACGTTACTCCTTGTCATACCCGGATCACGGTTAGAGCTAGCAATTGCCCCTGCCCAGCTACCATCAATCCGCACGCCGGCATGTCCGCAAGCAACCTACGCCGATACCGCTGATCTCCTGGCGATATTGCCACAGGCTAATTACGATTGTACCGAGCAAATCGCGATTGCGCTGCGACCGCGCGCCGATCTGGATGATGTTGACCGGTTGTTGGGTATCGCCGCCAATAGCACCTTCGACACCCGCACCCGTCGCAATGCACTTCGCATTTTGGGGCGTCTGGCAGAGAGTCAACGAGCAACACGCGCTGCGGAACTCATGAACCAGTTTCGCGCGTCGCAGACTCAGACGGTGGCGATAGAGCTGCTCGAGCGCGAGTACGATAACTTTCTCTTACAAGATGCTGTATGGTTACTCGACAGCATCTACTACCCGAGCTGGCAAGCTGCACCGGCACTGGCTCACATTGCGCTCAGCGATACCTATGCGCCAGCACTGCGCTATCGGGCCGCTCGCGCCCGCGCCCGCCTGATCGCCGCCGAGCGTGGTCTGATCAGCACAACATCACGACAGTTTCTGATCAATGCCCTTCACAGTGCTGATCCAGGCGTCCGCACTGCTGCCGCCGAAGTGCTTAGCTTTCTCCGTGATGATCAACTCGGCGCCCTTGAACCCTGGCAGCAATTAGTAGCCGGGGTAATGGCGACTGAACCGCCACTCGTGGTCGCCCAAGATGAGGGCGATCCGCGAGGAAAAGCACTTTTCACCTTCCTGGAGAGCAGCCCAACGCCGCTGACTGCACGCGCAGCATTGGCCCGCGCCGCCGATAGACTGGCCGGTGAATGGGCAACTGCACCCCGTTGGCACGCACTGAAGACCATTTATGAACAACTGGCCCTACCGGTCGAAGTTGCCACGACGACCGTCAAGCTACGCACCGGCCCAGCCGACACCGCCGACAGCACAGAGCTGCTAAGCATCGTCACTCAGACCTATACCCTGGCACGGCAACTGCTTGGCATGGTCGGTGAAACCCCTATTCCTGATGAAGAACAACTACCGCTACAGGTCTTGATCTTTCCCTCACAGGCAGCGTACCGCGACTATATGCGAGCCTTCACCCCCTTCACCGTCGATGTCGATGGCATCTACGACGCTGCCCAAGGCGTGCTCTACAGTTATCGACGCGGTGTCGGCCAGACTGCGAACTCACTGGCTGAAACACTACGACATGAGATAAGTCATGCCGTTACCGCTGCTTATGTCTTTCCCGGTCATTGGCGTAGTCCTGGCTATCACCAGGAACCTAAAGGCTGGTTCGACGAAGGGTTTGCCGAAGTTCTTGCCGTCCAATCACAGCACGCTAGCCAGTTACAACCGCATCCGCGCCACCTCGCTACCATCTGTGGCTTACCCCTGAAACCGGTGTTAGCCGATCTGGTGGCACGTCGTGAAGGCTACGATCAATACGGAATGTTCGACTATCCGGCAGCGTGGGCACTTGTCTATTTTCTGCTGACCGAACGCCCAACAGCCATCATGAATATGACAATAGCCTGGCGCACCGGCAACTACCGTCTGGCCGACTGGCCACGATTGGGTGGCTGGCATGACTGGAAGGCTGCCGAAGCCGACTGGCATGCAGCCATAGAACGCTGGTGTAAGAAGTAGGGGAGGAGAGGAGCGGCGCAGGGACGTATGTTGCAAGCACGTGACAGTGCCACGCCTATTCATTCATCCTATCTTCCCCTTACCTCATGGATAATGCACAGTAACGATGGTATACTTTCCAAAAGAACGTTATGCCCGCCTGCGACGTTCAGGCCAACGGCTCCACCTGCACCGCGTATTGTCCTTTCACTGTAATTCTTGCATGATGTCAGGCAGTGCGTGCAGTGAGGAAGTAAGGAAATGCTCATGCCAGCGATAGATATTCAGCATTTGCAGCAGCAGATTGAAGCAATGATTCACACTCAACCAGATATTCGTCTTGTCTACCTCTTCGGGTCGCAGGTAAGCGGTGAGACTGGCCCGCTGAGCGACGTTGATCTGGCGGTACTGCTCAGGCACGGAGTGTCAGTAATACAAACAATGTCACAGCTCGAATATCTCTTTTCGCAACTACTGGACGGGAAGAAGATAGATGTGATTATTCTCAATCAGGCGCCAATCGAATTAGCCTATGCTGTCATTGCGCAAGGCAAGATCGTGTACCAACACTCAATTGCCGAACGAATCGAGTATGAAGCAGAGGTGATGAGTCGTTACGGAGATTATCTCCCTTTTTTGCGAGCACAGCGCCAGGAGATCGTGAAAGGGACAGGCAATGAGCGTCGAGTTCAGCGGTATCGAGAGGCGCTTGGACGAACTCTACGAGCGCTTGGCTCGTCTGACACCGCTACGCAGTCGACCACAAACTGAGTTTATGAGTGATCCATACTTGCGCGACATTGTGGAGCGCAATTTAGAGGTAGCAGCGCAATGCTGTATCGACATCTGTCACCGGATTATCGCACTGGAAGGCGCCCAGAAACCGAGTAGCTATTATGAGGCAATTCTTCGGATGGGAGAACTAGGGATAGTATCTCCAGCATTCGCCAGGCGCCTTGCGCCAATTGCAGGTTTGCGGAATATCCTGGTTCACGAGTATCTCACCGTGGATTGGAATGAGGTGTACGCGAGTCTGGCGAAACTAGACGATCTGGCTCACTTTGCGGATTTGATCCGCACCTGGTTGAGCAATCGCAGCTCGATAAACCCATGATACGCATCGCCGTCCTGGGTACGTGAGCCTCCGGCTCGCCGGTTGAGCAATCGCAGCTCGATCAACCCATGCTACGCATCGCCGTCCTGGGTACGCGCGCCTCCGGCTCGCCGGTTGAGCAATCGCAGCTCGATCAACCCATGCTACGCATCG
>JAGHYT010000089.1:0-17392 GCA_017743535.1 Chloroflexus sp.
TTCCTCTCCCGCGCTGCGGGAGAGGAAGGGGGCTGGGGGGAAGGTGAGGGCCACCAAGCGTGCTCCGCAGCACCAGCGCTGACACCAGTGCACCCCTCCATCAGGATGCGGGCCAACGGCCCGCGCTCCCAGCACGCAACCGTGGCGTGGGAGGTTGCCAATATTCTTTCACTCCCGCCGTTCCCCCTTCCTCTCCCTGTGGAGGAGAAGAAGCGGGCGAGGACAAAGGTGAGGAGCTCCCATCTCCCCGTGGCGGAGCGGCAGGGGGTGAGGGCAAAGGTGAGGAGCTCCCATCTCCCCCTTCCTCGCCCGCAGCGCGGGAGAGGAAGGGGGGCTAGGGGGGAAGGTGAGGGCCGCCAAGCCCGCTCCGCAGCACCAACGCTGACCCCGGTGCACCCCCGTTCCATCCATCAGGATGCGGGCCAGCGGCACGCACTCCCAGCACGCAACCATTGCGTGAGGGGGCCAACGTTCTTCTTCTCCAGCCCCCACCTTCCCCCTTCCGCTTGCGACAGGGGACGAGGGGGAAGGTCAGAAGACACTATAGATACCCCCTTATCCAGTGCAAAATCGCCGGCACATCAACCTGTTCAGGAAACGTTGTATCTACCGTAAGGAGCGGTCCACCGAGTGGTAATGGCTCAATAGCACCCCGAGTCCGCGCCAGCTCCAGATCGGCGGGCGAGCAATCGTCGCAGTGACCGGGATGCCGTTGCTGTTGTCCGACACGCCTGAGGATGCGTTCAACCAATATGTCACCGTCGGCAGTGCAGCGAATTTGTAGTGGCTTGAGAGCAATTGCCTGCAATTTCTGCATTCGCGGTGTATCAAGATCGACGCGAAAATTACTTTCTACAATGAGTGATTGGCCACTACTCAAGATGGTCGCAGCAGTGTGGTAGAGAATCGTAATCGCTGTGGCTCCGACTCGTCGCGACCATTCCCGATCCGACCAGCCAAGCCCATCAAATATCAACTCTTTGAACGCATCTTTGCTTAATAATGGCAGACGCAAACCACTGGCCAGCGCCTGTGAGATGGTTGTCTTACCAGTTGCCGGATGACCGGTAATGATGATCAACGTTGGTGTCTGTACATGTTTCATCATCCGTAGGGGCAACGCGGTGCGTTGCCCCACTCCAAACCAACCTGATGTTGTCCCCTCATCACATGATGGAGGTATCAGCACCGCTCTTCTAATATATTACAGCGGTTGAGGAATGTAATTTGTAATCTTTGGGCATCACGATGATCCAGTCTTTGCCAAGGGGCGAAGTATTACTTCGCCCCACCTTCAGTAGAAGAAATGTAAAGTTTGCGCTTTAACGATTGATCACCGGCACAAAGACCTTATGGCTGGATGGCTGTGGATTAGGGTTCGGCGTCGGGCTGGGGCCTGGCGTCGGGCTGGGGCCTGGCGTCGGGCTGGGCGGCGCGGTAATCGTAATTGTGCGGATAATTCCATTCGGCGGTGAGACATTTTCACCACGATTATTACTGCGTCCTTGTGCATCTTCACCCGCCATAGTGTTGTAGTCAACTACGATACCGATATCATACGTCCCCGGTTCACCGAATATCTCATTCCAATTAACCTCGCCACCACCCTGCGACTTTATCCACTGGTCCGGCGCAATGGAGTATGTTGCCCCCGGTTCCATCACGTGTTTCGGCACCTGGGCACTGACAGTCGCGCAGGCAGGTGTAGCAGTGGGCCCGGCATTTGGATCTGGCGCCGGTACGGCTGTTAGTGCCGGTGTACTAGGATTGGTGCGGCGAGCAATGCAGAGATCGACGAAGAAACTGCCACCACCACTTGCCGCAACGACGCTGCGCGTTGCAGCAATACTATTATTACGCAAATTGCGTAGCGTAAGCACAATGTTGGTGAATCGGCCATTGTTTGTCTGTACATTAAACGTATCAATCAGAATATCGGGTTTGGCAGCTACTACCTTTTCGACTGCAAAGTAGCGTAGGCGCGGCGTAAAGGTAGGTAGGCCGGGGTCCTGGATAAATTGAGCCCGATACTGCATGCAGGTTGCCTGGATCTCTTCGCCGGGGAAGGCATCGACCAGACGCACCACGTTTTCACCATTCTTTGAACGCAGACTCGATGTCGTGTCGCCATCGAGATCACGCCAGCGCGAGGGATTTGTTGACAACGTTGACGGATCAAAATCACTCTCACGGCAGGTGCCGCTGGTCACCACTGCCCGGAATTGTATCCGAATGTCAGCATCAGGGTTTTGTGTTGGCCGATTCAAGTCCGTAGCCCACTTGATCGCCAGCAATCGCGAGGTTTCGCCACTAGTCAGCACCGGAAACGGCTTCGAGTAGTACCAACCTTCCGAGACGCGGGTGGTACCGGTTGTCTCATTTGCACCACCAACACCACCAACGAAAATAGTATCAGTCGGTTGGTTGTTCTCATTCGACCCACCAATAACGTACATCCATGCCGTATTAGCTTGCGTCGTCCCGTTGGAAGGAGGAACCGCCGGAACTAGCGTAACTGCCGCGTTAAGCCGCCTATTTGGTAATGGTAGGACATAGTCGCTGGTTTCATTGGTCCCAACGAAATAGTTGCCACTCGCAGTCAAATCCTCAAGCAAGAACTGGTCATTATAAATAGCGACCGGAATCGTGGCAGTAGCTCCAGAAGCACCTGGCGTACCGGTCGCAGTTGAGCCGGTAACATAGTAGAGCCGATTGTTAAAGCTGATACCAGTCACTCCTTGCCGGCCCTGAATATTGATCGGTTGCGTACCACCACCGCTCGTGCGAGCAACCTGATTGGTCCAGGTTAGCGTGCCGTTGGTCGGGTTCACGTCGGCGCGGCGGACTGACGTGTTGAGTGTATTACATTCAATATCAGTACACCCTCCTAGCAAGAAGATAGCATCTTTCTGTACCGGCGTCCCACCTTCGATGCGGGTAGTACTGGCAGCAATTGCCGTGCCAGAGTGGATCGTAAATGGGAGATCGGAGAGTCTGGCCCATACGGTCGCCGCGCTAGCGTTGGTCGGATGGACGAGATTGCCGTTACTATCAACTTTTGTATAGAAGACGTGTGGATATATATCCTCCTGCAAAAATTGACTCGGGGCAATACTAAGGCCACCGATAGCATAGATGTAATCAGTACCATTGCTGGTGCGTACATGCACAACCTGTACGTTCTGAATGCCGCGCAGATCGGGTGAATCGGGATTAGTAATGATATTTCCGTTAATATCCAGCGTTGGGAAGCGCCAGTTATCGGGTGCGCTCCAGCCACCAGCCACGATATCTCCATTCGCGTCAACGGTGGCCCGCTGCACGATGTTGGTGGAGAAATCGTAGGTTGCGCAATCCTGATCGTACATACTTCCGCCGATAACAAAGATATACCCCAAGTTGGAGCCGGTCGTCGCTGGAACGGCTACCGCTCCGGCCCGTGAACGTCCGGCCAGGGGTATATTGCATTCAGGGCCTGGATCGACGGCTGGAATTGTAAATGCAGTGAAGGCATCATTACCTGGTGGAACTGGATCGCGAGTTTCCAGACTCCCAGTCTCTTGATTAACTACCCCACGGTAAATGTACGAAGAACGGTTTTCTTCTCCTGGATTCGGGCTGGTTGCGCCGCCAATCACAAACAAATATCTGCCAAGGCTCACCACCGGCGCATCGCTTAGCGGTTGAGGTAACCGCGCTGAAGCGATGAACCAATTGCTGCGATTAAGCGCACCGGCTGGCGCCAATTCAACCGCGCCAACCACATCAGGACTGCTGGGTGATGAGGGCGAGGCGGCGACCACCGTTCGCTGAAACACACCGCTGGCAAAATCGGCTTGCGAGTTGTCAATAATTTCGAGAACACCGGTTTCGTCATCAAGAGCACGAGCCACTGGCGGTAGTGAAACAAGGAGCCATGCCATACCGGTCGCCACTATGATGAATAGCGTCAGCGATCGCTGAAATTGCCGAGACATACTCATTATGATCCTCCCTGGGAGCTGTGTGTATCGTGAGGTTGAACCGGCTAAGACCAGGTTAGCTGAGTTCGCGGCCTCCGGCTCACACATACATTACGCCAGGTGTAAAAGCCTGGATGCTTGCAACCATTCAGGTATGATGGGTTCGACAACACCAATCCTACGATTAACAGAGTGATGCCGCAGAGACAAAGTATCTGTCTCTGCGGCATACCACGTTGGCACCTAGTTCACGCTACAGACGTTTCCATCGAGGCGCAGGCGTAGATTCTGCTCAATAGTTGAGATGAAACCCACTCCCTGACTACCTGGCTCAAGCACAACGACCATATCAGACTGGCTCGAGCTACCATTGAAGAGCTGACTGTACATACGCGGCAAAGCCGTGGGTGGATCGAGCGGATGGCGGTAGAAGAGGTAGGCTTGCAAGCGGTAAGTTCCCCGCGGGATTGACTCGAAGGTATACCGCACGCGCCCGTCAGTACCGGCCACAATCGGCGCTCGGTACACGCTCCCGGTTGAGAAATTTTCCAGAATGACCTCGCCGACGTTCGGATATCTTAGACCATTGATCGACTGGAAATGATTGCCCGGAATAGTTCCACGCCACTCGCCGTCACTGCCGCTAATGCATGGCCCTCTTTCAAGTTGTTCATTGATTGCCAGCATCATACGATCAACGTTTGTCAATCCACTTGAGTCGCGTTCGAGCGTCGATGCCATGTAGAAGTGGCGTGGCGTTGAAGCAACCCCATCCTGCAAGCCAACGGTAGGCACAACCGAAATAGCCAGCACGTAAAAATCGGTCTGAACTGACTGATTCGACTTGAGTTTCATCGCTTCCTGTACCATTTGGGTAACAGGTCGATCCATGCCATTATACTTCCCACCTACTTCAGTGGTCTGACATGGCGCATCATCGGTCACGCCAGAATATCGGCATACATGGCCTACTGGATAGGTATTCATGTTGCTTTGACCGCCATTCAGAGTACCCTTCCTGGTATCAAGGAAATAGTTAGCCAGACCATCGGTCACCAGGATAACTGCCCTTCGATACGTCCACTGCCGACCAAGCTGACTGGTGGTAGATGGTGCACGACTGAGCACTTCATTAGCTCGGTATATAGCACCAGCTAGATTGGTTCCGCCCTGCGCCAGGTATGGTTGTCCGTTCACTGCTCCTGCATCGAGAACAGCTCTATCTAGCGCAATCGGATCTGAGCTAAATCCACCTAACATAATTCGGTCTGACGGCACGTCATGATTGAACCAGATAATAGCCATCTGGTCGATTGGACGATTAGGATCATACCCCGGATTTCCAGGCATGTTGGTCTGCTTAATGAGGAGACGTACTGCCTCTTTCGCTACGTAGATACGCCGTTCCTGTATCGGAGTCCATGCAAAGCGTGGTGAACCATCACAACTGGGATCGTCCGGTATTGGCCAGCCGGGCGGGCCGGTGATGCACTGACGAGTCTGCCCATTTACCTTCCCGCGACCGTAGAAATCCATGCTCATCGAGCCGGTTGCGTCAAGAATAACCACGTACTGAATTGGTGGCTGATCGTTTACATTTACCTGATACTCGGGCCATAGCTCAACACTACCGGTCAAACGGACAATACTCGTGTCTTCAGGTGGTGGCGGAGTAGCCGAACATGCCGTGCCTTGGCGATTTGGGTTGCCGAGGAAGATGAAATCCATGTAGGGGCGATTGCGCTCGCGACCGTATTCGGTTAGGACGAACAGACCAAATCGGACTACG
Source organism: Chloroflexus sp. (assembly GCA_017743535.1). GTDB lineage: Bacteria > Chloroflexota > Chloroflexia > Chloroflexales > Chloroflexaceae > Chloroflexus. Next base: position 5,752 of record JAGHYT010000089.1, read on the forward strand.
CGGTAGACTGCATTCGAGCCCTGACCAACCGAAATATCGTAGATCGGCAGTACCATCAATGTCTGGTTGCTGATGTGAGCGTCCAGGGCAGCGCGGCGATCATTACTGGCAGTGAAACCTGAGCTCCCATACACCCAGTCACCGACATTTAACTCACCGGGTCGCTCGGGATAGTTTGCTGGTCGCGGGATGTTCGTATTCGGCCATGGCGCCTCCATAAAGCCCTTTGAGAGCGTCCCAGTACCGGAAAGTGACATCTCTAGCTCTTGAGCACTATTGGCATTGGCACCACTAGCCCCTTGACCATCGAGCCAGCGCAGCCAGCCAAACTGGCCGGGCTGATTGTTCTCGGCAAGGTAGAGCCGCATTTTGGTATAGCCTCTAAAGGTACCGCTCGTCAACCTTGTCCAGTTGTTGTCAGGCCGACCATCACCATCTGCATCGCCGGGATTGCGGAATTCGTTACCACTGATATAGTCATTATTGATACCGATGGGGTACACACCATCAGTTGGCGGGCAGGTACCGGCGTAAGCGGTAGCTGCAATCGGCAACTGATTTTGATTAACGACCCGTGCAAAGAAGGTGTCAACGTTGCCGCTCAGATTAACCTGAATGTAGGCAACGTTATCCGGTGCGACAGTACCATCACGGGTGATACGGGCGCCACCCTCGATCGGTTCACCGCGTGCGTTCAAATAGAAGGCTTCCAGGCGAATATTTGGATTGTTATCTACCTCAATTCCATTGGAACGCAGTGAGTTGACGATTGAGTCGTAGATAACCGTGTTCGTGGTTCCCGCAGGTCGGCGGATGTAAGTGTTCATCGCTGCAAGTGAAGCTGCATTGGCCGCAGCAACAGCGCGACGCTCTTCGGCAAAGGTACGCCCTACATCGACCGAAAGTGCCACCATTCCGATCAGGACGACGATCATAAGGGCCAGCAATGGAATACTCTGCCCCCGTATTCGCCGTAATGAACGGTGTGTGCTCCATCCCTTTTTCATACATTTCCTCCATGTGCTGCATTGACGCTATAACGCACGGTGACATTCAACAAAACGTTACATCTTAACCAACAAATTGACTACGGATGGGCATTGTGTGCGTTACTCGCAAGATAATCTCTTGCCCAAAGGCTGGCGCAAATGGGAAGAAGAGCCGGTAACGGTAACGAATAGTGACCCTGATCCAACAATTCTGACCCGCATTGCGCATATCGGTGCGCGGAGTCGTTGTTGAACAGCTACCGCTCAAATTAGCTGGATTAGCTCCTTTGGGATTTTCGATAATAACAAACCCGTTAGGATTGGTTGGATTGTTAGGGTTAAAAACGGCTGTTTGATTCGCATCATCAATCCCATCACCGTTGAGATCAAGAAGGTTTGCTACACCTGTCGGACGGGTGCCACCAGCGGTGCGGATACGATTGAAGATTTCGCGATAGTTGAGACGTACTTCAGTGACCTGGCCGCGACCGTTGGTAACTACTAGTGGGTAACTACCGTAAGTAGCCCCTTCTTGCGCGGCAGCCCGCAATGCCTGCATCGTGAAGAAGATGAGACCAAGATCAACCGCTGCCGAAAGTAAGAGAAAAATCACCGTTGCCGAGAGGGCAAATTCGACGATTGCCTGACCAGTTGTTTTGCGTCGTTGTTTCATAGCATCACCCCCTCTCTACTTACGGTTGCCTGAAGTTCTGATTCCAGTCGTTAATATCACGAGCACAGGCTACTCCACGTGGGTGCGTTGGGTCAACGCCCAGGTTTTCAATGGACCGGCGCTGAACAACGCGCAGATTGAGAGTTCCATTTGGAAGACCGATCATATCAAAGAGTGGTGTAATACTGCGTACCGGGTAGTTGATTTCAATTTCAATTGGACCTCGATCACTAAGGTTTCGGGTTTGACTGCCATTTGGATAACGAATGGTGACATAATCTTCGATTCGTCGCCCTTCATTAGCAGTACCATCAAACAAGACAATATCCGAGCGAATTGCTTCCATAATTCCGCGAGTGCAGGGATCGGCGGTAAAGCCAGGATAGTTGGCCGGTGGATTATTCCGTAAGTCCAACCAGGTCTGATAGGGTGGGAGCTGGGCTGCTGCCTCGGCGCCGTTACGTGCCGCTTGCGATACCATTGAGTAAGCAAAGATTAGATAGCCAAACTCAATGATACCAAAGAGCACCATCAACATCACCGGCAGCAAGAGTGCCATTTCGACAATCGATTGTCCAGATTTGGTCTCCATCGCACACACTCCTGCAAAAGCTTTTGCTCTGCCTATCAGTATATGGTAATCGGTAGAACGGTAAAATAGTCCGAAGGTACCGGATTTCAGATGCGTTTGCATATCTCTTAGTAATTCGGGTTGTGCTCTACCACACACCAATGGATCGGAACGCCATCGTTGGGATAATCGTATCACCCACACCAACGATATGGACGTCAATGGCATTGATGATACGGACGGTCAATCGTATGAACGATACGGATGGTCAATGGCATTTGATGATATGAACGGCCAACCGCATGGACGAGATGGCCGGTCAACCGTATGAACGATGCGGATGGTCAATGGACGGACAAACGGTAGGGGCGAAAAAAATTTTTTCGCCCCTACCGTCCATCGCGGCCCCGCCCGCATCGTCCATCAAAGCCCCGCCCGCACTGCCGGTCACGGCACCGTAGGGACACGGCGGCACCATACCCCTACTAATCGTGGCCGCCAATGTACTGCACGATCATACGTTGCCAGTACGGCCAATCGTGGCACCATCCATCCCATATACGCAGGGCATTCCCAATACCTTTGCCCCACAATTGGCTCGATAGAAGTTCATTTGACCAGGCCGCAGGATCGTCACGGCCAATTGCCAGAATAATGTCGGTCTCACGCAACCGATCAATTGTCCATTGATCGGTCAGGTTGGGCACAAAATCTACCGGATTGTGAAAATAGACTCCCTGGGTGTAGTGAGTGAAAAAGCGCTTCAGATCGTATAATCCCGATAGACCAATCACCCGCCGTACCAGACCCGGATGGCGCAAGGTAAAGATCACTGCCTCGCTGGCGCCGAACGAACAGCCGGTTGCAATCAGAAATGGGTTAGGATTGAGATGGCGAACCAGTGGTAAGACTTCGGTGATCAGGTAGTGTTCGTATTGTTCTTCTCGCCACATACGGGCATCCGTATCGGCTGCGTAGTTATACCAGCTTTCGCTGTACACACTATCAACGCAGATCAATTGAATCCAACCCTGATCTACATGATGGCTCAGCGCTCCAACCATACCACGGTCTTCGTACTCGTAGAAGCGTCCATGCGAAGTAGGAAAGACCAAAACGGGGGCACCGGAATGACCAAAAATGAGGAGTTCCATCGTTCGATTGAGGGCAGGGCTGTGCCATGCGTGGTATTGGCGTTGCATAATTACACGGTATTCATTACAACATTGGCGATTGCAGTACGTAAAATGATAGCCTGCTGAAGTCGGCCTGTCAATCGAGGAGCATCTTTCGTTATGAGCACACTTTCGACAACATCATCTCAAACATTATCCTGGGCTCATGTAGCAATTCTGGTCTGGATGCGATGGCTGATCAGTCTGGTCTTTCGCCTGGTGTACCCCTTATTGACGTTTCTTGCGACCAGTTTCGCGGTTGATCTAAGCACAGCCAGTTTGCTAATTACCATCCAGGTAGGGGCATCATTGCTGAGTCCGCTGGGTGGTATGCTTAGCGATCGGTTTGGTGATCGGACAACCATTTTCTGGAGTGGGATTCTGTTCGTAGTTGGTACGGTCGTCTGTGCGTTCAGTTATCACTTTTGGTTGTTTCTGTTCGGCTACGGCATTATTGGCTTGGCAGTTGCCATTGCAATGCCAGCATTACAAAGTTATGTCAGTGCACGTAGTCATTACACGCAACGCGGGCGTATGCTCGGTATCTTAGAATTGAGCTGGTCATTGTCAGCCTTGCTCGGCGTCCCGTTAGTGACATGGACGGCTGATCGTTTCGGTCTTGACACGGTCTTTTTCGTGTTGACCGTTGTTGGGGTGATAAACGTTGCGCTTACGATAGTGCTCCCGAATGATAAACAGATTCATGCCCTATATGCTCGTTCCACTTCCGAGAATCGTTTGTCGCATCTGGTACGTCAACCGGTGATCCTGTCTACACTTATCTTTATCTTCGTTCAGATGGCAGCGGTCGAACTTATCTTTGTAAGCTATGCCGGTTGGTTAAGCAGTACGTTTGGTGCAACAACAACCGAATTGGGGTTCGTCTTTGGCTTATTGGGAATCGTTGAGCTGGCCGGGTCTCTCATGGCAACCCTCTTCACCGATCAGATAGGCAAACGACGAGCGGTGTTGGGTGGTTTTGCCCTGGTCGGTGTATGGTTACTGCTGTTACCACACAGCACATCCTGGTTCCTCTTTCTTACGCTCCTCCTAGCGTTTGATCTTTGCTTTGAGTTTGCGATTGTCTCTACCTTTCCGCTGGTCAGCGGCCTGAGCGCTCAGGGACGTGGGACGGTACTCGCCGCGATGACAGCCTCTATTGGAGGTGGCCGTATTCTAGGCTCGTTGATCGCGCCATGGCTGAGTATCACAATTGGCTATGGATTCAATAGTATATTGGCCGGAATCCTGGTGCTCGGTGCAGTCGGTTTTGGTATCATGACAATACGCGAAGGCCGTGCATAAGATCGGCAATGTAACCAAACGCACCGGCTTTGCATCTTGTTAGCAGCAACGGTAATTATCTTGATGGCGTGAAAGGAATGAAACAATGGCGCTCATGCAGGAAAAAGATCGCAAGGCGGTGCGGGAAGCATTTGCCGGACTGAATCGACCGGTAGAGATCGTGCTCTTTACCTCGGCTGAGAGTGGGGAATATAGCGAGGTAACGCACGAGCTGTTACAAGAGGTTGTGGCCCTCAATCCGCTCTTGAGCCTGCGGGTATTCGATCTTGAACAGGATCAAGCATATGCTACCGAACTGGGTGTCGATAAAGCGCCCGGAATCGTCTTTCTCATCGGTGAAGAACGAAAGAATCACGGGTTGCGCTTTGCCGGGTTACCTAGTGGCTATGAATTTGCTTCCCTTATTGAGGCGATTCGCCTGGCCGGCGGAGCTGCTCAGCCCGATCTCCAACCGGCAACGATGGCCTTGCTCGAGACAATTCAGGCCCCCATGCACCTCCAGGTCTTCGTCACTCCAACCTGCCCCTATTGTCCACGAGCAGTAGTTATGGCCTACCGGCTGGCATTGGCGAACCCATACATTTCTGCCGAAGGCATTGAAGTGACCGAGTTCCCCGAATTAGGAGATCGCTATGCAGTGATGGGGGTTCCAAAGACCGTGATCGACGATCTGGTACATATTGAAGGAGCGGTACCGGAAGGGATGATGGTCAGTAAGCTTCGTGAAGCCATCGCTGCTGCGGCTGCGTAGATTGGTAGCCGCCCAACAGGTACTCCACCGTAGACATGCTATACTACTTTCAGGAAGTGTCTGAACAACAGAGTCACCGGCGTTCTCCGCCGTTCCCTTCCCTCTCCCGTTCTACAACGTGGGAGAGGGAAGATGATCAACGCAAGAATCGTGCCGGTCAAGAACTGTTCAGCCGAACGTTCCCATCTGACAACTGTCTGCGATGGAGAAACTGCTGTGCCAGGCCCAATCATTGATCTTTCCCTGTATGACGATGAACAGGCACTTTTGGAAGGACTGCGTCGTGGCGATCCTGATGCCTGTACATGCTTTGTCAAACGGTTTGCCCCTTTCGTCTACGCACGCGCCCTCAATCTGCTAGGCGATGCCGATGAAGCCGAGAATGTCTTGCAGACAACCTTTATCAAAGCCTGTGCTGCTCTATCTGAATTCAACGGTACCGGGAGTTTGCGAAGTTGGCTTTACCGGATAGCCTCGAACGAAGGCTTGATGCTGTTGCGACAGAAACGACCACAGGTCGATCTTGATGACGTAGGCGACATCAATGTTGAGACAACGTCACCGCAGCCCGCGCAGCGCTGGAGTATCGATCCGGCACGGAGCGTGCTTGATGACGAATTACGGCAAGAAATTGCCCAGGCTATCGCTGCTTTACCTGATGCGTTGCGGGCGGTGATTGTATTGCGCGACATCGAACATTTGAGTACCGAGGAGACAGCAGCTCAGTTGGGGATTAGCCCTGGTGCAGTAAAGGTACGCCTGCATCGCGCCCGCCTACGCCTGCGTGAGCTGTTGGCTCGTTATGTCGAGCCGACTGAGGAAGGTCACGATGATACCGAATGATCATTATCATTGTGAAGATCTCATTGATCTCCTGAATGACTATCTTGATGGCGAATTGAGCCTTACTGAATGCAGCGAACTGGAAGCGCACCTGCGCGAATGTCCAGAGTGTCAATCGCTGCTCGCCTCGTTACGGCAGACGCTCTCTCTCCTTCATCAGTTTGAAGAAGCCCCTCCGTCACTCCCGCCTGGTTTGGAAGAACGACTAATTACCCGAATGCAGCGCCTTCTGGTAGAACGCCACTAGCGTCCATAGTGCGCCATCAAGAGCTGACGGAAAGCGTAGGCTACTGGTGAGAGTGGTCGGGTCGCCCGCCACAACAAACGTAGGGTGCGTCGTAGCGGCCGACCTTGAATCGGGATTGGATGTAACGCGCCTACTTCTTGCTCGGCTGTAATAGCGTAGAGGGGAAGAATTGTCAGACCGGTACCGATCATCACCATTCGCTTGATCGATTCGAGGTTATCAAGCTCGGCGATAATCCGCGGTGTCAATGATTGCTCGCGTAAAGCCTGATCTAGCCACACGCGCGTCTGGCTGCTCGCTTGTCGCATGATCATCGGCTGATAAGCCAGTTCGCTCAGATGTACTTCACTGCGTCCCCACCACGGATGCCGTCGTCCGACAACCACATACTGATCAAATTCGCGGAGGGGCTGTTGTTGCACATCCGTTATCGTATGGTCAAGCTCGCCTTCGATAGCGCCCAGATCGAGGCCACCACTGCGCAATTCGTTTACAATTGCAAATGTGGTACCGGTTTGGGCGCTCACTGCGAGGTTGGGATAGCGTTGTCTGAACATCTGCACCCATTCGGGTAGCAGGTAGGCGCTCACGCCGGGCGTTACCCCAATCTGCAACTGACCATCACGCAGTCCGGCAACATTGGTCACGGCCAGTTCGGCTTCAGCTACCAGGCGAAAAATCCCCTCGCAATAAGCAAGTAACCGCTGACCGGCTGGAGTCAATTCAACGCCACGGCGGCCACGCACGAACAACTCTGTACCCAGACTGTCTTCCAGTGCCCGAATGTGCTGACTGACCCCCGATTGAGTCATATGCAACTGCTCAGCAGCTTTACTGAGACTTCCCGCAGCAACCACCCGCGTGAAGATATCGAGTTTGTAGAGATCGAGCATCGTTGCTCCTGTATGGATGCATCATTGGTATCGCAGCACGGGTTCATCCTTATTCTTCGCCAAACCCGCGCCAGGCTGTATCCAGATCGGTGTACACCGATCAGCGAATACTGCTCCGACGCCCAAAAGTATTTATTACTGGATGCAATAGACGACATACTCCCAAGCTATAAGTTGTCACTTAGAGATAGTATAAGCATGTTTCGGCTTCTGGCAAGTGGCATTTCTGCGTACCATATAAGTACGAAAACTCCCAACACTCTCAATAAGCAGTTGGCGCCAATGCTGCGATGTACGAGGGAAGCTGCTGATTAACGGGACAAATGAAGAAAGGGACGTAGAGCAATGTTGCTGAAGTATTTCTACGACGAGATGCTAGCCCAGGCTTCGTATCTGATCGGTTGCGCCAAGACTGGCGAAGCGATGGTTATTGATCCGATGCGAGACGTTGAGCCGTATTTGCGGGTAGCAGCCAAGGAAGGATTGCGCATCACTCACGTGACCGAGACCCACATTCATGCCGATTTCGTAAGCGGTGTTCGTGAACTGGCAGCTCGTACCGGTGCCAAAATGTATTTGAGCGACATGGGCGACGCCAACTGGAAGTACGCTTACCCCGAAATTGAGAAGGCAATTCTGGTTAAAGATGGTGACACCTGGATGGTTGGGAATATTAAGGTGCAGGTGATTGCCACTCCAGGGCACACGCCAGAGCATATCGCATTCATGATCACCGACACTGCCGCTGCCGATCAACCAATGGGCGTATTCACCGGCGACTTCCTGTTTGTGGGTGATGTAGGCCGACCTGACCTGCTGGAGGAGGCTGCTGGGATTGCCGGAACCAAAGAACCCGGTGCACGCAAGCAATTCCAGTCGGTACAGCGTTTTAAGGCATTGCCTGATTATTTACAGGTCTGGCCAGCTCATGGTGCCGGCAGTGCCTGTGGCAAGGCTTTAGGCGCAATTCCGTCGAGTACGCTGGGGTACGAGAAGCGGTTCAATCCGGCTTTCCAGTTTGATGATGAAGATGCGTTTGTACACTGGCTGCTGAAAGGCCAACCAGAACCACCACGCTATTTTGCCCGCATGAAGTATGTGAACAAGGTCGGGCCGGCTCTGTTGCACGATCTGGCGACACCAGTTGAGATCGAGCGTCCGCTGCTCGACCAGGCTCTGGCAGAAGGTGCACTCGTCTTCGATCTCCGAAGTGCCGCCGAGTTCGTTGCTGGTCACGTACCGGGTAGCATCAGTGTCCCGATTCGTAAGATGTACAGCACTTACGTAGGCTGGTTTGTCGATTTCACCAAGCCAACTTACCTCGTGGTACCTGATGATGCTGACATAGAGCAGATTCTGAAAGACCTGCGGGCAATCGGTGTCGATGATATTCCGGGGTACCTGCCAGCATCGGCGCTTGGTGATAACCTTGTGCAATTGCCGACCGCTACCGTGAAAGACCTCAGTGCAGCATTAGCCGACCGTTCGGCAGTGATCCTCGATATGCGCAATCTGACCGAGTACGAGGAGATTCACCTGCCCGGTGCACTTCACATCCCGCTCGGTTATCTGCCACGCCACCTCGACGAGATTCCACGTGATACGCCAATCATTGCCCACTGTGCAACCGGGTATCGCTCGCAGGTTGGTACGAGTCTGCTGCGCCGATTTGGCTTTACCAACGTTGCAACGCTGGTTGATCCACAGGGTACCTGGCGTGAATTAGCTTCGGCGGTTGCGGTGTAGCTTCTGGGTTCCCCCACCCCACAGCAGGAGTGGCCGTACCTGCTGTGGGGTGAACGGCATCGAATGAATGGTTTTTGCCCGACACCTGCCGGGCGCAACACGTAAGGAGAGCTATGACATACGCGCATACCAACAGTGGAACAACGAGCGAGGTGCATGCCCTCGAGGCCGGTCACGTTGCTGAACTTCTCGGTCAGTTGCTCGAACGGATGGATCGGATCGAACAGCACCTCGCGAAAGCTGATGCGCTGGCCAGCGAGGCGCCAGCGCTGCTGGCCATGGCAACCGATACGATCGATGGATTGTATCGGGATGCGGCAAAGGCGGGTATCGATATCGACGAGCGATTGAAGGTCGGCTTGCACGCCCTTGAGCGCTTGACCGAGCCGGCGACTCTCCGTGCCTTGGCCGGACTGAGTGAGCAGTTGGTAACCCTCGAACAACTGGCTCGCCAGGCCCCCGGCTTTGCTGCGATGACCGTCGATATGATTGACGAACTGTACGCTGCGGCTAGCCGGCAAGGTGTCGATATTGAGGGTACTGTTCGCCAGGGATTGACTGCACTACGCAATCTCCTCATCTTGATGCAGTCAGAGGAGATGAAAGCATTGATGAGTTCGGGTGTGCTTGATCCGAAGACGCTCCAGGTGATGGGAGCGGCAGCGCATGCGCTGGTGAGTGCCCAACGTGAGCCACGGCGGGCCGGCCCAATGGCATTGTTGGGTGCACTCTTCAACCGTGATGTGCAACGTTCGCTTGGCTTCGCCCTCAATTTTGCCGAACGGTTTGGGCAAAAACTGCCGGGCTAGGACGGTAACGTGCCGGAGAAAAGGTTGTAAACAGGTAGGATCGCGACTAGAGAGGAAACACACTATGGCAAAGAGCCACTATCAGGTTGTCATTGCTGGCGGCGGTACGGGTGGTCTGACCGTTGCTGCCCAACTTATGGGTCAGCCAAATCCGCCGGAGGTTGCGCTGATCGAACCGTCAACTGTACACTACTATCAGCCCTTGTGGACGCTGGTTGGGGGCGGAGTCTTTCCTCGTGAGCAATCGGCACGCCCAGAAGCCGATTACATCCCACCAGGAGTCACGTGGTTGAAGGAGGCGGTGAAGGCATTTGACCCCGATAATAACAGTCTGACCCTGAGCAACGGTGAGACGATTACCTACGACTATCTGGTTGTGGCGCTGGGCATTCAGATTGACTGGCATAAGGTGAAGGGACTGCCAGAAACGTTGGGTAAGAATGGGGTCTGCTCGAACTACTCGTATGACACTGTTGAATATACCTGGCAGAATATCCGCACCTTCCGGGGCGGAAATGCTGTCTTCACTCATCCGAGCACGCCGATCAAGTGTGGTGGTGCGCCGCAGAAGATCGTCTATCTAGCCGATGATTATTTCCGCCGCTCTGGAGTGCGGCAGCAGAGCCAGCTCAATTTTTACCATGCGGGTGCAGCCATCTTTGCAGTAAAGAAGTATGCTGATGCGTTGAATCGCGTGGTCGCACGCAAGGGGATTAACGTTCATTTCCAGCACGATTTGATCGAGGTACGCGGTGAGGCGCGTGAGGCCGTCTTCCTCAATCTGGCTACCCGCGAGACGGTGACGGTTCACTTCGATATGTTGCATGTATCACCGCCAATGAGTGCGCCCGACGTGATCAAGAGCAGCACGCTGGCTAATACCGGCGGTTGGGTCGATGTCGATCAATATACCCTTCAGCACAAACGCTATCCCAACGTATTTAGTCTCGGTGATTGCTCGAGCTTGCCTACCTCGAAAACGGGAGCTGCCATTCGTAAGCAAGCACCAGTGCTGGTAGCAAATCTGATGGCGGCAATGGCTAAAGAGACGTTACCGGCCACCTATGATGGCTACACCTCTTGTCCACTGGTCACCGGCTACGGCAGTCTGATTCTGGCAGAATTTGATTATACCAATCAACCAAAGGAGAGCTTCCCCTTCGATCAGTCGCAGGAGCGCTACAGCATGTATGCGCTAAAAGCCTACGGGTTACCGGCGATGTATTGGAACGGGATGCTACGCGGTCGGATGTAACGTCTATTCCCTCTTCACCGCCAGACATGAAGCAGGGGCGACCAGTTTGTCGCCCCTGCGCTTTACTACGAACGATTAGTACCGTTGATCGCTCACCGAAATTCGCAAGAGCAGCGCCACAATCAAAAAGTTAATGACAATCGATGAGCCACCATATGAGATAAACGGCAGTGTGATGCCCGTCAGGGGAATGAGGCGTAGATTACCGCCTAGAATAATGAGCGTTTGCACAGCAATGATTGAGGTCAGACCGATCACCAGGAGTTGTTCAAAGCCGCGAAAACGACCGGGTATCGCCAGCGCTAAATGGTAACCGCGGAAGATGAGTAACATATAAGCGATGAGTACCGCTAAGGTTCCGGCCAGGCCCATCTCTTCACCAAT